>JASJBW010000203.1 GCA_030066315.1 Gammaproteobacteria bacterium
GCTGCCGCATACACTACGATCAAAACCAGTTTACCCAGTCCGCGCACATAGGGCAGCGCAATCAGGCTGACCGCTATGGAAAACTGTACCGCCACTGCGAACAGTGCCGCAAAAATCATCTCATCGATGAATAAATGAGCACCGGAAAAGGTAAAAATCCCGTTGATGGAAGCCAGAATAAAAATGACAACACTAATAATTTTGGCAATTCGTTTCCCGTGGATACTATCTGCTACTTGAGTTGTCATGTTTAAACTCGTCCGGATAAAAATGAGGCGAGTATATTAGAATTTGCTTATATTTTCAAGCAAAATGGACTTAGTTCACAGTTCCCCGGGACTGTTCATGGTGTGTCATTATCCTTGATGACCTGGGCAACGGCCACGGCAGTCATGTTTACCAGCCCTCTGACGCTGATCGACGAATTCAGAACGTGACCAGGTAATTTACAACCCAGCAAGATGGGGCCAATAGCCACACCATCACCCAATACCCGAATCATGTTAAAAGCGATATTGCCGGCGTCCAGGTTGGGCATGATCAACAAATTGGCGGTTCCACTAAAGGTTTCACCGGTAAACCGGGCCCTGCGTTTTATTTCTGATAAGGCCGAATCAGCCTGCATTTCACCATCGATTTCGAGATCGGGGGCCATTTGCAGGATTATGTTTCTGGCTTGACGCATTTTCACCGAAGAGTCTGAATCCCGGTCACCAAAATTGGAATGTGATAGCAACGCTACCTTGGGTTTAATGCCAAAACGTTCAACTTCTTTTGCTGCAAGTAGTGTCGTGTGAGCGATCTCCTCTGCAGAAGGCAGTATATTGACTTGCGTATCGCAAATGAAATAAGTTCCCGAACTCAGCGTATGTACCGAAAGGGTGGCTAAACTATGCGCGCCCCTGGGTTGCTCGGCCACATCGGTGATTCTGCGTAAATGTTGATGGAATCGACCAATGGAACCACAAATCAAGGTGTCGGCATCACCGGTTTTAACCATCAAGGCTGCCTGTAAGGTTTCGCTCGCCCGCACATGCGCAAAGGCTTCTTCTAGAGTAATACCACGACGTTGTAAAATCCTGTGATAACAATCCGCATACTTCTTTTCATCGATTTCATATCGAATTTCAAAATCAACATCTTCACGAATTTTGAGACCATGCTGTTTGATCTGACGTTTAATCTCGTCGGGGCGACCGAGTAAGATTGGAAAGGCGATTTTTTCCTGAACGATATATTCCACGGCCTGTAATACGCGTAAATTTGCACCTTCGGCAAATACAACACGGCACTCACTGTTGCGTGCCACATCAAAGACCGGTTTCATGATCATGCCCGAGCGAAATACATAACTGGTCAATCGATCACGATAATCCGACATTTTTTCGATGGGCCGGGTGGCAACGCCTGATTCCATGGCAGCCTGGGCCACTGCGGGTGCAATGCGAATGATCAGACGGGGATCGAAAGGTTTGGGTATCAGGTATTTAGGGCCAAAGCTGAGCGTTTCACCCGCATAGGCTGAACTGACCACATCTGAAGCACTGCCCGCTCGGGCCAGTTGAGACAGGGCTTTGACACAAGCCAGTTTCATCGACTCATTAATTTCGGTGGCGCCCACATCCAGGGCACCGCGAAAAAGAAAGGGGAAACATAAAACATTATTAACCTGATTCGGAAAATCGGACCGGCCCGTTGCAATAATCAAGTCATCCCTGATTTGCTGTGCCAGTTGCGGATCGATTTCTGGATTTGGATTGGCCAGTGCAAAGACGATGGGGTTGGATGCCATCGATTGCAACATTTCCGGTTTAAGTACATCAGCCGCAGAGAGCCCGAGAAATACATCAGCACCCGTGATCACCTCTTTCAACGTACGCATCGGTGTATCCACGGCATAACGGGCCTTGTAAGGATCCATTTCTTCGGCGCGCCCTTCATAGACCACGCCCGCAATATCCGTAACGATGATGTTTTCCTTTTTCATACCCATCGCAACCAACAGGTTCAAACAGGCCAGGGCGGCTGCCCCTGCACCCGAGGCGACCAGCTTGACCTCTTCGATCGACTTACCGGTTAAATCGAGGGCACTGGTCATCGCGGCAGCCACGACAATAGCGGTACCATGTTGATCGTCATGGAACACCGGGATATCCATTTTTGAACGCAGGTATTCTTCGACGATGAAACAATCCGGGGCTTTGATATCTTCGAGGTTAATCCCACCAAATGTCGGTTCCAGGCGTTCTATGGATTGAGCCAACAACAATGGATCCTTTTCATCAATCTCGATATCAAAGACATCAATATCCGCAAACTTTTTAAACAGCACAGCCTTGCCTTCCATAACAGGCTTTGAGGCTAACGGTCCGATAGCACCTAATCCCAGAACGGCCGTTCCGTTCGTGATCACACCCACAAGGTTTGCACGCGCCGAATACTGACTGGCAGAGAGCGGTTGTTGTTCGATTTCCTCGCAGGCATAAGCCACGCCGGGTGAATAGGCTAATGCAAGATCGATTTGGGTTTCTAGAGGCGTTGTAGACTGTATGGCTAATTTGCCGGGTTTGGGTTTACGGTGATAGTCCAGTGCTTGTTGACGAAATTCTTCAGTCATGATCGTTTATCAATTCAATAAACGAACAGTATAAAAAACGTCGATGAGTCATTCTAATAAGTTATGGGCCATACCTTATAAGCTTTCGGCTAGAAACCCTGCCCTCAAACAATGAGGGCAGTTTAATTAAGGTCTTAGAATAAGTGCTAGCTATTATTCAAGGCGGCATGTGCTGCTGCCAGACGAGCAACCGGTACTCTGGGTCCTGAACAGGAAACGTAGTTCAGGCCGGCCTGGTGACAAAATTCAATCGAAGCGGGATGTCCTCCGTGTTCACCACAGATACCAAACGACATATCGGGTTTGACTTCTCGACCCCATTGTAATGCCAGCTTCATCAATTTGCCGACGCCCTTGGAATCCAACACCTCGAAAGGATTATCCCGCAAGATCAGGTTCTGGTTATACATGGGCAGAAACTTGTTCTCGGCATCTTCACGGGAAAAAGAAAAAGTCGCCTGGGTCAAATCGTTGGTTCCAAATGAAAAGAACTCCGCCTGCTTGGCTAACGAGTCTGCTCGCATACAGGCACGAACAACTTCAATCATCGTACCAAAACGGCAGTTCAACTTATGCCCGGTATCCGCTTCGACTTCAGCCTTGATCTCGTCAACGTAACGGCGCACCCATTTTAATTCTTCGGCCGAACAGACCTGCGGTACCATCATCTGGGGATGTACCTCGAGGTCTTTAGCTGCACATTCCGCTTCTGCTTCGAGAATCGCCCGAATCTGCATACGATATATTTCGGGATAGGTAATACCCAGACGAACACCACGATGACCCAACATAGGATTCACTTCGGTCAATGCCCTGACCTTACGCAACATCATCTCCTTGGTTTCGATCGCTTTTTCGACCAGGTTGATATCCACGATGTCAGGGATAGCCTCACCTTCCGTATTCATTTCCTTGAGTAGTAGCATCGAACTTGCCAAGACATCCAGACCGCGCACTGAATTTTTCAAATGCCTGAGGTTTTCGATTTCATCCTCCAGCTGGTTCTCAGTAGGCAGGAATTCATGTATGGGGGGATCCAGTAAACGAATGGTCACGGGTAATGGTGCCATTGTCTCGAACAGCTTGCGGAAATCGGCTCGCTGTATCGGTAATAATTTGTCCAGGGCCGCCTGTCGTTCTTCAAGACTATCTGCAACGATCATTTCAATAACAATGGGCAAGCGTTCAACCGCATTAAACATCCGCTCGGTTCGACAGAGACCAATCCCTTTCGCGCCAAATTTAAGGGCCCTTTCTGCATCTTCGGGAGTATCCGCATTCGCCATCACACGAAGATAAGATTTGTTATCCGCCCATTTCAATAATTGGTTGAGTTCGTTGGTAAATTCTGGTTCTACCGTGTCAATCTCTCCAAAGTACACATTGCCATTGGAACCATCAATCGTGATTAAATCGCCTTCCTTGATAACATGGTCGCCCACATAAGCCTCTCTACGCGCTACGTCCACTCGGATACCTTCTGCACCGGCAACACAGGGTTTACCCATTCCACGCGCCACCACGGCCGCATGTGAAGTTTTACCCCCCCGGCTGGTTAAAATGCCTTGTGCCGCAAAGAATCCATGAATATCTTCAGGCTTGGTTTCTTCACGTACCAGAATAACTTTCATCGACATATCCTTACCCAGTTGTTCAGCACGATCGGCATCAAATACCGCCTGCCCCACTGCAGCTCCTGGTGAAGCAGGCAATCCCTGGGCCACGGGGTCAACCCGGACATTGGTATCCAGGCGTGGGTAAAGCATTTGTTCAAGATGATCCGGATTGATGCGCAGCAGTCCCTGTTTCTTGGAGATCAGTTTTTCATGCACCATATCCACCGAAGAACGAACCATGGCCGTGGCATTCATCTTACCGTTACGGGTCTGGAGACAATACAGCGTGCCTTTTTCGATAGTGAACTCAAAATCCTGGACTTCCTTGTAATGATTTTCCAGGCGATCACGAAGTTCAGCCAGTTGTCTGGCCATTTCGGGCATTTCCTGATCAAGTTTATCGATGGGCTTCGGGGTACGGATACCGGCCACAACATCCTCACCCTGAGCATTCACCAGGTACTCCCCAAATAAACGATTTTCTCCGGTACCGGGATTGCGGGTAAACGCAACACCTGTTGCTGAATCATCTCCACGATTACCAAAGACCATGGTACAGATATTGACTGCGGTACCATTGGCCATTTGAGGGGTAATATTGAATTCCCGTCGGTAATCAACGGCGCGTTTCCCCATCCAGGAATTAAAAACGGCCTTGATGGCGATCTCTATTTGTTCGTAAGGATCCTGGGGAAAAGGACGGCCGGTGTTTTGTTCAAACACTGAAAGGAATCGTTCGCTGATTTCTTGTAAATCCTCAGCAGATAGGCCGACATCCTCGGTAACCCGCGCAGCCTGTTTAACAGCTTCAAATTCTGCATCAAATAATTCATCAGAAACACCCATGGCGACCTTGCCGAATAACTGAATAAAACGACGATAGGCATCATACCCAAAGCGGGCATCACCGGTTTGTTCTATCTCGCCCTGCAAGGTTTCATTGTTCAGCCCCAGATTAAGAATGGTATCCATCATACCGGGCATGGACATGGCAGAGCCACTTCGAACCGATACCAATAAGGGATTCTGAGGATCCCCAAAACGCTTACCTGTGGCTTTTTCCACACGAGCCATTTCTTCTCTGACCTGCTCCATGACCTCTGCCGGCATTTGCTGATCAGCCGAGTCCAGATAATGCAGGCATGCTTCTGTGGTAATGACAAATCCTGGGGGCACATTTAAACCTATTTGAGTCATTTCGCATAAGTTCGCACCTTTACCACCCAGTAGTGTTTTATCTTTTCCATCACCATCGGCAAATGCGTAGACCCATTTTTTCATTGATATCACCTTTCTTTAAATTTTAAGTTTTAAACGTGCACACAAAACGGCATGGTCAAAAGACCATACCATCGAGGAGCAGCCTGTTACGTAATTATTTAACGAGCTTTATTTTTTCGTCCTTGATCCAGGCATCGATTTGTATCTCAGCTTCCA
>JASJBW010000204.1 GCA_030066315.1 Gammaproteobacteria bacterium
ATGACACGAGGTTAATCCTGGCTGTTTCCGGAAATAGTCCGGTTGAGTTTAATCCCTGGAATCTGATTCCAGATAGCTTAGCGAGCCAGGTTGAAATTCAACGCATATTGGAGGGTGAAATGCATTCAGTGGTATCACCGGATGAAGCAGAACGCCTCTATCCCGGTCGCAAGACTATCGAGAGTAACCCCATAGGTCGAGAGGACGCATGGTCCATCATGACATTTGGTAAGAACTATAGCGCCCCCGCTGTGCTCGTTTATGAATTCAAATTGAAAAATATCAAGCCATCGCTTATTTCAGACAATACATTCCTCCATGCAAGAAATGGGGTTACCGGCAAACAGATAGAATTAAGCAAAGTTCCAACTTTAGCTCAGGATGAATTAAATACCTCCCCTCATCCCTGGCGTCTGCAAAAAGAGAATACCAAGATGATCAAACAGGTCTTACTTTCAGGAGACATCGATGTTAGCGAGGATATGACTTTTGAAAGTAATCAACATGTTGAAATAGCCCCGGGTACGGTTTTTCGAATGGGTAAGAATCGATCCGTGATATTCCATGGAAAAGTTTCGGCAATTGGAAACGCTGATAATCCAATCATTTTTAAACAAAAAATCGATGGCGAATCTTGGGGTGCTATCATTGTAAAAGGGCAGCGTGCTTCTGAAAGCCACTTTAGTCATATTAAAGTGACCGGTGGTTCCCTGGTCTCGCATGAGCTTATTGATTATCCAGGTCAGTTTAATATTCACGATGTTGAATCATTCACCTTGTCTCATTGTCTTATAGAAAATAATACCATTGGTGATGACGCGCTTCATGTGGCTTATAGTCAGGGTGCCATCGACCATTGTCACTTTGAAAACACGGCTTTTGATGCGCTGGATATGGATATCGTCAATGTGAATTTATCATACGCTTCCTTTCGAAACATTGGCAACGATGCCGTGGATTTGATGACCTCTATCGCTTCGGCTGAAAATATTGATATCGAGAATACCGGTGATAAATGTTTTTCAATTGGAGAAGCGAGTCAGGTGCAAATCAAGCAAGCCAATATGAAGGGATGTGAAATTGGTGTTGCGGTTAAAGATGATTCTGTTGCTCAGATAGATGATATCAGTTTCGGTACAAACATCAGTTCACCCATCGCGCTTTACAGAAAAAATCCTCGATACTCGAAGGGTGGCACCATATCTGGAGGTAATCTTAAGGGTATTACTCTGGATGCTATTCAAATCAGTGAAACATCGATGAGCCATATCATCCAGGAGTCCTTGGTCGAGAACCATGCAAAACCTTAAGAAAGTTTGTCCATCTTATATCATTTTAGTCACAGTGGTTTTTTTGTCCGCTGGTTTTGGTGCTTGGTTGTATCAAAAAAATGATGATGAATTAGCCAGAGATTTTTATAAACAATATAGCCGGTTAATATTAAAGGGCGAAAGGGCTAAAGCGAAAGAATTTCATAATCAAATTCTTGCTGTCGGAGGCAATGAAGCTTTGTCAGAGACTTGGCTACCCTTGGTTCAGGCTCAACCGGATGGTTATGATAAGTTGACGAACTATATACGGTTATTAAAAGGTAACACTGAGAGAGAGGCTACTTATGAGGAAATTGCAGCTTTGTTGATCAATGCTCCGGCTTCATTTAAAGGGGATATTAAAAAACAATATCTGCAATCATTGAATGACATTCCAAATATTAAAAGAGAGCTTCTGGTCAAATACCAGTTACTTATTCAAGACTAATTGATCCAATCCTTTTAATTAATGATGTTTTAATAGGACGAATGACGTCTTTGTGAATGACCCATCATGTTCAATTTTCTTTCAGTTTATATGATGGGCTATTGGGAAAAGCTTATCGATCACTTTGAAAATCACTGATTAGCCATTTTTTTATTGATGCAGTGTACTGATCAAAATACTATTACCACAGTAAAAAATTTTAAGAAAGCAAAAAAAAACCCCGGGCAAGCCCCGGGGTTTTTATGAGCTAATCTTATGTTAGATTAACGACATTCAGCAGGTACAAATGCAGCGTTAGTTGATGTTGTGCAATCCCATACAACCGGTGCGCCTGCACTGGCAACTGAAGGCTCAAGTTGTACGGCAGCACTACCACCGGTAGCATCCATAGTGAAGTTGATAACACCGTCACCAGATCCACAAGTCAATGTAGCAACTGCGCCAGCAGCGGTCACATTGGCACCCGCACACATGGCCGTGCCACCAATAACACCACCGTTGTTAGCAATGTTTTCACCCACAGTTGCTTTAATACCAGAAGCCAGAGATAGACCTTCTGTCACACGGGCACGGATGGTGTAATCCTGGTAGGCCGGTAAAGCGATAGCTGCCAGAATACCGATGATCGCGACCACGATCATTAATTCAATCAATGTAAAACCAGATTGTTGTTTTTTCATTTCTATTTCCTCGTAATTAAAAATCAAATTAGAGCCGGAGCCCGGTTGAAGCGGAAAGCCGATTCATGAAGTAGGTATAGCAGGTGCTGTGCCAAATTTTTAAATAATTTGAAATTTATATTAAAAACAGTAACTTAGAGGTGTTGGATGGGTGTGATTGCTGCTCTGGGAGGGTGACCACTCAAAATTTGTTTAACATTTTTGTCAAAAATTGACATTAGTGTTAGGAATTTTTAAGTAATCCCAACTTTTCGCAGCGATAACGTAACTGTCTCAGAGTCATCCCCAATTGCCGAGCTGCTGCTGACTGGTTCCATTTATTCTCTTTTAATGCCTCCTCTAGAGCCTGAGCTTCCATTTCACTGGTTTTTTCTAATAAGCCCACAGCAGTTTCTGGAGTGTTGGCATCGGGTAAGTGAAGATCCTGCTTCGTAATGCGATCGCTATCACTCATTGCACACGCGCGTTCAAGGATATTTTCTAATTCCCTCACATTGCCCGGGAATGTATAGGATTCAAGTGCCACGATGGCTTCTGGATCGATGGAATAACTCACCGCATTATCCTGGCTTAATTTATCCAATATATACGTTACGAGAATAGAGATATCCTCTTTTCTCTCTGTAAGGGGAGGAACCCGGATACCGATGACATTGATTCGGTAGTATAGATCTTGGCGAAATTGGCCTTGCTCCACCAGGTTGGCTAAATCCTTATGTGAGGCACTGATGATACGCACATCAATACTCTCTTCTTGATTAGCGCCCACCGGGCGAATACTTTTTTCTTGAATAACACGTAATAGTTTTACCTGCATATTGAGGGGCAGATCGGCTATTTCATCCAGGAACAGAGTACCTCCTTCAGCCGTTTTGAACATGCCGGGATTATCATTTATCGCACCCGTGAAGCTACCCTTTAAGTGACCAAATAACTCGCTTTCCATTAATTCGCCGGGAATGGCTCCACAATTCACCGCAATGAAAGGACCTTCCGAACGGGCACCGTTTGTATGAATTTGACGGGCTACCAGTTCTTTACCCGTACCGGATTCACCCTCGATAAATACGGGTGCCTGGTTACGTGCAAACTTTTTGATGGTTTTACGCAACTCCTTGATTGTTTTTGATTCGCCAATGATCTGGTATTTGGAGGAAGACGTAGTTTCGGTAGGGCGGCTTGAGGTTTGTAGACCTTTCTCGATCAGGTTACGTAATTTATCCAGGGAGACCGGTTTGGAAACAAAATCATAGGCACCGGCTTTCATTGCATCGATGGCTAATTCCATATTGCCATGTGCAGTAATGACGGCCACAGGCAAGTCAGGATTATTTTGTTGGATGTATTTAACCAGGGCAATGCCATCACCATCTGGGAGTTTCATATCAGTCAGGCAAAAGTCATAGGAGTCCGCTAATAATGCCCGTGTCGCCGAGGTGTAGTCCTCCACGCAGGTAACTTGAAGGCCCATACGGGATAAAGTGATATCCAGTAATTCGCGGATATCGGGTTCGTCATCTACGACTAAAACGGATTGATTATTCATGCAGATTTTTTCTTAATGACAAAACTGGTACCACCAAAATCATTGGTAAGTACGTCAATCGAGGCATCATTGAGTTCACACAGTTGGCTCACGATATAAAGTCCTAATCCTGAACCTTTATGACTGGTGGTATAAAAAGGTTCAAATATTTTATCCAGCTCATCATTGTTTAAACCCCTGCCTTGATCCGCGACTTCAATAGCTATCATGTTTTTAGTATCACTATGAATTCTAATATAGATGGGAAGATCGGCATTGCCATGAATTTTTGCGTTGTTGCATAAATTGGTCAGGATACGGTTGAGATGCCCAGCATCAAAAATAATGGATATGGCTTCCTTGGGTAACTCGAGCTTGAAACAATCAATACTGGAATCATTACCATGGCAGTAGGTTTCTATGAAATTTTTAATCCAGCTCTGAAGTTCTATCTTGTCCTGACTGGCCATGCGCCCACGTGATAACTGCATAATATCTTCGATAATCTCGTTGATACGACTGGAGTGTTGGCCAATGATTTCAGTAAGACGGGTTTCCGTAGTGGGGAGCTCCTTGTTTTCAGCGAGCAATTGGGCAGCGTGTGAAATGGCGCCCAGTGGATTACGAATTTCGTGAGCGATATTAGCGGTTAAATGCCCCAGTGAAGCTAACTTTGATTGTTGCATTTGATGTTTTAAAGTGGATACATCATCAAGAAAAATCAACGTTCCCTGGTGCGACTTTGATCTTAAGTCACGAAAACTAACCTGGATGTCCTGACTACCCTTGGCGCTGGATAAAAGGGCAGTCGATATTTCAGGTTTTTTACGCCAGCGTTCCAAAGCTTGATGGATCTCGGGTAGAACGGTTTGGCTGGCAAAAGGTAAAGTGGGGTCGTCATCGTATTGAATCACACCGGCTTGCAGCATGGTTTTCGCAGTATCGTTGATGTGACGCACCTGATCGGTACTATCTAGAGCAATAACTCCGGACTGCATGTTTTGAATGATTTCCGCATTCAAGGCAGATAAGTTGGCAACATCCAGCTTTTGTTGTTGAATCAAGGCTTCACTGCTGCGAATACGTTGCATCAGGGTCTGAGTCACCAAGGCCGTGGCAAAAAGGGCTGCACCCAGTAAGCCAACCTGGGTGGAAGTGCCTGAGTAAGAGGTATAGTGGGTTGAAAAAAAGAATTCTGCTAATAATCCGACAGATGCTAGAGAAGCAAATATCGTTGCCAAAGAATCTTTACCTAATAATCCTGACACGGCAATAGTGATGATTAAAAGCATACCCAGACCACTGCTAATGCCACCACAGGCATGCATCACCAATATGATTGCAATGATATCAATGTAGGTTTGCACAGAGACTTGAACTTGAAAGTTACGTCTTTCAATCCAGGCTGCAATTGTCATCACAACAGAAAGTACTAGATAGGCAAAGCTGCTCCAGGCATACAATGGTAAGTTGAAAATATTAAGAAGTGGTGAATTCTGGACAAAACTCTGGCTGAAAAAAATGGTCGCTATGCCTATTCGATAAACATTGAGTAAACGTAATGAAGTCCAGTTTTTTGAACGCGCCTGAAAACCAAATTTGAGGGGTGCTTGGTTGTTACTCATCCAGATTTGCGTGTTCCTGACAACAGTAATAATGATCGTTTGATTGAACGGCGAGTGATTTAGGTACGTGAGTAC
>JASJBW010000205.1 GCA_030066315.1 Gammaproteobacteria bacterium
AAAGAAGTATCACGTTTGAGTTTACGGATCCATTCGAGGTTTACATTAGGCACGACACCGATTAACAAGTCAGGATAACTGGAGATATCTATATCGCCATCAATGGCTGCACCATGTAATCCTCGGTATAACAATAGATCGGTATCTTTATCCAACTCTTGCCAGGGCGTCAGTGTACCCGTTTTTTGACCCCAGTCTGATGCTACTTCCTGTGAATGCAAGTAATATCGGTACATACCCGTACCCGTTGCGGCATACTGGAAGAACAAGGATTCCAATTTATCCAGGTGATTTGCTTCAGGACTGAAATGAGTCAAGTTTTGGCCTTCTTTAAGCGCTTTTTTACTTTCCTTCTTCATTTCCTTGCGTGAAAATCGGTGGAAAGCATCACCCTGTATGTATGCGGCTTTAACCCGTTCACGCCAAAAAATATGTTGAAATGCCTGGGTAAAGGCTGAACTACCGGAACCGGAAGATCCAGTTAATGCAATAATGGGGAACTCTTCAGACATGATGATCAGAAAAACAAAAAACGACAGCAGTATAACATAACCCTGATAAAATCAGGGTTAAGTATCACCAGTATCGAGCATTTAGATTAGATCGTAGATATTAAGCCAAAAAAGCTATTATTAGCATCTTGCATAATTAACTTATGTTAATTATGATTCGATAGCTTAATCTACTTAAGTTGATGGATTTGTAATTAGCCGTGGTGTTTTTCACCGCGGCTTTTTTTATGCAAATATAATCCAGGCAAGAGTGGAGGCGGCTGCAAGTCCCAGCCCGATGATCAGCCAATCTGAAGGGGAGTAATTAGTGGTGGTTTTATTGATACTCCTATCTTGATAAAGCTTAAGAAAATTTTGTAAATCCTCGTGTGAAATAGCCCCTTTCTTGGATAGCCTTTTTAAAACCTGTTGGCGTATGTGGAGGTATTGTTCGCGGTCCAGCATGCCACTGGAATAACTCTTTACAAGCATTCGTAACGGGGAATTTGAAAGCGTCATCAGCGAAAACTCTGCGCATTAATCTGTTTGTTTAAACTCTGCAATCGTGGATGATCGGGAAAGAATTTCAGACCCGTTTCAATATATTCAGAGGCGGGTTTGAATTGGCTGTTAGCCAGAAGCTTTTCAGCTTCGGATAAATAGAGTTCGGATAGTTTCGTATCTTTCAACAGGTAATGTTTGGGATCTACCCGTTTCAACAGGGGTAGAACAGTCGTCAAGTCTTCACCGGATTCAGTCTTTATCAGTTTTTTTGCTTTCACGTAACGGTTAAACAGTGAGATTAAACTGGCCATCAGGCGATCTTTCTCTTCCTTGATTTGTTCTTCAACGGTGGATAGTGCAACAGAGTCAGGATAGTGTTGTTTTGCCTGATCCAGCAGACTGAGAGCCTGGGGGTAATCATAGAGACCTTCTTTAGGTCGAAATACTGATTTTATCCGGTCACGGTAGAAAGTGATGATTTCACGACGTAGCCCCACCGAAAGGATGCGTTGTTCTTCTTCGCTGACTTGGTCAAGCCCCCAGATGGTTTCAATCATTAATGCTTTATCACCTGACTTGATCTTTTCTATCTTGTCAAATAGAGCTTGTTCCGCACGGAGTTGTAGGAAAGGTTTGTAACCCACTCCAGCGCCGATAATGACCAGGAATAGGGCGCCTAATAACATCTTCTTTGAATGCGATTTTTTCAGGCGAATACCATCCAGGAATTTCTCGACTGAGGGAATTCGGTCTTCACGAATAACGGTCAGCGCTTTCAGTAATGTACGTTGCTGGCGTCGATCGAGGCCTTTGATGTTCTTGGGTTTGATCCCCAGTTCCTTGATTTTAGGTGCTGCAACTTTGTTATAGGGGTGTTTGCCTCCCGCGAGAAGCTGGTAGGCTACGCAGGCCAAGCCATAGATATCATCACGCGGGTCGGGATTCATGCCTGCGAACATTTCCGGAGTAGCATACGCGGGTGTGACCGCACTTAATTTGCCCGGATCAAACATGGTTTTTTCATTTTCTTCGCCCGCGACGGTACTTGCGCGTGCGATACCAAAATCGAGCAGTTTCACCGTGCCATCATTTAACAGGAAACAGTTACCGGGTTTGAAGTCAGAATGAATCAGTTTCTTTTCATGCGCATATGCCAGGCCATGACACAACTGTTCGATGATCGTCAGTGCCTGATCCGTTTTTAATGGCTTTTGCGCCAACTCTTTAATCAGTCGGTTGAGAGGTTTACCTTGCAGGTATTCCATGGTCATGAAAACTGTGTCACCGTCACGGTCGAAGTCATAAACGGTAGCAATATTGGGGTGTGCCAGTCGCTGGGCTTTGCTCGCTTCACGTTGTAATGCGATAAAGGATCCGGAATATTTCTTAAAGGCGTCCGTCAGCACCTTGATGGCGACGTAAGGATCCTTATCCTTGGCTTCTACTTTCAGCATGTCTTTGGCTTTAAATACCACGCCCATGCCGCCCTGGCCAAGACGTTCAAGTAACACAAAACGATTCTTTAAAGTAATGCCTGGCCCTAGATTTTCGTGTTTTACCTTGGGTGCTGATTTCGGAGGGGGTACTTGGGTCGGATGACTCTCTTCAGTAATATCCTCGTCAAAACTGATTTCTTCATCCTTGTTGGTAAAAGCCGGCAAATCCTGGTTGGATGCGGGCATCGCGGTATCCGTACGAATGATCACTGTCTGGTCGGCCATATCATCCATTTTGGCCTCAGTATCGGAGAGGTCAGTGACATGCAGCGTTTTATCTTCATTGAAATACGAGATATCCGTCGCACCACCATTGCCATTTAACGTGGTATGGATACTGATTTGTGAAACTGTTTGAGACAGATTTTTAAATTGATCGTCGTTCAGTTTATCCTGAGTATAAAGCTGCTTGAGATAGGATAGGGTTTTCGCACTGCTTCCTTGGGATGCATGGAATATCGAGGTAAGTCCCTCTTCCATGTCTTTCCGACTGAGTACCCCGGTTAGATAATCGTCAATGATCGTTTCACATATTTCAGACATTTTGTTCCTCAATATCTGCTTTCACCAAAACCACGGTGGTATTATCACTACCTCCGGCGTCCAGCGCCGCATCAATCAGCGCCTGGTTGAGCTCTTCAAGAGAATGGTTGGAATGCTCCAACAAGTCCGCGATTTTATCATCCGAAAGATCTTTGAAAAGCCCATCGGAACATAAAATAAACAGATCTTTATCTTCGATTTCGTAGAACTCCATATCGACTACCAGGCTGGCATCGATACCGATGGCATTTAAGACCACATTGGCGGCCGGATGTTCTTCAGCTTCTTGCGAGTTCAACTTGCCCATTCTGACCAATTCTTCCACGTAACTATGGTCTTCTGTCAGACGTTCGAGTTGATGATTACGATACAGGTAGATACGACTGTCACCGGCCCATAAGGCAAAAGCCAGGTTTTCCCAGATATAAAGACAAGTCACTGTGCTGCCTATGGTCGCCTGGTTACCCATCTTACTGGCTTTCTCTCGAATCAATGAATTACTGTGTAATAGATTCTCTTCCAGAAGTAATATTGAAGACTCCAACGTGGATTGGGGGCTGAATTTTGCCGCCTGATCGGTAATGGTCTGGCTGGCAAAATCTCCGGATTCATGCCCACCCATACCATCTGCGACTACCCACAGTTGCTGTTCAGGTAAACAGGTAAAACTATCTTCATTACGCATACGTACGTTACCGGTATGAGACATACCGGAATATGTAAACGTATAAGATGGTTTGGTGACGACCTTATGTTTTGGGAGTGACAAACTTCGCCTTTATTATTAATACTCTTGCCATTTGATTTTAGCATGGAAACTTAAGAAAACAGCTTAAATATGATGTTTAAGTGTCAGTACTGAAATAAATGTATCACCAACTATACTCAGCTCATCACATCAATAGAAAATGGATAAAATATGAAAACAAAATTTGCTTTATTGGGTTTGCTGCTTTTGGGGTCGACTTCAGTCAATGCACTAGATTTTGGTGTCGGGGTCAAGGCGGGGACCGTGGGAACGGGGGCAGAGATCAGTGTTGCCTTAACAGAGACTATTAATGCACGCGTCGCTTTGACCGATGTCAGTACAGATTTTGATGAAGATATCGAAGTGAGTGATGCGGAAAATCAATACACCATTGATTCCAACCTCGACCTGGATTTCGGGGCGCAGGCAATATTATTCGACTGGTATGTATTCAATGGCACGTTTCATGTGACAGCCGGTGTAATGAAGAACGATAGTACGATTGATCTGTCGGGGACTCTGATTCCGGATGGATCGGGCAACGTTTTATTAGGCGGAACATCATATAATGTAGCGACTGATTTCGTTGATCCATCTATCACCGGAAAAATCAGCGCGGGTGAAGACTTTGAACCCTATCTTGGCATTGGTATTGGCCGCAAAGCCGGAAACGGTGCTGGTTTGTCATTTTCTGCAGAGATTGGGGTGATGTTGATGGATCCCAGTGTGGACTTGAATGCTCCAACAGCAACCAATCCTGCAAATCAGGCTCAATTGGATACGGACGTGGATGAAGCTGAGGCGTCTGCGAATGATGAAATCTCTGATCTTGAAATGTACCCAATCTTATCGGTAGGTCTGAATTACGCATTCTGATTTGTATTATTTAATGCTAATATTGCGGCTGTTTTTACAGCCGCTTTTTTATTGGTAATACAAATATGTCAAGAATGGTTTCCTGTGTAGTGCTGAAACGTGAAGCACCCGGCCTCACCCGAGTTCCTTATCCTGGTGAACTCGGTCAGCGAATCTTCAACGAAGTTTCCGAAGAAGGCTGGAAACAATGGATCGAGCAGCAAACCATGATCATTAATGAAAATGGATTATCTACCATGGATCCTACCAGCCTACAGTTGCTGGAAAAGCATATGTTGAGTTTTCTGTTCAAAGAAGGCGAATTGGCCAATCAACCATTCCGGCCACCTGCCGCAAAAAAATAAAGCGCTAACGATTTGTCACCTCAAGATCCCATTTAGGCGTGGTGATGAAATCAAGGCAAGAATAGGCTGAACGTAAGGCCTCGTAGGTATCTGCATAACTGGGTGCCCGCGCAAATATAAATCCCAAGTAACTGGCACCTTGCGGCAGCGGAATCAATTCATAGCCAGGTTGGATATGGATTTCCACGTCCTCGATAAAGGGTATCTTGAGTGCCTGAGTAATACCTTCAACCCGTTTAAGTATGCCGGTTTGGGTAATAGGAATCATTAAAACTCCCGCGAAAAGTCCTTGGTCTTTTAATACGAGGGGTTGCATCGACATCAATTGAATAATGATTTGTTCGAGCGGCATACCGGTAACGTAATCGATCAGTTGAGAGCATTGTCCGCCGATGGTTCTGGAGGCGAGTTCGATAAGCACCACGCCCTGATCGGTCAGCCTGGCCTCGGCATGGATTGGACCATGCGTCAAACCATAGGCCTGACAACAACGAGTGACTTCCTCGATAATGGCTTCTTGTGTCTGAAGGTTGTAATGACTGGGTGTTAAATAATAACTTTCCTCAAAATAGGGGCCGGTTAAGGCTTCCGGTTTATCAAACAAGGCCAGGGTGACCCATT
>JASJBW010000206.1 GCA_030066315.1 Gammaproteobacteria bacterium
GTCTATTTCATCAGCAAATCAATTTTCTTGAATTCAATTGCGCCAAATCAATGGAATGTTTGGTGAATAGCTTTCATAAATTTCATCATGATAGTATAAGGCCATAGATAGCATTTGGACTTATCCACTATGGATTTTACATGGGTTGCCATAGCACTCGATGACATAGCCTGGATTTTCATGGCCTTTGTACTCGGCTCACTCTCAAGATTGCTTGGGCTCCCTCCCCTCGTAGGCTTTCTGGCTACCGGCTTTTTACTGAACTACCTGGGTTTCACCAGTGGTGAAGTCTTGCAAAAATTGGCAGACCTGGGTATCAGTCTGCTGCTGTTCACCGTTGGCCTCAAACTGAACCTGAAAATCATGCTGCGACCCCAGGTATGGGCTGTGACCAGCCTCCATATAGGCATAGTGGTGGCTATTTTTGGCGTGTTTATTTTTATCCTAGCCATCATGGGTACGCCCCTGTTTAATGCCTTGGATTTCAAGCAGTCCTTGTTGTTGGCTTTTGCACTGAGTTT
This sequence comes from Gammaproteobacteria bacterium, assembly GCA_030066315.1. Taxonomy (GTDB): domain Bacteria; phylum Pseudomonadota; class Gammaproteobacteria; genus JACNJF01. Next base: position 522 of record JASJBW010000206.1, read on the forward strand.
TTCCAGTACCGTTTTTGTCGCCAAATCACTCGAAGAGAAGGGCGAGATGAAATCACTGCATGGACGAATCGCCATTGGCATTCTCGTAATGCAGGACCTGGCTGCTGTTGCATTTTTAGCCGCGTCTATGGGTAAACTACCATCGCCCTGGGCTTTTTCCTTGTTACTACTGATTCCTGCCCGGCCTCTATTTCACCTGTTATTACAGCGTATCGGACATGGGGAGTTGCTGGTACTTTACGGTTTGATCTTGGCCCTGGGCGGCGCTGAGGTTTTTGAAATGGGCGGTGTTAAGGATGACCTGGGCGCTTTGGTGATGGGATTACTGATATCCAATCACCCCAAGTCCACTGAAATGGCAAGAGCGATTTTAGGATTAAAGGACTTTTTCCTGGTCGGTTTCTTCCTTTCTATTGGCATGGCAGGGCAATTATCATCCGCAGTCCTGATTATCGGACTCCTTTTAGTGCCTTTTGTACTGTTAAAGTCGACTCTGTTTTATGCCCTGATGACTCACTTCAAGCTGCGGGCCAGAACCTCATTGCTGGCCACACTTAACTTAACCAATTACAGTGAATTCGGCTTGATTGTGGCCGCTATCGGTGTGGCGAATGGTTGGATCGACGCAGACTGGTTGGCGGTTATTGCCATTGCCCTTTCGGTCTCCTTTGTGATCGCCGCTTCTTTGAGTAACCGGGATGACAAAATCTATCGACAGTACCGGCCATTCTGGCTTACATTTCAGCGCGTAAAACGCCTTCCAGATGATCAATTCCTGGATCCTCAAAACGCCACCATTGCCATTTTCGGTATGGGGCGAGTGGGAACCGGGGCCTATGACAAAATGTACGAACTCCATGGTGATACCGTACTGGGTATAGACTTTGATGCTGAAAAGGTAAAAAAACATTTAAATGCCGGCCGTAACGTGATGCGCGGTGATCCCAGTGATGCTGATTTCTGGGAAATGATCAGTAAAGATCATGGCATCGAACTCGTTCTACTGGCTCTGCCCAACTTGTATGCCAACCTGGATGCACTGGCACAGCTGCGCGTCATTAATTTTCCTGGACTCATAGCCGCTACATCAAGGTACCCGGACGATGATATCCCACTAAAAAAGGCGGGCGCCGACGCAGTTTTTAATATCTATGCAGAGGCAGGAGCCGGTTTTGCCAGCCACGTTGAAGCCAATAAGTAGTTGGCTGGATCATGAGCACCTTGGGTGATGACTCATGGTTAATTGAAGGGCATAAAATCCATATCAGGCAGTTTGTTTTCAATTCGATCCATCAAGTAAACCATATTAGTCATCTGCGCCTGCAGGATGGAATTCATACTATTGATGGATGCGGTCATGTGTTGAATATTAGGCGTTACCTTTTCAATTTCACCCATGGACTGATCCATTTCACGCATGATGGTTTGCATCTCAACCATGTTTTTATTCATCTGCACCATTTCGGCCAACATCAAGGGAATCACGTCTGAAGCCGGCTGCGCTGTTTGATCAAGCTCTCCAATGGCGTCACTGATGGTATGAAAATCCTTAAAACCTTCTGTCCAGATGGGTTGCCATTTTAATAACAGTAGAGACATAAATAAGACAACACTAATGGCTGAAACCAGGAAAAACAAACCGATAGCAACATTGGCAAATTGTTTGGACTTTGCGGTGGTGTCTTCAGCTTCCTGCTGGGGATCAGAATCAAGTGCACTCACAACGACCTCCTTAATTTAGATGGATTTTTATAATATTTATATTAAGTAGAATGGTTATTAATATTTATTCTGATATTAATCTTAACCTATTTGAAGGCAGATAAAAAAATAAATTAACCCGCTATTGAATGTTCTATGTTGAAACGTAACATAACGGTTCTGCCTGTCATGATCTCAAAATGAAAATCAATGCTAACTTGATCAACTGGATTTTATTAATGGCTCTGGTCTTATTTTGGGGCACTTCCTTTATGTTCACGGCAATTGCAGTGGAGAGTATTGATCCAATATCCATTGTTTTTTTCCGGGTTGTAATTGGCGCTTTCGTGCTAACCCTGGCGCTTTATATCAAGCGTCATCGTTTACCTTGGACCATTCGAGCATGGCTGATATTTTTGCTGTTAGGATTTGCAGGCAACCTGCTCCCTTTTTTCCTGATTGCCTGGGGGCAGCAAACGATCGATTCTGGTGTAGCCGGTATGATTATGGCGGTCATGCCCTTGATCACGATGATCCTGGCGCATTATTTCATTGAGGGTGAAGTACTGAATCGCTACAAGATCACTGGTTTTCTGATGGGCATTTCAGGTGTCACCCTGCTGCTGGGACCGGTCTTCCAAGATGATCTTCGCAGTTTGTTAAGTGGTATAGCCATTTTTATAGCCGCAACCAGTTATGCAGTGAACACCATATTGGTTCGACGTTTGCCACATTTTGAAGCTCATGTGGCTGGAGCAGGGTTACTTATCGCAGCAAGTTTTGCATTAATGCCTATTTGGTTATACCAAAATCAATTTAATCTCACACAGGTGAGCTGGAGTTCACTACTATCACTGGTCTGGCTGGGTATTGGCCCTACGGGTATTGCCACCATAATTCTGTTTGTAGTGATTGAACGTGCAGGTCCTACTTTTCTGTCGATTATCAATTACCTGATTCCTGTGGTCGCGTTCTTTTGCGGGGTAGTCATCCTTTCAGAACCGGTGGGCTGGAGTAGCCTTATAGCCTTAGTGATTATAATTTCTGGAATTGCTCTGACCCGTTATCAAGTCAACCGACCTCAAACCAACTAATCACGTCAGCAACAAGGCTGCTGAGTCAACCATCCAGCTTTCATCCTTTGGGTAATAATTCCTGAATAATCGCACGTTCTTCCAATAGTTCTTTTTCAGAGGTTTTTAGGCGGGATTGACTTAATTCATCGAGATCCAGGCCCTGGACAATTTCATACTCTCCTTCCTTGCAGGTCACCGGAAAGGAAAACACAACACCTTCACTAACCCCGTAACTGCCATCCGACATGACACTCATACTGACCCAATCATTTTCAGATGTGCCTAATGCCCAGTCATGAACATGGTCAACAACCGCGTCAGCTGCAGATGCTGCAGACGACAGCCCCCGTGCTTCAATAATTTCGGCTCCTCGACGCTGAATACGCGGTATCATGTGATCAATCACCCAGTCACGCGTGACCAGATCGTAAGCGGGTTTTCCATCGATCAGGCAGTTACTGATATCGGGATACTGAGTCATTGAATGATTACCCCAAATGTTAACCCGTTTAATATCAGCGACCAGCGAGTTCGTCTTGTTAGCCAACTGCCCCATGGTTCGATTATGGTCCAGACGGGTCATTGCGGTGAATTGCCTGTTAGCAAGATCGGGCGCATTGCTTGCAGCAATCAACGCATTGGTATTAGCCGGATTGCCGACGACCAACACACGCACATCACCAGAAGCGTTATCATTAATGCTTCTACCCTGAGCCGCAAAGATTTTTGCATTTTCAAGAATCAGATCCTTTCTTTCCATGCCCTTGCTGCGGGGTTTTGCACCAATTAACAACGCATAGTCCGTTTCACGAAAACCTATAGAGGGATCATCAGTAAGAACAATGTCGTGCAGCAGGGGTAATGCACAATCTTCCAACTCCATACCCACACCATTTAATGATGAGAGCGCCTGGGGTATCTCAAGCAAGCGGAGAATCACGGGTTGGTCGGGGCCAAACATCTCACCAGAAGCAACACGAAATGCCAAGGCATAGCCAATATGACCCGCAGCACCGGTAATCGTGACTTTGACAGGTTTCTTCATCTCACCACCATCCAACTATTAGTATTATTAATGAGCACATCAGTATAGTTAAGCCCATGCAACAAAGAAATAATCTTTCCTTCTATGAGTATTAGCGGGGAAAGAGTGAAATGAATGGACGCCCTGAATCGCTTGTTCACAAAATATTTGAAAACACTTCAAATACCAACAGCAGTGTCGCAGTAGCAAAACCCAGGTAGGGTACCCAACGTGAAAACACCCTGACGCCTTCGGGCCTGGGCTGACGTTTTTTGATTCGAATCAATGCCAGGTTGACCAAGGCAAACACGATCAATACCAGATAACTGGTCATTTCAGCCAACTGCACAATCTGAAAAACCAGCGAAAAAAACAGCATCAACCCTACCGTGAGTAACGTACTGTTGATGGGGGTGCGGGTGCGAGGGTGAATATGAGCCAGACCAGTCGGCAGCCATTTTCGGCTGGCCATACCGTAAAACAGGCGCGAAGACATGATCAATTGAATTAACGCACCATTGACGACCGCTACCGAACCAATGACTGAAATTACGATCGGCGCATCACCGGTCGCATAGGTATATAGCGTTGCCAATGGTGCATTCGATTGTGACAAAGTCATGGGATCCATTAAAGCCACCGCCACCAAGGTGACACCACTGTATAACAGCGTAGATATGATGACACACCACATAATCGCCAGGGGCATATTGCGTTGTGGCTCTTTGACTTCCTCTGCCACATTGACCATGTCTTCAAAACCGATATAGGCATAAAAAGCCAGGAAAGCTCCTGAAAAAATACCCAGTATTGAAAAATGATCCCATGGAATGGCCGTTTTAATATTCTGCAGGTCCTGAAAAAACTGGTCCGATGAGAAAAGCGATTGCCCCCCAACAGCAATCACTAATAACAAACCCGCGATTTCCGCCAGGGTAAATAAAGCGGCCGTCTTAACGGAGAGATTGATACCCCAGGCGGCGAGCACTCCCAGCAAAAACAACAATAGGGTGATGACCATCCAACCTGGCCAGTCTACAAATACCTGTAAATAACCGACGAAACCATGCACGATGGCTGAAGCCGAAACAATGCCTGCAAAGGTGATTAACAACCCCACCAGCAAAGAAAGTTTCTGTAATCCGAAGCCCTCTTCAATATAAACGGCCTCACCTGCGCTCACCGGGTATCTTGCTGATAACTCTGCATAGGTAAAAGCCGATACGGCAGCGATGATAGCAGCCACTAAAAATGCAATGGGGGCGAAATAACCCGCTTCACCGGCTACTTTGCCAACCAATACGTAAATACCCGCGCCAAGGATATTACCCAGACCATAAAAGGTAATCAGCGGAAGCGATAAACTGCGTTTGAGCGTAATCTGACTCATGAGTACATCATAACGCTAAATCCTGTCT
>JASJBW010000058.1 GCA_030066315.1 Gammaproteobacteria bacterium
CAGTCATTCGTGAAGAGGAAATAGAGTCGGCGATTGCCTCCATTAAAGACGTTGAAACATCTCTTTCCGATATCAAAAATGCGCACACTATAAAATCCCAGCTTTCCAAAGCACGCCGAGCATTGGCCAAAACACAAGATCGAGATAAAGCGACAGGTGAATTAATTAAGGGCATCGAAATTCTCGATGAAGAAGTAACCTGGCGGAATAGAGCGCAGTCAGAATACCTCCCGGGTTTGATGTCATTTGATGCCGTTGTGAAGCATAATATTGGCCTGCGCTTGCAGGCACGTCTCGCGGAAGATCAGGCAGAGGCTATCGCCTCATGTTTATCGCATCACAGGGATATTTCCCTGGCTTTCTAACGCTAAAATATTTCACTTGTCGATTACTTCTACGGGAATTTTCACCCATGAGTTTCTCATGTTCCAGTTGCTGGAATTAATGTTTGGCGAAGGTTAGAAACGCATTTGCCCGATATGATTAAACGCTGTCGATGAAGTAGATATCGATCAATCTTACAAAACTTCAGTGCCAACAGTATGAAAAGCAATCCCATGATACTGACAGACGACGAGATAGCCGCTATAGTGCGCGCCCACATTTAAAAATAGCTGCAAGGCCATGAAACTCGCGTTTAAAATTATTCTGATTGCCACGGTACTGGCGTTCATTTTGTTCTATTTCACCCTGGAGGAACCTTCGGATCAGGCGGTACAAATGCCTTGGCATGTGACCATCCATAATGAAAACAACAGTGAAGTATTTGGGGTCATGTTGAATCAAATGACGCTGGAAGAGGCGCGTCAGAAGTTTGGGCAGCTTGAAGGTATTGCTTTATTTCAGAATAAGGATGGCCGATTTAATCTCGAGGCTTATTTCGGCAAAGTCTCCATCGGACCTTTTGCGGCGCGTCTTATTGTCACCTTGAATGCACCTCAATCAGCATTGGAAGCCTTACAGGATCATTCTGTCAAACGCGTAAAAACAGATGATGGGAGTACCCGATGGACCTTGACGGCCCAGAAACAGGTCGAACAGGGATTACGTACGATCAAAACCTTAACTTATATCCCGTCCTACGGGGGTATGGATGCTGAATATCTGAAACAGCGTTTTGGCTCGCCAGCTACGCAGGAACGTATTGATGAAACCACCGAGTTATGGTCCTATCCTCATCTGGGTGTGCGCATTATGCTCGACAATGACGGTAAGGAGATGTTTGAATACACCTCACTTGCTGATTTCCCAACGCTTTCTGGAGAATAATCATGGCCTTGTCGGTCGCAATCATTGGTGCCAGCCATAAACCCCAGAGATATGCCTACAAGGCCCAAGTTATGTTGATGGACAACGGGCATACCGTTTACCCGGTTTCGGGCAATGGGAGAGAGATTCTGCATGTGCCAGGTTATCGATCCGTGAGCGAAATTAATCGTCCCGTCGATACGGTAACGCTCTATTTAAATGCCCAGCGTCATGAACCGATTAAGCAAGAATTACTCGCCCTGAAACCAAGACGTATCATCTTTAATCCAGGGACTGAATCCAGTGATCTTCAGTCCTATTATAATGCTGAAGGTATTGAGACACTTGAGGCTTGTACCTTGGTCATGATTCAAACAGGCATGTTCGAATAGTCATTATGATTTAATCTGAATGAGTTGATTCAAAGACCTGGCATTAATGACAGTTAGAGGGCAACAGCGTAGGGATCTTTCCCGTTAGATAATAAGCCAACAGCCCGGTCCATTCATGCGCGGCCACGACCAGGTTACTGGCATGGCCAAGCAAGTTAAATCCTGGGTTATAAAATTGGCTAGGTGTTGTTTGATGATCCACTGGATACGGAATCACTGGCCAATCTTGTTGGCAGAATAATCCAACGGCACGGGGCATGTGAAAAGCCGTTGTGATTAATATCCAGTTTTGTCCCTGCTTGGGCTGAAGTAGTTGTTTGGATAACATTACATTTTCGGCCGTATTTCGGGCCTGGGTTTCCAGCTCCAAACGTTTTTCTTCTAATCCTGCGCTGATCAAATAATCTTTTACCATGTCGGCTTCTGTGGGTTGGTCAACAAAAATACTGGCATTACCCCCCGTGAACAGTAATCGGGCCTCAGGATGTTGCTGGGCTAACTGAATAAAACTGCTCAAACGCTCATGGGCGGAATTCGTCTCCAATTGACCCCAATCCTGACTGGTTTGTGGTAACACTGAACCGCCCAAAACAATGATCCCATCAATATTTTTCGGCAATTGAGGATTCGCTATGAACTGTTTTTCCAGGGGATATAGTAGCCAACTACCGATAGGGAATAGGCTTAACAACAATAAACTCAAGGCCAGAAGGGTTAGAAGGGACAAAGCTAAACGGGTTTTGTTGGCCCAGAACAGGATGATGCTAAGAATAAACAGGATTAAAAACAGGTGATCCGGCGAAATAATCGACCAGATAAGCTTTGCGCTGTAAAAAAACAGGTCATCCATTGGCGATGTTTGCAAACTTCACGTTATACTGGGCCCTATGTGTTGTCATAAGCAGTTGTTTTCCATCCTGTTTTTTTGCAGTGTAACGATTGGCCCGTTACATGCGGGACCGATCGAAACCAGTAAATGGACCGATAAATATGACCGGCATTTCAAAAAATATTCCAAACGTTACTTTGGGCCTCATTTTGATTGGCGCTGGTTTAAATCTCAAGGTATTGCAGAATCCAACCTGGAGGCTGATGCTGAAAGCCATGTTGGAGCCAGGGGCATCATGCAGATATTGCCCAGTACCTATGAAGATATCAAATTGGTAAATCCCAGTTTCCTGGCACTTGATGATCCGCGCTGGAATATTGCTGCGGGCATTTATTATGATCGTAGTCTGTATCGTAAATGGCGTAAACCTTTACCCAGTGAAGAGCGCTTGTTTCTGGCATTTTCCAGTTACAACGCCGGTTATGGGCGTGTTCTCAAGGCGGTAAAACGAACCCGTCAGGAAGCTTATACCTGGACTGAAGTTAAAAAACATCTGCCCTCTGAAACCAAAGGTTATGTCGCTCGTATTGCTGAATTAATGAATACTGAGGACCGTCATCGTACTTCTGGATTGCGTAAGCTGATAAACCTGTTCAATTAAGTTTCAGGTTGTTATGAGTTTCGTTTTGTAATTAATCTAAGGGATAAATACCAGCCGGTTTACTAATTAAGCGGCTGAAAATCCACGCATTTTTACCCAAACCAGTGATTCCCACATAGGTCCAGCCCTTTTGTTTTTTCAGCGGGATGACCGGATGCCCTCGTTCTAAAGTCGTTATGATTTTGTAACTCTTATCTGGCCCGGCTCGGGTATTCGCCTTATCTACGCTGACTTCCATGGTATCGCCAAGGATATTCCAACTGCTTTGTAATAGTGATTCGAAGGTCCTCTGTGCCAGTTTGTCGTTACTCGCAAGCTGGGATAAAAGTGTTTCACGCGCCGACTCGTGGTTTTTTAAGGCTGCTGATATATACCAACCGAGAGCTATTGCGAGATTTTTTTCTACACCCTGGCCGTTCGCATATAGATCACCCAAAGCAAAATGGGCATCGGCTGAACCAGTAGCAGCAGCTTTCAGCCACCAGTAAAAAGCCATTTCATCGTCAATACGCAACCCATATCCATTATGATACATCCAGCCCAGGTTATATTGAGCACGGTTATCCCCCTTTTGCGCCATGGGTTGCCAGATACAATAGGCAATCGCATAGTTCCCCCGTTGCATGGCATCGCTTGCCTGGTGATGGAAGGTTTCCGCATCAGTTTTGTCGGGCAGGAATTGAGCGTGGGCCAATGGAATGCATAAAATGCCATAAAGGGCGACAAATAGACTATAAAGTCTTAGCAGCAAAGCTTTTGAGTACTGATTGAAATAACTGTTAATCATATTTTTGAATTATTTCTCTTAAGCATTTGAATTTTATATATTTATGCTAGTATAAATTGAAGGGAAACTGGGTTTTGTTTTTTTTCTGCAGTTCATTATGGCTGTACTGAAGTTTTTTGCATACTATAGCCAACAAAATTTTCCCGGAAATTTCATAGGTAAATACTAGCTTCTGAAATCGAATGATGGGAGTAAGCTATTGATAGAGGTGGAATTTAAGTGCCAATAGAAAGGATTGATCGTTATAAGAAAACGGCGCTGCTGGGTTTTTGTGACGACGACACAGAAGAAAAATATCAGAAACTGCAATCTCATCGTGGTCGCAGTACCAGTATTTATGCGTTAAGCAGTCTGTTCGTATTAAACCTGGTGTTTGCGTTTCTCGAGCACTGGATATTGGGGCTTAACTCCATGATTCCACTCATTGCTTACCTGGTGGTTGCATTCATTTCCGGTGCCGGTGCTTTATACAGCCTTTCCAGTCATTCCACGTCTTTCTTGTTATTGAGATCCCTGGTTCCTGGACTGCTGACTCTGATCGTCCTCTTGCTGGCCGTGTTTTTACAGCAATACCGTTTGTATCATGCCATTGAAATAGCGTTGCTGGTCATCTGGATTGGCAGTTTAAACGTGCTGAGTCTCCGCCTGTCAGCATTGATTTCAGTTATAGCTCTGGCGCTATTCACCGCCACGGCCTTCTTTTCTGGCGTCACTGGTTTAAAAATGACGGGTTTGCTGACAACACAGGTCGCTTCACTGACCTTAGCCTTGTACTTATCTTTCATGCTGGAGCGACATCGGCGCATGTTATTTTTGACCAATCAGGTCATGCAGGATGTTTATGATCGCCAGGAAAGCTGGGCTTATACTCTGATCGATCTAGACATGGCATTAAGTGGTATTAAAGACCTGCCTGAACTCATTGCCAGGCTGATGGAGTTTATCAAGCCGGTCATAAACTATGATTCGCATGTATTTACCTCTTTAGAAGGTAAAGGGCCTAAGCCGGTGCCTGATGATATCGATGGAACTCTGTTCCAGCAGGAGGACCAAACCATTTGGTCTGATGATCTGATGACGCGTTTGTCGCAAACTCGTCAAGCCTTAACCAGTTCCCAGTACGAGATGGTAAAGGGCTTTTTAGGGCGTGAGAAACAAAATTTTCTCCATTTCCGCATGGACATTCCGGTAATGAGTGAATCATCACTGGTTGGGGTCATTAGCTTACGACGTAAATCGGAACCTTATGATGACCTGGATATGACGGCCAGTGTCAGCCTGGCCACGCAGGCTATGATGATTTTCAAACGCACCCAGAAGTCTTCTCAAATGTCTGAAACGCTGATGCGTAAAGTGGCAGAGACTTCCAAGAAACCACCGGTGGTCAAAAAGGTTGAAACACCTCCGCCCGATCCTGATCCCTCGATCATCCAAGCCAATGAGGCCCAGGCGGAAATACCCAAGGAATCCACAGACTATTCTGACGATCTCGATGTAACACAGGACCCTACTGTGTATGGAGAGGATGGTGAGCCGGTTACGGAAACACAGTCGAGTCGAACGGATGCTGATGTCACAGTCGTGCCTCATGAGGTGATGGAAAAAATTAAGAAGGATACAGCCTCAGCCAAAAAAACCATTACTCTTTTAAGTCGTGAAAATGCCGATCAGATTGCGGTTGATCGTTATCGCACCGCGGCCGTTGAAGGTGAGCCTTTATCCATACTTTTGATTGAAGTGGATGGCTTATCAGCCATTCGAGAACGTGATGGTGATCAAACGGCTTACAAGGTGTTTGCGGGTATCGTAAAAACCGTCTTTTCAAAAACCGATAAGGAACATGATGTATTGGGCCGTTATGGTCAGAATGGGCTTAGTGTATTATTACCTCGGGTGGATATGAATGCGGCCGAAAAATTTGCCGAGTCATTAAGGCAGCATACTGAGCAAGCGACGTTCAAAACACCGTATGGAGAGCGCTCTGCCACGTTGAGTATAGGTGTAGCAGCGATTACGGATGAAACCGGAAACTATGAGTCGATGGTTAAACGTGCAGACATGGCGCTGTTTGTGGCTAAAAAGAATGGCCGAAATTGTGTCAAAGTCAGATTGTAAGCCCGTGTCTGAGTTGTTGAACCTGGGCATTGTTGATGAATTAAAAAAACAACCCATCCACTGTATAGAAGACCATTATCAATTCGTCCTTATTTATCAACAGGGTGAATTTTTTTTACTGGATAACCTTTGTCCCCATAAAGCGGCGGCTTTATGTGATGGTGATTTAAAAGGATTTGAAATTCAATGCCCATGGCATCGTGCAAAATTTGATATTCGTACGGGTCGTGGCCTTAGCCCGTTGGCAGGGGCTGGAGTAAAAAGCTGGCCACTTACCATAGAAGAGGGCTGTTTAATGGCGGATCTCTCCGCTGCTGATTGAGTAGCATCCTTGTCTGTCGATCATCTTTGATCGACCTGGCTACTCCCATCACTGCATCAGCCAACGTTCAGAATTAAGCCCGTTATACCCATGCATTCAGCGCCAGAATTCTGAAGTTAGCGAATCATTTTTTAACCTTCCTCATGATTCTATCTTTGAGAAGGGTCAGGCTTGAGCACACTTGGCTCTGATCATTGAAGGTATGGCCAGGTTTTACCCGTTTTTTCCTTTCGGTAGAGAAGTCACGCTTTTTCCAAGCCTGCCCGATCAGGCGATGGTTATATCAATATTGAAAATGGTGATGCTTTAGTATTGGCTACCCAATGATGTTATGCTGTCGCAGACACTACTCGCACGTTATTGAATACTAACGTTTTTAACCAAGTGGAGAATAATGATGAACAAGAATGTGGGTTCCATTGACCGCGCTATTCGTGCCATTGCCGGAATTATTGCAATAGCTTTATATGTATTAGGCATTTTAGGGGGTACCCTGGACATCGTGGCATTGGTTGTGGGCATTGTTTTGCTGGGGACCGCTATTATGGGCTGGTGCCCCCCGTATGCATTATTAGGCATTAACACGGGCGCGAAACAATCTTCTGAGTAATTTATAAGGCAGCATCCTGGGGATGCTGCCCATACATTTTCCACGAATAGATTTAAAGTGCGGCTTTGACATTTATATTGGCACTTTGCGACAAAGCTGAGGACATGCCTTGGTTATCACAATCGGGCTATCCCGTTGTTGGTGTTGAGCGCTCCGAAATGACTATGCGTTGGCAGCACAAAAAGGGCGTAAAAGCCCTTTATAAAATAGCCTTGGTTTTATCGGCCCAAATACAGTAGATGCCATGGTTTATCAGGGAACCTTACGTAAAATGTTGACCCGTTTGGGGCCTTTGGTGGAATACCAGCTGCCATTAGCCCAGGAGACGATTCCTCTTCAGGGATACCTCGGGAAAACTATAGAAATCAGATGGAAGGGCAAGATTCATTGCATTCATTGTGGCCGTGAAACCCGAAAAAGTTTTAGTCAAGGATTTTGTTACCCTTGTTTTAAAACACTGGCGCAATGCGATGTTTGTATGGTGTCCCCGGAAAAATGTCATTTTGATCAAGGTACGTGTCGTGAGCCTGATTGGGCACAGGATCATTGCATGCAACCTCATATCGTTTATCTATCAAATACCTCTGGAATAAAAGTAGGGATCACACGTGCTAGCCAGATTCCGATCCGATGGATCGACCAAGGTGCCGTTGAGGCCCTTGCGGTATTAAAGGTGTCAAAGCGTTTTTATGCCGGCTTGGTTGAAGATGAATTTAAGCAATATTTGAACGACAAAACTAACTGGCGTCGTATGTTGAAAAATGAATATGAACAGGAGGATCTAAAACAGGTTTTTGAACGTATCTGGCCAAAAGTTAAGCACCAGTTATCAAACGCTTTACTAGCCGACATTGAAGTACTGGCGAATACTGAAATTCAACAGCAATTGCAGTATCCGGCATTGGAATACCCGACAAAAGTGACCAGTTACAACCTTGAAAAGACGCCCAGAATCAAAGATCAATTAAAAGCGATAAAGGGGCAATATCTGATCTTTGAACAGGGTGTCATCAATATTCGTAAATATGCCGGTTACGATGTAGAGGTTGAAATTTTTTAATGGCGTATTCAACCTACTAATAGGCATTCATTGCCTATGTTATCAGCTGAAATTGTTTTCGGGTTCAGCGACTAGTGGAGTTTTATCTTGGGTTGATGCAGGTAATATTCTTCAATTACCTGGCGCACATTGGATGGGTAATCTTCAGATTCCATTTCTTCCATACCTTCATTGAAAAAACTCGTAGCATCTTGGGGTAAATAAAGAATCATTTCATCAAAAACTTTTTTCATGATTTCAGTATCATGTGTCCGCGTAGCTACGATGCCCCGGTTGATATGCAGTAAACGCCAGGGTCGATAAAGATTAGTACTGTCGAGGTCATGTTTGATTTCATCGGAACTGGCATCAACCACCATACTCATCAGTTCGACCAGGGCCTTTAATGAGTCTTTATCCTGCATGCTATTAGCCGAATGCGCAAAAGCATTCACTATGGGTTCTATATGGTTAAGCTTACCCTGGTAATGAATAATCCAGCGTGCAAAGATCAGAGAAATTTGTTCAATCTCCTTACGTTTATGCGGCAAATCCAGTTTTTCCATGAGATCGATCAATTTTAACAACAGCGTGAATCCATGTTCGCCAATATCTGTAGCTTCAGATTGACTGATAACATGGTCCTCGGAGGCCTGGTGATTAATCGTTAAGGCTACGTCGAAGAATTGCTCCATCGCCTGCATGACTTGATCAAAGGCATTCTGATAAGCTTCATCGAAATACTCATGTAATTGTTCAGGCAATTGTTGAAAGTATGCCCGAGCATCATCTAAGGAAGCAAGACTGGGCATCTTAAGCTATCCCCAATTGATTGGCTTCTTCGCTTGTTAACAGGCGTTCCTGAGTAACGCGCCATTGACCATCTTCTTCATGAGACAAAACCACCTCAATAGGATGTGTATCCTCAGTACCATCCGTTGCGCGAATAGTTTCATGGGTGAGGAACATGATCCGTTGTTCATCGCTTTGGCGTATTTTGAGGCCTTCATAACTGGTTTCGGCGATTAACTTTTCATTAAATTCATATTCACACTGCGAAAACCAGTCTTCATAGCCAATCAGATCATAACCTGGCACACCAAAAACTTTAACGTCTTTAGAAATTAAGTTCATGTGGGCCGCATGATCGTACTGTTGTATGGATTCGCAGCAACTGTCCATCCATTTCTGCGCAATTTCTTCAACATTCATAATTTCAAATAAAGTAATTCCAAATATTTATACCATAGCATAGAGCATTTGCAGCAAACCATCAGGCCGATAGGGATTTGCTTATTTTTTTAATCAGTCCTGGGCCCTGATAAATTAATGCGCTATATATCTGGACAAGGCTGGCGCCTAGGTCCAAACGCAACTGTGCTTCCTCTGGAGAAGCAATGCCACCCGCTGAAATGATGGGAAGTTCTTTTTGGAGTGCCTCACTGAAAGCCTGCAGTACCTGGCGTGACAAATCAGTCAGCGCTTCACCACTCAACCCGCCGGCCTCATGGGCCAGAGCATGATTTTGAATGGCCTGACGATCCAGGGTGGTATTGGTGGCTATCAGGGCATCAATTTCATACTTAATGAGTAAATCCGCAATGGGTTGAATCGCACGCAGATCAAGATCCGGTGCAATTTTTAATGCAATGGGTTTATGTATCTGGTGCTCGTCCTGCAAGCTTTTTCGTACTTCGCTGATACCCTGTAACAAGGCTTCGAGAGCTTCTTCTCCCTGAAGGTTTCTTAATCCCGGGGTATTGGGTGATGAAATATTGATCGTTATATAGTCAGCACTGGTGTAAACATGAC
>JASJBW010000207.1 GCA_030066315.1 Gammaproteobacteria bacterium
AAAGCACGTTGTTGGGCAGTTGCTGAAGCTTCGGTGGAAGAGATCGATCGCATCAATATTTTGCATGCCAGTATGCTGGCCATGCAACGGGCAGTATTCGCACTCAGCATTCGTCCACACAGGGTGCAAGTGGATGGCAATCGTACACCCGATCTCCCCGGGTATGAGGTAGAAGCGATCGTGAAGGGTGACTTGAGTGAGGCCTGCATCAGTGCAGCTTCAATATTGGCTAAACAGCATCGAGATCGTCAAATGCTTGAACTGGATCGGTTATATCCAGAGTATCAGTTAGCCAAGCATAAAGGTTATCCCACCCAATTACATCGCCAGTTACTGATTGAGCACGGTGTATCCCCCATTCATCGCAGAAGTTTTAAACCTGTCAGGGACGTACTTACGGCATGACCACGCAATTTGTTCATCTTCACGTTCACTCTGAATTCTCATTGGTGGACTCCACCATCCGTCTGAAACCGTTAATCGAAAAAACGGTTGAACGAGGCATGGGGGCGATCGCATTGACGGATATGTCCAACCTGTTTGCACTGGTCAAACATTTTAAAATGGCTACCGCTGCGGGAGTCAAGCCGATCTTTGGCTCCGAGATCTGGGTTCGACATGAGGATAGAACCCAATCCTTGAGCCGGTTGGTCTTGTTATGTCAAAACGATTCGGGTTATCTGAATTTAAAACGTTTGATATCACGATCCTTTCAGGAAGGCCAGATTGCAGATCGACCCACGATCCATGAGGGTTGGCTCGAGGGTAACACAGAGGGATTGATTGCTTTATCTGCCGGCCTTGAAGGCGATATCGGACAGGCCATACAGGCGCAAAATAGGGCATTGAGTGAAACGTATCTAGCGATTTGGCAAACGCTTTTTCCAGGACGTTTTTTTCTTGAGTTGCAGCGCACAGGTCGGCCCCTGGAGGAGGCTTATATCCAGCACGCTGTTGAACTGTCGGTTCAGCAGGGCGTACCTGTTGTGGCCACCAACGATGTGCGTTTTATCGATGCGAGCGATTTTGATGCCCATGAGGTCAGGGTCTGTATTTGCAGTGGTTTTACACTGGATGACAACCGTCGCCCCAAAGTTTATTCAGAGCAGCAATATCTTCGCTCTAGCGATGAGATGATAAACTTGTTTAAGGATATCCCTCAAGCCATTGAAAATACAGTACATATAGCCCAGTCTTGTAACGTGAGCTTGTCCTTGGGCAAGAATTATTTACCCGCATTTCCGATACCTGAAGGTTTCACCGAGGATAGTTATTTTCGTTCAGTTTCTGAACAGGGCCTGGAAGCCCGTTTAACCTTTTTGCAGGAGCAGTTACCGGATGGACAGACTCTGGATCGTCAGCCTTATCTTGAACGTTTGAATACTGAGCTCGATGTCATCATCCAGATGGGTTTTCCCGGTTATTTTCTGATCGTGGCTGATTTTATTGAATGGGCCAAGCGACATGACATTCCGGTAGGCCCCGGACGCGGTTCCGGTGCCGGTTCGCTCGTGGCTTATGCGCTTAAAATTACTGACCTTGATCCTTTAGAGTATGAGCTGCTTTTTGAGCGTTTTTTGAATCCGGAAAGGGTATCCATGCCTGACTTTGATATTGATTTTTGCATGGATAAACGTGACCAGGTTATTGAATACGTTGCCGAGCATTATGGTCGTAATCAGGTCTCGCAAATCATTACTTACGGTACCATGGCGGCCAAAGCGGTCGTCCGTGATGTGGGGCGGGTGCTCGGACATCCCTATGGGTTTGTGGATCGCATAGCCAAACTGATTCCATTCGAAATCGGTATGACACTGGACAAAGCACTGGATCAGGAGGAAGAACTTCAAAACCTTTACCAGGAAGACGAAGAGGTTACTGCCATCCTGGACATGGCGCGTTCACTTGAGGGATTGACCCGAAATGTAGGTAAACACGCGGGTGGTGTTGTTATATCGCCCAGTGATTTAAACGATTTTTCTCCGATTTATTGTGAACCCGGCGGTAGTGGCTTGGTTTCCCAGTTTGATAAGGGCGATGTCGAGGATGTCGGCTTGGTTAAGTTTGACTTCCTGGGATTACGTACCCTGACAATTATCGACTGGGCTTTGAAAGCCATCAACCAGCAACGACCTGATAAGGTTGAGATAGAACGCATAGCGTTAGATGACAAAGCCGCTTTTGATGTTTTGCAATCTTGCCAAACAACGGCGGTTTTTCAGCTGGAGTCACGGGGGATGAAGGATTTAATTCGTCGTCTACAGCCAGATTGTTTTGAAGACATTGTGGCATTGGTCGCATTGTTTCGCCCCGGTCCATTGCAATCTGGCATGGTCGATGACTTTATTAATCGTAAGCATGGTCGTTCCAAGGTTGAGTATCCGCATCCGGCACTTGAACCCATTTTAAAACCCACCTACGGGGTTATCCTTTACCAGGAGCAGGTGATGCAGATTGCGCAGGTGCTTGCCAGTTATACACTGGGTGGTGCTGACATGCTGCGCAGGGCCATGGGCAAGAAAAAACCCGAGGAAATGGCCAAGCAACGCGCGATCTTCACGGAAGGGGCCTTAAAGAATGATGTAGAGGAAGCCACAGCCACGTATATTTTTGACCTGATGGAAAAGTTCGCCGGTTATGGATTTAACAAATCGCATTCGGCAGCCTATGCGTTGGTGTCTTACCAGACAGCCTGGTTGAAAGCCCATTATCCGCCAGAATTCATGGCTGCGGTATTGTCTTCAGATATGGATAACACTGACAAGGTGGTTATCCTTATTGAAGAATGCAGGGCAATGAATCTGCAGGTGCTCTCTCCCGATGTCAATCATTCTGATTACATGTTCAGGGCCAACGCGCAAGGTGAAATCATTTACGGTTTGGGTGCTATCAAGGGAGTAGGTTTGGCTGCGATCGAGGTGATCATTGAAGAGCGGAGTAATGGTCCTTACCAGTCTCTGGATGATTTCTGCCAACGCGTCGACATGTCCAAGGCCAATAAGAAGGTGATGGAGGCTCTGGTAACCAGTGGTGCACTGGATTGCTTTTCATCTAACCGGGCGGCGTTGTCAGCGCATTTACCTTATGCACTGCAAGCAGCAGAACAGGAACAGAAAAACCAGGATGCGGGCATGGTCGATTTGTTTGCCAGTGCCGAACCGGAAAAGCAGTCTGTAAAACTTCCGGATGTGATGGCCTGGGATGAGAAAACCAGGTTAATGAACGAAAAGGAAAGCCTGGGATTGTTTTTAACCGGTCATCCCATCGAACTCTACGAGCACGAAATTAAACAAATAGTCAGTTTAAATCTGGGACAGTGGCACGAAAAGCTCGATTCAACTCCTGTGAACGGTGAGGGCAATCATTATCGACGTAAAGATGAAGATGCTACGGTTGTAGGCCTGGTCATTGCTATTCGTACGCGCAATGGATTTAATGGACGTGAGGCTTTTGTCACATTAGACGACCGCAGCGGACGCATTGATGTGCGAGTTTTTCCGGATATGTTGGAGCAGTTAGAATCCATCCTTCAGAAAGACCTGGTATGGGTTGTAGAGGGCGGCATCTCTTATGATGATTTCAATAATGGAATCCGCATTAAGGCTCGCAAGATAGAGTTGTTGGAAACTTATCGCCTGAATCATGCCAAGGCGCTACACATCCAGCTGTTGAATGGTAATCAAAAAAATGTTGTTAAACTAGGCAATAAATTAAAGTCATTTCGAGTTAATGATTGTATTCCATTGATATTTCATAATAAAATAGACCAATATGATTACCGATTAAAGTCAGAAAGCTGGACCCTGTCGGCAAACGATGAGTGTATGCTGACGCTTGAACAGACGCTGGGTAAATCGTCTTTTTATATCGAGTACGGTTAAAAAAATATTTAACCATTGGCTAAATTGTTAACCAGGTATAAGTATTTATTTTCAATGGGTTTAGTCTTTTTGTATTGATTACAGAAGGACCGATACGTCCATATGAAAACCCTAGTGCGATTGCCGATCATTGTCTTGCTCAGTTTATTGCTCGTTGCCTGTGGTAGTGGAGACTCCAGCGACAGTATCAATGGGGCAGTGCCATATGATGAAAATACGACGCAGGCAAAGATTGATTCTGGTAATGCTAAAGATCTTGCGGTTGCGGCTACTGCCGGAACCAGTGCTTCGATTGTAAATGAAGCCAAACCCAAACCTTCTTTCCTCAACGACTTTTTAATGGAACATTCAGGCCGTTGGTTAAAGTCAGTTTCCACTGCCAGTCGGGCCGTTGAAGAGACGCATCAAGATGTGTGTAACCAGGGCAGTTCCTCCATCAGTTACAATTCAGATTTTACCCAATTTAGCATTGTTTATGAAAATTGCGGTATTGCTTACACGGGATTCGGACAGGTTGTTATTGATGGCACCGTTGAGTCTGCCTATTTCAGTGACGGTACCTCTATAGTTCGCTACATTGATTTCATCATCACTTATGATGGTGAATCCTATCAATTGAACCAAACCTTAGAATGCAATGCAGAATATACCTGTTATCTTTACAGTGATTATGCGGGTCCAGATGGTCGCATCTACCGAGTTGAAGATGCGACAGTATCTGCTGCTGGAGATGATCGTTACGCCGTAACAGGCATCGTGTTTGATCCTGATTATGGTTCTATCTCTATCGATGCAGATGTCAGTTTTGGGGGCTGTGCAGGTGGCGTGCCATTATCAGGGGCCATTTCATTTACGGGGTTCAGTGATTCAACAGCCCGAGTCACTTTTAATGATTGCAACAGCTTCAGCGTAGATTTTGACGGTAGTTCAGTCAGTCATATCTGGGCTGAGATACTGATTTAAATAATAAAAAATCACACTTCAGAGTGTTTCTGCATCAGGGTAAATAACAACAACCTGTCTGATCCAGTTGGTCGCTCATGAGGTAAAGAAAAAGGGCCTCGTATGCTGAGGGCTCCGGTAAGTTTTCGTTTTTGTTCGATGCGGGATAAGCACGGATATGCAGGGCCGTTTTTGACGGTCCCGGATTCACTGCATTGACCAATAATGGGCTCTCTTCATATTCAGCGGCCAATATTTGTACCAGACCATTGACGGCTTGTTTGCTGACCGCATAAGCATCCCAATAGGCACCCAGTTTATCATCAGTCATGAATACCAACGAAGCATGTGATGCCTTTTTCAACAAAGGCATCAGGTGCTTAGTCATCAGGTAGGGTCCGTTTAGATTGATTTGCAGGGTTTTGAACCAGGTTTCAGAATCACTATGCTCAAAAGGTGTCGGTGCGCCCAAGCTGGCGGCAGCATGCAGAATACCATCCAGGCGCCCGAATTCATTATCAATGTTTTGGGCCATGTCGTAATAATCTTTCTCTGTGGCACCTTCCAGGTTAAGAGGATAGATTGCGGGAGTCGGGTAACTGGCATTTTCAATTTCATCGTAGAGATTTTCCAGTAAACGAACGTTCTTGCCGAGTAAGATTACACTCGCACCTGCCCGGGCATAAGCCAATGACATGGTTTTGCCGTAGCCGCCGGATGCCCCTGTCACCAGAATAACCTTATCTTGAAGGCAGTGGGATTCAGGTAAAAAAGTTTCAGGTTTCTTACAGGTTTTCATGTATATCAATAGTCAATAAGATCTATAGGATGTTGATTAAGGGAATGATTTGGCTGGGCGCCTCGATAATATGGTCGGCCTGCCAATTCTGCAGGGAATCGGGTTCAGTGATATAACCATATTTGGCAATAACTGTGGTCATTTCGGCAGCCTTACCGG
>JASJBW010000208.1 GCA_030066315.1 Gammaproteobacteria bacterium
TGATTTTAACGAAAAAAGGGCGGTTAAACCGCCCTTTTCATCGATCAACTTGATCTGTTACAAGGTCTGATAGTAATCGATCAGGATTTTAGCGACTTCGGGACGTGAAAATTCCTTGGGCGGTGCTTCGCCATTACCCAGCATTTCGCGAACCTTGGTACCCGACAACAATACGAAGTCTTCTTTTTGATGATCGGGTGCTTCACACATCATCACCACCTTGTTCAATTTCTTGGACCAGGCTGTATGATCAGCCTTGAAGATTTCGATATCGAGTGCGCCTGCAGGGACTTCTTCTTCGAAAATGGTTTGCGCATCAAAGGCCCCGTAATAGTCACCAACACCCGCATGGTCACGGCCGATGATGAAGTGGGTAGCCCCCATATTCTGACGGAAATAGGCATGTAATACCGCTTCGCGGGGGCCCGCATAGAGCATGTCAAATCCATAACCGGTTACCATGGCGCTGTTTGGTGGAAAGTAAACTTCAACCATTTTTCGAATAGCGGCATCACGAACCGGTGCAGGGATGTCGCCGGGTTTTAATTTGCCCAGCAACATGTGAATGACCAGGCCATCACAGCCTAAACGATCCATGGCCATATGGCAGAGTTCTTCGTGTGCCAGGTGCATGGGATTCCGGGTCTGGAAGGCTACAATCTTGTTCCAGCCACGTTCTTGGATTTCATTACGAATCTCAACGGCAGTACGGAAAGTATCGGGAAAGTCATCCTGGAAGTAACTGAAATGTAACACCTGGATCGGGCCGGACAAGGCAACACGGCCCTGACCATTAAAAGCAGCCACACCCGGGTGTTCCATATCATTGGTGCGATAAACCTTTTCAGTCATCTTGGCCATCTGATCATCAGTGACAGTTTCAATGTTCTCCACATCCATGATGGCCAATACGGGATGGCCCTCCATGTTGGGGTCACGCAAGGCAATGCGTTGAGCATCGCCAATACTGTCGGTATTTTCGACCAGGCATAACACGGGAACGGGGAAGAAAGAGCCATCGGTCAGCGTCATGGTTTCTGCTGCACCCATGGCATCGGCTACCTTCATAAATCCTTTGAGAGGGTTGAAATAGCCCGCACCCATCATGACCGCGTTACCCGCAGCTTGAGAGCTGATAAGCACAGAAGGCAATGTTTCCGCTTCTCGCATTAATTTATGGTGTTCTTCAGAATCGTAAACAAAACGAGGCTGTAACTCGTCTGAACCGACTGGTTTAATCATGTGGTCTCTCCTGATTGAGAATTATGTAATAAATACCCACCCTTGATGGCAGTGGGAATATTGGAAAATGGCGCGCAGATTAACCGCGGGTCGATTTTGATGCAAACGCATCTCTCTATGCCTTGATAGAGGTCATTTATATAAAGTTTAAGCATTAAGTCTCTAATCGACATCGGTGATACATAAATCGATAAAATCGTTGACCTGATCGGGCCTGGCATATAAAATCCACGCCCTTTTTCAAGATCGGTTTGGAGTAAACAATGTACGCTGTCATCGCCACAGGCGGAAAACAGTACCGTGTCACCGAAGGTGAGACACTAAAGGTAGAGAAAATTGCAGGCGAAGAAGGTTCTGAGATTGAACTGAATCAGGTCTTGATGGTTGCAGATGGAGACAATATCCAGGTAGGAACCCCCACTCTGGAAAAAGGTAGCGTCACCGCAACAATTAAATCACACGGTCGCGGCAAGAAGGTCGAAATTATCAAATTCCGTCGCCGTAAGCACCATCGCAAGCAAATGGGGCATCGTCAAAGTTATACTGAGATCGAAGTAACCAAGATCAAGGCATAATGCTGGGTCTTATCGTTAGAGGAAGGTTTTCAAATGGCACATAAAAAAGCGGCGGGCTCTACCCGCAATGGTCGCGATTCACAGTCTAAACGTCTTGGCGTTAAAAAATTCGGCGGTGAAGTCGTAGTCGCAGGAAATATTATTGTTCGTCAACGCGGCACCAAGTTCCATGCTGGTGATAATGTTGGTTGTGGTAAAGATCATACGCTTTATGCAAAAGCCGATGGCAATGTGGAATTCAAGGTGAAAGGACGTCATAACCGCACTTTTGTGAACGTGGTCACCGCTTAAGGCGAAAACCATTGAAGTATTTTCAAAACCCCGCATAGCGGGGTTTTTTTTGGTTCCTTAAAAATCAGATTTGTATTGGGATTCGCGTGATTAAAATCCCACTATTTTGAGTTAAATCAACTAAAGATCACTTGGATTACGAGGATCAGGAACTATCTGAATTAACAAAAATCGAATCAGTCCAATGTCTTTTATAGAGGGATAGCCTTTGTCACAACAAAAAAACTTTAAACAATTAAAAGACTACACAGAAAGCCAGATCATCGGTCAGCCCAAACTGGTCAATCGCTTGCTGATCGCCATGTTGGCCGATGGGCATTTACTGGTTGAAGGCGCGCCGGGTCTTGCCAAAACTCGAGCGATTAAAGTACTGAGTGAATGTATTGAAGGTAATTTTCACCGTATTCAATTTACACCGGATCTATTGCCAGCCGATTTAACAGGCACGGATATCTATCGTCCACAGGACGGCTCTTTTGTGTTTCAACAGGGGCCCTTATTTCACAATCTAATTCTAGCCGATGAAATTAACCGTGCTCCAGCCAAAGTACAATCGGCTTTACTTGAAGCCATGGCTGAACGACAGATTACCGTGGGGAAACAAACCTATGAATTACCCCCTTTGTATCTGGTGATGGCCACGCAAAACCCCATTGAACAAGAGGGGACATATCCCTTACCTGAAGCCCAGTTGGATCGTTTTCTGATGCATGTCAGCATTGACTATCCTCAGTTGGAAGATGAACAGAGGATCCTGCAGTTGAATCGTGCAGAGGCGCATTTGTCTTTCAGTCGCTCACCTAAAGAGAGGCATTTACTGAGTCAGGATGATCTTTTTGCGGCTCGTGAAGAAGTGCTAGATACGCACCTTTCTGAACCCCTGGAAAATTACCTGTTAAATTTAGTCATGGCGACAAGACAGCCACAGGCCTATGGCCAGGATCTGGCAAGCTGGATGGAATATGGAGCCAGTCCGCGAGCCAGTATTGGCCTTGATCGTTGTGCCAAAGCCCATGCCTGGTTAGAAGGCCGTGATTACGTGACTCCCGATGACATTCAAGGCGTTGCCTTCGATGTATTACGACATCGCATTATTTTGAGCTTTGAAGCTGAGGCCGAGGGCATCACCACGGACCGGTTTATTAACGAATTGATCAATCGAGTAGCCGTGCCCTAGAGTCCGATGTATCCAAACCAATCCGATCACAACGATGGATTGATTTTCATTAGTCAGTCCAAGTTAATTGGCTTGCAACGAGAAGCAGGTCTGTTAAAGCAGCAGCCTGGTAAAATCATCTCTCGGCTAAGCGGTAATTATCTATCGTCTTTCAAGGGTCGGGGTATGGAATTTGATGAAGCACGTCCGTATCAGCCAGGCGACGATATTCGCAACATGGACTGGCGCGTGACAGCTCGAACCAATAAGCCCTATTCCAAGATGTTTAGAGAGGAACGGGAGCGCCCCATCCTGTTATGGGTCGATTTCAGGGCTTCCATGTTTTTCGGCACCAAACAGTGTTTTAAATCAGTCCTGGCTTCGAAGGTAGCGGCCCTACTGGCCTGGAAAGGCAGTCAACAGGGGGATCGTCTGGGCGGACTGTTCTTTTCTGATCAGGTTCATCGTGAACTGCGTCCAGCACGGGGTAAATCTGCAACCTTGCATTTGATCAAACAGTTGTCTGAATTCAGTCAGCAAAACCCTTCAATGACATCGCTGACTGCTCAGAGTGAGAATAAAGCAGGCCATGCTTTACGACGCCTGGCCCACGTCGCTCATCCCGGCAGTCTCATTTATATGATCAGTGATTTCCGTCATATACCCCGGCAACTCGAGTCCACATTGAATCGTCTGTCACGTCACAATGAACTGGTATTACTGCACGTCTATGACCCGTTAGAAACCGAATTACCTCCAAATGGTTTTTATCGCGTAACGGATGGTCAATCCGAAACGGATATCAACACCTCGGTTCAAAGCAAACGTGATCAATATCGTGATCGTTTTGTGAAGCATCGGCAGGCTTTAGTCCAATTGTGTAAAAAAAATAAAGTCAGGTTTTTAACCATCTCGACCCACCAGCCTTTACTGCAAACTTTAATGCAGGGCAATAAACCATTCTCCCAGGAAAAATCAAATGAATCCTCCGGATAGCCTGCCTCTTAGGGATATACATCTGCCTGAATCGGTTTCGTGGTGGCCTCCTGCATGGGGATGGTGGTTATCAGCTATCCTGTTGATCGTTATTATGCTCTTAATACGCTGGCTGATAAAAAGTCTGCGAAAACCGGTATTGAGAAAACGTGCCATAGCAGAAATCAATGCCGTCATTAAAGGTTATCAGCAGCATGCTGATAAAGAAATCTTGCTTCAGCAAATATCCATAGCACTTAGAAGAATTGTCATCAGTTATCGAAACAGGCCCGAGGTTGCCGGTTTAACGGGTGAACATTGGGCACAAGAAATTTTTCAGTTGGATCGGAAAAAAGTCCTATCCATTGAAATGATCAGTATGTTGAGTTGTTGGCCTTACCAGGATAAGCCACAGATCAGTGACCAGGATGTCGAGTTATTGATGGAACAGTTACAAAATTGGACCCAGTTTTTGCCCAGGGATGAAGCCCATGCTTGATTTTCAATGGCCGTTGGCTTTTTTGTTGTTACCTTTACCGCTGTTGATTAGATACGTTTTACCACCCGCTAAAATAAATCAACAGGCTGCTTTAAGGGTACCTCAGTTGGAGGACTTTCAATCCTTGTCGGGAGGAACGCCCTTATTACGCAATAATCAATGGATGTTGTCCCTTTTGGTTTTGTGCTGGTTGTTACTGGTTTCTGCCACAGCCCGCCCCCAATGGGTGGGTGATCAAATCGAAATACCGGTCTCAGGCAGGGACCTGATGCTTGCTGTGGATTTATCAGGCAGTATGCAGATTGAGGATTTCAATATCAAAGGTCGAAACGTGGATCGCTTGACGGCTACCAAATATGTAGCACAGGATTTTATCAGCAGGCGAGAAGGTGATCGTTTGGGTCTAATCCTATTCGGTCGCAATGCTTACCTGCAAACGCCATTAACCTTTGATTTAACCACGGTAAATACGCTGCTGATGGAAGCTGTCATCGGATTGGCGGGTAAAGAAACGGCGATTGGTGATGCCATTGGCTTAGCCGTCAAACGGCTTAAAGATAATACCGAGAGCAGCCGGATTCTGATTTTGTTGACGGATGGTGCTAATACGGCTGGAGAGGTATCACCGTTAAAGGCCGCTGAGTTGGCTGCCAGTAATGGATTAAAGATTTATACCATTGGTATCGGTGCCGATGAAATGATCAGGGAATCTCTCTTCGGGCGCCAACGCATTAATCCTTCCCAGGACCTGGATGAAAAAACCCTGACAGCCATTGCCGAGGCAACAGGTGGATTATATTTCCGTGCCCGGGATACTGCTGAACTTGACCGAATTTACCAACGCCTTGACGAGCTGGAACCGGTGGAAGTCGATAAAAAAACCTTGAGACCTGTTCAATCTCTGTTTATGTGGCCCTTAGGTTTTGTATTTTTGTGTTCATTACTCTTGGCCGGGTTATTATTGCGGCGTGACAGGTGAGACTATGGATATCGAATTGTTAAGACCTGCCTGGTTGCTGTTGATTTTTCCGCTGACGCTTTTATTGATTTTATTCTGGCGTAATATGAAAACCCCGCGTAGTTGGGCGGCAGTGGTTG
>JASJBW010000059.1 GCA_030066315.1 Gammaproteobacteria bacterium
GGAATAGCCCTCTGGATTGTATGTTGCAAATATAAGAATGGCCGAAAACAAAAATCTCAACCCGAAACTGGAAAAAGTAAAGTTCATGAAAGGACTCGTGTTAAAAATTTCGCAGAATTGTACTTAAACATTTCACTTATGAATAGCGCTTCGAAATTGATTTTAATATTAGTATTTGCTAATATTGCGAAATTAACGAATTCAAAACTACTGGGGTATAACAATGGCACAACCATCTAAAAAGCTGGATCCTACCAGCGAGACTAAAGGGCAAGATAACCTGATCAACATGCAATCAGGTAACAAAGAGAAACAGGTGCTTGAAATCAACAAGCAAATGGCTTCTCTGGAGAGTTCTTTGGAAAATTTAAACAAGAAACTCAATTCAACCAACCGTCAGATCAAGTCCGATGTTGAACGACTCACCCATTCCGATGCTGAGATTACTGACAAGGTTGCTGAAACCTACAAGCAACTGGGTGTCATGGATATTACCTTTCAGGAATTGAATGAGCAATCCAGCCAGATCAATGCAGATTTGAAAAAGGTAAATACCACAATCAAGGCACTGGAAAAATCGACTACTGAATCACTGGCTCAAGCCGTTGACCAGCAGCTTTCAATTAACGATGAATTCAAACAGGTACATGTGGACCTGATTGAACGCGCAGAAAAACTGAGCAAAAAAGCCAATACGATCAGTAAAAAACTCGATAAAAGTATCCAGGAAAACCACAAGGCATTGGCCGATCTGGAGGCCCGTATCGTGGAAGACCTGAAATCCGTCGCCCAGTCTTCGGAAGATCGTGATAGCAAGCTGGACAGTAAAATCACTTCTGCCAATGAAGCAATCAGTCAGCAGAAAGCCAAGATGTTGTTAATGCAAAATGTGGATGAAGCGCTGGACAAGCGTGCCACTGCATTGGAACAAACATCTGAACAATTACTCAGGGATAGTGAAGAACTCAAGACTTCTACTGAAGTATTAGACGTACTGACCACCAAGTTAAGTGAAGACGTATCTGCTCTAGAAGACCATACCGCTAAGCTACAGGAACAAACAGATTCCTTAGGTCGTTCCTTGCTGGCCCTGGCAAAACTGGAAAAGAAACATTTTTTTGCGTTGGGTGGATTTAGTCTTGCATTACTACTGGCCATCGTTGGGTTATATTTTTACGGTGAATACCAGCGTGATACCGAGGCCGCTCTCGAAGCCAGTCGTAATAGCGTAATCAATGAAGAAGTGGCCGATCTACAAAATCGAGTACAAGATGAGCAGTTGGCTTCTCAGGTATTTTATAAAGAGATTACAGGTCTTGAACAATCTATTGATCAGATTAAGTCTGAAATGCAGGATATGAATGATCAGGTAGAAAGTATTGATGGTCGATTCGAGTACTTTGCACCGCTGTATAGCTTCGGCACGGATAACACCATCCATGGTTCTCAGTGGATAGCAAAACTTAATCCTGAACACAAATCTATCAAGATTGGCACTTTGGCTGATAAACAGGAGCTCTACGAAATTGCTTCTCGTTACAACCGCTATTTCACTGAAGACCTGGGTTATTTTGTAACCACAGATCAACAGTACACGCTGATTTATGGTGGCAAGTTTGAAAATGACCAGCAATTGGAAAATGTACTGCGTACCATGCCACGATACATGAATGGCCAGTTACTCACTACCCTCTCTAATGCTGAAATCATGCAACGAATCACCAAGTAAGAATTGGGATAGTGTAAAAACCGGGCTTAAGCCCGGTTTTTTTTGGTCTTAATTCTGTTACCAAAAAGCTTGCGCTTTTGCGGTTCACTGAGTTCGCGCAAACACTGAATATTCTGCCTTGGAATATGATCAACATCATGATGGGTTTCGACAGCCTGGGAAATGGATTGCTCGCGCAGTATATGCAGAATGGGAAAAGGTGCTCTATTGGTCCAATTCTCGATATCTTCCGAACGGGTATGCTTGAAACGATAATCGGGGTGAAAACTCGCCAGTTGATAAATCCCCAACCAACCTTCCTGTTCCAGTAATCGATCACTCAACTGGAGAAACTGGTTAAAATCCGTGAAATGGATTAAATGATAAGGACAAATTAACAGAATTGTCTCTGTATCAACTTCACGATCCAGTCGTTGCAGGTTAAGAAACAGGTCGGTCAAACAGGACCGGTCATCCTGCGCCTGTGAGATAATGAAATCAATGCTCTGATTACGATAGGGTTTATGTGCGAATGGGCATAAGTTAAGTCCTAAAACTACTTGTTCAAACCATCGTTTAACGGAATTTACGATAATTTGATCTCGCGGCTTCATCCAGACATTATATCATCCTAGCCAATACCGCCTTGGGTTAACTTGTATGGATCTAGCAACTTGACCAGCTCGGATTCATCCAAATCACATAATTCCTTTGCAACATCCAATACAGGTCTTTTTTCTGCATAGGCTGTTTTCGCAATCTTCGCGCCCAGTTCATAGCCTATTACCGGGTTAAGGGCGGTCACCAGGATAGGATTGGCCGCCAAAGCTTGACTAATTTTATCGTGATTGACTTCAAATCCGGCAATGGCTTTGTCAGCTAAAACTGTTGCTGAATTAGCCAACAATTCAATACTTTGCATTAAATTATGCGCTATGACGGGCAACATAACGTTCAATTGAAAATTACCGGACTGGCCGCCAATGGTTATCGTAGTATCGTTACCGATAACCTGGGCACAAACCATAGCCACCGCTTCCGGGATAACCGGGTTGACCTTGCCGGGCATAATCGAACTACCGGGCTGTAATGCAGGTAATTCTATCTCGCCAATTCCTGCCAAAGGGCCTGAGTTCATCCAACGAAGATCATTCGCAATTTTCATCATGGACACAGCCACGGTCTTGAGTTGACCGCTCATTTCCACCGCCGCATCCTGGGAACTTAAGCCTTCAAAAAAGTTGTCTTTGGGAGAAAATGGAATACCGGTTAATGCCTTCAGTTGCTGACAGACTTGTTGGGCAAATTTTTCGTGTGCGTTTATACCGGTACCAACAGCCGTTCCACCCTGGGTGAGTTTCTGTAATCGCGTTAGACTGGATTGTATGCGATATAAACCTTGCCTGATTTGTTCCCCCCAGCCACCGAGTTCCTGGCCCAGACTGATCGGCATCGCATCCATGAGGTGTGTGCGACCTGTAGTCACGACCTCTTGGAGTTGAGCAGATTTTTCCTGCAGTGTTTTTTCCAGATGGGATAATGCTGGGATTAATTGTTCATGAATGGCAAGAGATGCGCTCACATGAATGGCTGTCGGGAATACATCATTGGAGCTTTGCCCCATATTTACGTGATCATTGGGGTGTACCGGCAGCTTATCGGTGCTGGCGAGCGTGGAAATGACCTCATTGGTATTCATATTACTGCTGGTGCCAGAACCGGTTTGAAAGATATCAATCGGGAAATGAGCATCCACTTTTCCCTCAACGACCTCTTTGGCTGCTTGCGCTATGGCTTTCGCGAGGTTTTCATCGAGCAATCCCAATTCATGATTAGCTTGCGCACAGGCCATCTTTATCAATCCAAGGGCACGGATCATTTGCCGCGGTAAAGTAATACCACTGATGGGAAAGTTATTGATCGCACGCTGGGTTTGAGCACGGTAAAGGGCATCGGCGGGTACCTGCAGTTCCCCCATGCTGTCTTTTTCGATTCGGTATTGATTTGTCATGTGTAGATCCGGTTTTATTGATGACTATATCACAGCGAAACCTTATCAATATTCAGCTTTTGACCATTTAATTTGATAATAACTATTGAGCATGATGGTTGTTATGATCACGAGGCCCGCTATCAGTGAGATGTGCCCCGGGTATTCGGCCAAGAACCACCAGACCAATAATGAGCCGAATACCGATTCCAGGGGCAGAAAAACGGCGACTTCTGCAGCAGGCATGAAACGAGGGGCAAAGGTTAATAATGATAATGCGATGCCATTCAGCGTGCCCAGTAATGATCCCAGTAAGGCCTGGTTTACAGAAATATCAGGGAGATTTGCAATGGGCAAGCTAATGATCACGATGAGCAAACCACTCAACATCATGATAAAAAACATATTAGTTTTTACCGAACGACGTGCCAGAACCAGTATCACCGCCCAACCCAGTCCGGTGATCAAAGCATAAAAATCCCCGAGTAAGGTACTCTGCTGCTGATCATAAACGACAAAAATCAAGCCGACAAAAACGATGCCGATACTGATCCAGGTATTTCTAGCCACCGCTTCGGATAACAGGTAGAGCCCCAGGATGGCTGAAAAAATGGGTGCCGTCCCAACAATAATAAGTGTATGTGCGACACTAGTGGTTTGTATGGAGGCTACAAATGCAAAGGAACACACCGCCATGAGGATGACCATGGTCCACTCTTTACGATTCAGCTGGCGGAACTGCTCGATCAGCGATAACGAAGGATAAAAAATAATATTAACAATCAATAAAGCCAGCGCAATAAACAAGCCACGCAAAAACATTAAAGTCCATAGATCAATGTTAACAAATCGAATCAAAAGACTGTCAGGGCTGATTACTAAAATCCCAAGGCCTGCCAGCAATACACCTTTGAGATGATTACTCACATTCATTTAATCAATATCGGTCTAAATATAATTGAAGACGAACGTTAGTCTAAATGATGTAAGCTAAATGAAAACAACTATTTAGAAAACAATATGTCAACCGGTCCCCGAGAAATTACGACACCCTTTCGCCCTATTCCACTGGATGTTCCTGAGGGTATGACTCCTAATGAATTTTTTAACAGCACTGAAAACCTCAATGACCTGGTTCATAACAACGGTTTGCTGCAAAACAGTGAAGACCTGCTGCTTTATCGTAAAGCCCTGGGACATTCCAATGTATTTGATACCTCGATTATCTATAACACTTCGAAAACTATTCTCGATCCACTAGGTCGCCCGGTACGAAGAACACAAGTACCTCCCGATGTTCGCAATGTATGGAATCGCATGAATCAGGTATTGATTGATTACATGCAAGAGCAATTTCCTGATCCGGAGTCTCACCTGGTCCTGTGCGGTGAAGCCAGCCTGGATGCGACCTGGCCATTAAGTTCACCGGGTGTACCCAGTATTCGTATGCTGCATAATCATTTTATAGTTTTTGATAAGCAACAATTACGCGAAGCCGAGTTGGCAGATCCTGCCAATCCCAACTTGACCGATGGTGGACAACACAGTCTATTTCAAAGTTATATGCGCAATGTCTATCGCGCTTTTTTCTCAACGCTGGACTTGAAAATCTTGAAACCCATGTCCGGTGAAACCTCGCAGATAAAGTTAACCGGTTATCCTCAAGGGCTACCCTGCTGGGAAATTAACGGAGGTCTCGAATCTATTAAGGAAGTTCAGTTCTGGCGAGAATATGATTTGATCTTAAAAGGATTCATCGATTTTTATCGAACCTTTTTTAGCCAGGTTTCGACACGTAATGCCCCGATTTTGAATGGCATTTATTTTCCTGACCAAGTTACTGACTATCTTTTATTTAATAACGATTTTCTCAGTACCGCAAAAATAGTCCGCGATCAATGTATTAAAGATGCGAAATATGCCAATGCCATTCGTTGGCAACCTGCTTTTAAACAACTAATATATAGAAATGACGCAGGTAAATGGATTGTGACGATCAGTCAGAATTCAATCGGTAATGCCATTACTGAATTACTGGGTGTCGTGGTTAAAAGAGCACCAGATGCAGAGGCTTATGAGAAGTCCGAGCCCAACCTTGTCGAGCATTTGCTGTCAGTACGTAAACGCCTGATAGATGCCGACCTGGGTGAGGCCATAGCTACTGAGTACTGGTAATAATAATCTAGAAACTGGTTTGGAGTTTTACGATGGGCAATGATGATACCGTAATCATGACGGATGAAGAGCGCAGAAAAATTCTTGAAAATGATGATGATGTTACCAAGACCGAAATCATCATCGATGAAGATGAAGAAGAGGATGAGGACTAAAACCTGACTTCTAAACTCTGATACTCAAGTGCTGTTCATATAACACAGCGTAAAGCTCGGGCAGTACCCTTGTACTCAATTGCACCTATTTTCTGCAGTGAAGTAATCTCTACAAAATCGGCGCCCAGATTAGCGGCTTTACTCCTGAACACTCCGATTAATCTCGAACGATCATAAAAAGTACCGGGAATCTCCAGCCAGGCCACAACCTCATAATTACAGGCTGGACGTTCGTTCAATAGTACCTTGACCTGTTCCTCTGCTACAGCGGAACCAGGATCCGCTTGAAGAATCACTCCTTGCTGCGAGCAAGATGCCAGCAAGAGCAGTTGTAAAAGAATCGCAATAAATCTTAATGCCATTATCGGATCATCGTTATGCATATTACCAGTTTATCGGTCAATGCACCGGGATACTTAAGCGGTATTTACCCGGTAAGGGCTCAAATGGACCCAGATAAGTTCTTTTCCACCAGTTTCCGCTTTCTGCTCTTTCTGCCGGAGTCGTGAATTGATATCGCCAGGCTTGTACACGCAAATAGTTCGGTGGCTGCTCACTAAACGGATTCGATTCCAGTAAAGCAGTAACATCCGCTTTATTATCCAATAGCGCAATAAGGAAAGCATCGAACCAGGGCAGGAAGCGAGGATGAAACGGTACAAACCACATCATCCAGTCTAACCGGGGATGATGGGGTAACACGACGGTAGGACGGGTATCCAAGTGATTCGGGCGATGAATAAACTCATAAGGTTGCCAGGTTTTTCCATCAATCGAGCCTTCTATCTTGATTTCGATCTGTCGCGTCGTCATGGTTGGAAACACATGATAGGAGTTCACGATATGCCATTGCTGAAAAACATCCAACAACAGGTCCGTGTGATAGCCCAGGTTATCCGCTATGGCCAGGCGATAGATATTTAAACTGCCCACGAGTAATAGCATTCCAGCCAGGATTGATTTGAGCTGGTGACTGAGTGCGGTAGTCGGTTTTCTCAAACGACTTGACCACGAAGCCAATAACCAGGATTCGATGAAGGCAGGCAATATTCGCTTTAGTGCCTTGTCATCAAACAGGAACAGGCATAAAGCGATCGTTAAGAAATTGAACCAGTTGTGATTACTGGTTAACAGGATTAATAGTTGTAAGGCCAGAGTAATCCAGGCAGCGATCAAACGATACCTGCGCGATAAGAACATCATCAAAGGTACGATTATTTCTACAATCAATACCAGCACGGTCGCCATTATCAGGATCAGTTCAGGAAGATTATGAAAATACCAGGCACCGAAATGAGGTAATGGCTGCGTTTCAAAATAATAGATTAATGCGGTCATGCCTAACCAGGAAGGGTCGCCCATCGCAAACTTGGAAATACCTGACATGAAACGTAAGCGGAACAGCAACCAACGAAACAAAAAAATCATGACCTTGGAATCAGGCCGGAGGAAAATAGCCAGGAACCCTGCTTCCAGTAATAAACCATCCCACTGAAAATTCATGAAAGTCTGCCCTGCTTTCACAACTGACAGATAAAAAATAAAGAGCAGGACCAGGTTGAAGCGCGGGAAGATATTTAAAAACAATAAGCAGGCAAAAAGACAACCGGCCCAGGTGGCAAAAAGCAAAAACTCATTGCTTTGATCCAGCCAGAAAATCATGGGGAAATGCAGGTATGCGGCCCAGCCCAGATCATTCAAGAGATAATCCAACCATGGGCTTAAAGGTAGGATACCCCCCTCACCGGCCAAGCCATTGATCTGGAAGGTCATGGTAAAAAAGGCAATAAAGTAGATTACTGCCAATAGGCGTAGGAACAACGCTGAAATCAGCGTGTAGTTGTTTTCACCATCAATAGTATTGTTCAGAAACAGGTTCACGAAAACCTTGTATCGTTATTGTTATACGTGACAGCATAACGGCTCATCGCCTCATGTTGCAAAACGTTTCAAGCCATCCAGATTATTTGGATACTGATCTCCGGGATAAACCCGGGAAATTTCTGAGCAGCTTCAGAAACTGAAAACCCAGATCTCGCTTACAGAACTATTGAATAAGGAAGGGTATTAGAGTTTCCGCCTTAATCAGCGATAACGGTCCGATTACGTCCCAAAGATTTAGCACGATATAAAGCGTTATCACAACGTTCAATATATTCTTTCATCGTTTCTCCCTTGCGATAACTGGCCACCCCTATGGAAATGGTAACCTGTTCCAGTTGTTTTCCCGTTTTAACATGTTTTAGGCGCAGTTTTTCAACCACTTTTCTTAGACTTTCAGCCACGGTAAACGCCCCGGTTATAGGTGTTTGGCTTAGGATAACCGCGAATTCTTCACCGCCAAAACGTGACAGATAATCTCTACCCCGCATTTGTTTTTGCAGTATTTTTGAAATACCAATCAGTACCTTATCTCCAACAAGATGACCATGGTTATCATTCACTTTCTTGAAGTGATCAATATCGATGATCAGCAAGGAAATATAATCGTTTTGGCGTTGATTATTGGCGATGGCTTCCGACAAGGCTTCATCAAATCCACGTCGATTATGAAGGCCCGTTAAAGCATCCGTAGCGGCCATGCGACGGGCATGGTCCAGTTCATCTTTAAGTAGGCTTATTTCCTGCGTGGACTCCATTAAGTCGGATTCAAACCCTCGGGATTCTTCGACAAAATGACGTGTTTCCGCAATGATTTCAGAAGCAATATTCAGTATTTCCTTGGGATTATGACATTGTGCGAGTTGTTCCATATGGCCTTCCAGAGTGGAATTGGAGATGGCTGCTTTTCCAGCGAGATCAATCACTGATCCCAGTATCTGAGCGACCGTCATTAAGAGTTCTTCACGAAGTTCCTGATACTCATTTTCACTACACTGACAAATAAAGCGTTTAAATAATTGTTGCGCCTCCCCGTCATCCCAGGATTCATAGAGGTCATCCAGTTTCTTATTCAGTGCCACATCCTTACCCGCAACATAAAAGTACGTTAAGGCATAATTGACTGAATTAACCGGTAGTTTTGCTTGACTGAGTTTGGCTAGCGCCAGTCTTAAATACTCGGCGGCTTTATCTGTCGACTCATTTGAAATGCTCGTGTCGGACATTGCTTCCAGAATGCGATTGAATGTTATTTATCTGAAAGTATAGCAAGTGCTTGAAAAAAAACAGGAAAGTGTATTTTCTTGAGATATATGTGGGTATTGAATCAAGCAGTCAAAACAATGGTGCAACCTCTAGACCGTAATTTGCCGCGATCAATTTAAGGATTTTGATCTTCACCCAGGGGTTTTCCAGTTTTATTCCAGACCCAGTGCCCCCATTGATCCTGGTGAATTTCACCCAATTCAACGAGTTTTTCAAGCGCCTCGTTAAACTCAGCTTCCATCACGGATATGCTGGTTTTTGTGTTTTCTTCACTATCATCTTCCGCACGCAGCCCGTAGGCCACTATTTCAGCTTCACTGGCATGTTTACGTTCCTTGAGCCAAAGGATCAGAAAAATGACTGCTAAAAAGAGACTGCCTCCTGCAAGAATCAGTAAACCCATGTGAGTCACCTGCTTCGTTATTATGATTGAGTTTCATTCTATAACTAATTGAGATGATATGAAAAGTGAACTTTTGATAAATCCAGCCAATGATTTTTGACATAAATGGTGCCCGGGGCCGGAGTCGAACCGGCACGGTATTTCTACCGAGGGATTTTAAGTCCCTTGCGTCTACC
>JASJBW010000209.1 GCA_030066315.1 Gammaproteobacteria bacterium
TGGACAGGTAGATCTTGAGCAGCTGTCGGCGATTCCATCAATCGATCCTGATGAACGGCTGAATCCCCGGTAGCGTGAAAGTCTGAATCTCGCCTGAAAGATTAAAGAACCACCAAGGTACGTTTCAGCGATCCGCGGTTTGCCTATCGAGATGTTAATAGGGCTGCTTTGGGTCGACAGCCGACCTCCTCATGTTAAACAGTAATAGTCCGCTGAGGGCGGAATCAATTGTTGGTGAAATTAATCCTTCAAGGTCGCACAAAACTGTTGATAATGACTTCTACTCTAGATGCCATCGGGTGTTCATCGAATCAATTCAACAATGATTGATTTAATGGGTATTCAATATATTCGTTAAGTTTAAGGCGAAGCAGTTGGTTGGGGGTGGTGATGTATAAATAGGTGAAGGCAGTATCAAAAGTGACATTCGTGACCTGTCCTAGGGCTATCTTGCCCAGCAAAACACCCTCCGGGGATAGAATTCCCACGCCATTGGGTATTGAAGTAAACACGAAGTCACTCGCATGTACTGCCATTCCATCGGTTGAACCCGGACCATCTGCTACCAGTTTGCTGGCATCGAAGAGCAATCGATGGCCCTGCAGATTAAGTTCCTTATCCAAATTGAGGACGATGATTTTCGGACTCTCCTTGTCTGAATTACTGACATAGAGCCTATCCTGGTCCATCGACAAAGCGATTCCGTTAGGCTTATTTAGGCTCTGAAAAACAGGGATTAGCTCACCTTGAAGTGACAGTCGAAAGACACCAAAAAAGTCCAATTCAATATCCGGACTTTTTTCAAATCCCGCAAGACCATAAGGGGGGTCGGTGAAAAAGATAGCTCCTGAACGATGGACTACTAGGTCATTTGGGCTGTTTAGAGAATGATCCTGAAATCTATCCGCAAGCGTAAAGTATTCAGGTGCAGGATGAGTTAGCGGTTTCAGCATGCTTGAAATCTTTCGATTACCTTGCTGGGCCAGAATAAGAGTGTCATTCTGATCTATTGCGAGGCCGTTTGATCCACGCCATGCAGTGGGGGAACTATCTGGTGGATGGCCTGAAGGGAACAGGTAATCGCGCAAGCCGTTGGAGTCATCCCAACGATAGACTTTATCTGAGGCCACGTCTGAAAAAAGCAGTGAACCTAGGGTATTTGACCAGACAGGGCCTTCTGCCCATCCAAGATCGCTGGCCAAAACCTCAGCTTCACTGTCGTTGTCGACGAAATCGTAAAACCGCTCGTCATAGACAACGATTTTCCCATTTAGAGACCTCGTTGGATTTGAGCTTGCAAATGCCGAAAAGAAAAGGCAGTAACAAATAACAACAATCCAATTTCGCATGATAGAGGGTTACCCGACTATTGATACTTCGTCCAGGTAACCTAACCGCGCTCAACCATTTTCGCAAGTGCAACCTGATACGACCATTGATTAAGGATGAGTCATTGGAAGTCAGCTTTAGGGTCGAAAGCAGAAGCCTGACGCCGCCTAACTCCACGAGTGCTGCCCGGAATAAGGCATTCAGATCACACATAACTTACTGTTCGGCTAAGGGCCAGAAGCTGACATTAAGTCCACATTAACAAATATTAAACTGTCCTGGTAATGCCGACATCCACGCTAGGTTTTGATCCCAACTATGCATTGGGCGCTGACGGTTAGCCTTGGACATTTTTTATTTCTCTGGCTTGGTATAGAATGCCGCAGCAGTAATCGTGAGGTAGTATGAGTTTATCCAGTTTCGTTATCATAATGAGTTCGGCCTTTTTGTTGGCAGGTTTAGGTACCCTGTTGGTTCTCAGGTCGCACAAGAAGGCTTACCAGAAGCGAGGATTGAGACGATATTTTGCGGAAAAAATGAACGACACCCCGTTGCCCAAAATGCTCCAGGCGCTAGGCATTGGTGGGTCAACTTTTCTTTACCGGGAATCGATAGACAATATTGGTGAGTGCATCAAAAACTGCGAAACATGTGAAACGATCGATCAGTGCAAAGAGAGTTTGAAAATTCCGGAATTAAACCCTGAGGACGTCGAATTCTGCGTCAACATGAAATACCTGAGTAAATTCAGCCGCTCCCAGAGAATCAAAGGTTAAGCTCCCGACCTTGCAACCCTAGCTTGTCTTTAGGGGCTTACTATAAAGCCTTACGCCAATTGGCCGGTCAGGGTCGTTCGCTACTGATGCCTTGTAGGACTTCAAAATGCCAGGACCCGACATCAGGGTCTCTTTAACAAATAAGTATGTGTTAGCTTTACATGTATCCCTATTCGAAGCGAGTGTATTGAAATGCAGACCAAGTTAAATTTATTGGCATGCTTTTTACTGATGGGTTTTGCTGTTTCTGCTCATGGTTTGGATGAACTCACATCTGAGCAACTCGAAGCGTGGTTTGAGGATGACAACCTTGAACATCCTTTTGATCGTAAAAGTGACGACGGTGCTTTGGTGTTTATGCAAGCACCACCGGCTAAGAGGGCTCTGCGTTCAAGAAATAACTTGACGATTGAGCCTCACAGCCTGCAATCGGGTTGGGTGACAATTGACCAGTGCTACGAAGAACTGGATCCAATTGAAAAGGTCGAGGTGGTTTACCGCTACAATGAAATGCGAGATCTACGTATCACTAAAATATACAAGATTGACAAGGCCAATGTAGAAGAGCAGTCAATCGTGCTGCAAGGAGTTGAAAAAAATGCCCTCTTGTGTGTGCAGGCCGAGGCAAAGATACTCCAAAAACAGGATGACGGGAGTCTGCTGTTGCGCAATGGCCCGTTCGAGCGTCGGTTCCTGGACAGTTATTTTCCCATGCACGTCAAGCTTACGGTCAGTTACCCTGGTGAACTGCTGACCTTTAAAGATATTAGCCCCACCGCCACGGATGGATTTGAAGTCAAGGTAGAGAGTGGATTGCTCCATATCGAAACCTGGTTTGAAGGAAAGCTGATGATTGAGATTGAATTCGGATCAGGATATTAACGGTTTGAGAACCCCATTCCTTTCAAATTCAACCACTCAACTGACCAGACCACTCGCTGACAAGATGCGCTAACGCCTGCTTCGGCTCGACTCCAGCTGTTCAGTTGTATTTCTGTAAATGTCTCTTATCTAATTTTCTAATCTCCAATCTTTATTAAAGAACGATAACGAGTATTTCAATATGATATTCGAAATGTTAAATACCTGTACGATGTGCAATGCATTTTGAACGCCAGGCAAACTTATCTTTTTTTCTCGCCACTAAAATGACCTCGTCAATTCAATCAATCCAAGAGGTCAAAATCATGAACACAGTAACTCAACATTTAATCATTGGCGCCACCGGTAAAACAGGTTCCCGGGTCATGCAGGGATTGCAAGCACTTGGCTTTAACCCCAAAGGTGCAAACCGAAACGGAGAAGTACATTTTGATTGGGATGAGCCAACCACCTGGTCCGCAGCACTGAATGGTATCGATGCCGTTTACCTGACTTACTATCCCGATCTGGCGGTACCCAAAGCACCTGAGGACATTTCCAGGTTTTGCGCCCTGGCCAAAATGAAAGGGATTAAACACATTACGGTGCTATCCGGACGCAGCGAGCCTGCCGCCCAGGTCTGTGAAAACATCATCATCCAATCGGGTATAGATTGGACGGTGGTTCGAGCCTCCTGGTTTGACCAGAATTTCAGCGAGGGCTTGTTCCGTCAGTTCATTATGGATGGCAATATCGCGCTGCCGGTAACTGATGTAACCGAACCATTCATTGACATCGACGATATTGCTGAAGTTGTAATCGCTTCGCTAATCGATGACAAGCTCAGTGGTCAACTGTATGAAGTCACCGGGCCCGAGTTAATCAGCTTTGCCGATATCGCGGCTAAATTTAGCAAACACCTCAAGCGCAAGGTGAACTTCGAATCGATCTCTATCCCTGAGTTTGAATCTCGTCTAACCAAAGCTGGAGTACACCAGGCTGCGATTGAAACACTCACCTACCTGTTTGGTGAGGTGCTGGATGGTCGCAGCGAATCCACTACCGACGGTGTTGAAAGAGCGCTTGGCCGCCCGGCCACCAGCTTCGATCAGTATATTCAAAACAACAAGCGGTTTTTCACCGAGGTGGCCTGATCATGATTAGTCAAATCATCCAAGTACTCGAGCCGTTGATTCAGCTGTCAATGATCATTATGGTCGGACTTTATTTTATATTTTCAAATACCATTATGTCGTCACTGAAGCAGTTCGAGTCAGGTGCGGACGTCATGGTTGAGATCAATCAGATCATTCTTAACCCGCTATTCATGGCGGTATTCTGGATATCCGGTTTAGGTTCACTGTATCTCGTTATCTTTGCTGAGGGTTTGTTGTTTGTCAGTGGATTTATTTTCCTGGTGGGTACCACCCTTGTTACCATCGTAAGAAACGTGCCTCTGAATAACCAGC
Source organism: Gammaproteobacteria bacterium (assembly GCA_030066315.1). Classification (GTDB taxonomy): domain Bacteria; phylum Pseudomonadota; class Gammaproteobacteria; genus JACNJF01. Next base: position 4,436 of record JASJBW010000209.1, read on the forward strand.
TAAGAGATTCTGGAGCGGAGCGTGAACAGATCTGGCAGAACTATTTCGATAAGTGGGTCTTCTGGAATCATGTACGATCAGTTGCTGCCGTAACATCAGGATTGCTTCTGGTAATCTGACTCATCTTCACCAGCTGGTCTCAGTTGTAGAAAAGACCCGGGTTTGCCCGGGTCTTTGTCCGTGTGGAGAACTAACAGACAGTTCGCCATTCGAATACCAGACAGGTTATAGTTTTTAAAGCAATTAAACGAACAAAAGGTCAGGCATGTCGTTTGATTATAAAAAACGAGCAGCAACCCAAATTGAAGATCACCCAGTCGGCAAGCTGCTCGACAGTTTGAGAATGGAAAGTGCGTTTTACACGAACTCGAAGCTGACACGCCCATGGGGTATGGCTATGCCGCCCATGCCTAACTGCATGATGTTCCATATTGTACTGGAAGGCAGCGCAGAATTTCGCGTCGAAGATTCTGTGTTTAAGCTGGAAGAGGGTGGCTTCGTCCTGTTTCCCAAGGGTGATGGGCACATACTGTCTGATGGGGAGTGTAAAACCATCACGCCGCTGGTTGAGTTACCGATTGAAAGCATTACTGAGCGCTACGAGACACTTACATTCGGCGGCGGCGGTGAGGCGAGCAGGATGGTGTGCGGTGCCATGTTATTTCAGCATCCCCTGGCGATTAAACTACTAGGGATCCTACCGCCGCACATTACAATTAATCCTGATTCAGAAGATTCCGTGAGCACTGTAAACAGCGTTGCGGAATTGATTAAATCCGAATCACAGACGGTATCCGTCGGTGCGGAAGCGGTCATTTCCCGACTGGCCGATATCCTGGTGATAGCTGCCATGCGTCAGTACCTCTCCGAGTTAGACGATTCACAAACCGGCTGGTTGAGTGCCCTCGCGGACGATCGTATCGGAAAATCGCTGAAGTTGATTCACGATCAACCAGACAAGCACTGGTCTCTGGAAGAACTGGCGACCACGGTGGGTATGTCGAGAACCAGCTTCGCCCAGCAATTCAAAAAACTGGTCGGTAATACCCCGATGGATTACCTGACCGAGTGGCGGATGTCGCTCGCTTATTCCAGACTGCAACTGACCAGGGATACGGTGCTATCCATCGGCCTCGATATTGGCTACCAATCTGAAGCCGCCTTTTCCCGTGCCTTTAAAAAAGTCATCGGCAAGAGTCCTTTGCAGGTCAGAAAGGATTACCAGTCGTTGACTGAGTCTGTACATTAGAAAAACAAGCAGAAGTTATATTTCTTCAGCCATCTGGTGGCCTATTATCCAAAACTTGAAGGTGTCCTGGAAGGAGGCATTCGGATTAGGTATCTCGAAGTTCGGCTAAGTGCCAATAGCTGTCATTTAGCCAACGCTTATAGATTAGTTAGGGACGGTCGTAGCTTTAACATTTCTTATCCAAAATCTGATGATGGGC
>JASJBW010000060.1 GCA_030066315.1 Gammaproteobacteria bacterium
CCATTGCAGATATCATGGCGGCTTACTCTGTGATTTTTAAAGGCCTTCATTACCTGGGACCAGGAGATGCAGAAACGACCCATGGGGTTATAAAACGCATAAAGGAATTTTTACCTGCTGCTCCCCGCATTGCCGATATGGGTTGTGGCGTCGGGGCTTCCACGCTGGCACTGGCGAGCGCCATACCTGATGCCCTAATATTAGCGGTCGATATCCATGAACCGTTTATAAAACAATTACAGGCCACGGCTAGCGCACAAGATCTGAATAAACGTATCAAAGCAAAAGTGGCTGATATGTCTAATCCGCCGACACTGAATTCTACTGAGGGGGCTTTTAATCTCATCTGGGCGGAATCCTCTATCTATACTCTGGGACGCAAACAGGCGTTAAAAATCTGGCATCCATTGTTACAAACGGAGGGTCTAATGGTTTTTTCAGATATAGTTTGGAAAAATGAGACTGCGGACTGCTCTGAAATAGGCAAAAATTTCTGGACCAACGAATATCCCGATATTGCCACCATCGAACAGGTTTTAAATGAGCTTGAAGAAACCGGTTACCATGTGTTGCCACCGGCGATCTGTAACCATGTGGTCTGGTCTAATTACTATGAACCCTTACGGCATCGATTAGATCAATTGGCTACTCGAACCAATCATTCGCGAGCACTGGTTGAAGTAATGAACGAAATGATCCAAGAAATTAAAATCTACGATGAAACCGATGATGTGAACCTGGTATTTTTTATTGGCAAAAAGGGTTAACGCTCAATTCGAATCATTGCTTTTAAAGGGCCAAGAATGAGCTACTTCAGCACCTTGATATGGTGCTCGATCTCTTCTTCATCCAACAAGGCCTTGAGTTTGTTGATAATGCGAGCAGTCTTTTCGTAAGAACCATTGGGTAATCGGGTCACAAAAGCAATCTCGTCACTGTCAGTGGGTTTTAATTCACGATTGGCCTCGGGTTGAAGCAACGCCTTGATGGCCTCCCAATCCGATATCCGTTCATCAGGATTCTTAATTAATGCACTATCAATAAAGTTTTTGAGGTCTTTATCGATTTCAGGACGATACTGTTTGATATCTGGTGGATCACCATAGACCTGCAGGGATAATAATTCGTTTAATGTCTTTGCAGTAAAGGGAGGCATGCCGCTGAGCATGGTAAAAGCCATGATACCTACAGAGTAAATATCTGCCCTGCCATCAAAAGGTTCGCCTTTGATAATCTCCGGCGCCAGATATTTTGGCGTACCCAGTACGGTGGTCACGACATCCATCGGGGGTTTAGCCACACCAAAGTCTGTTAATTTGACTTGGCCCTGATCATCTATAAAGATATTTGCGGGTTTAATATCTCGATGAATGATACCTTTTTCACCTTGAGCATGAGCATATTCAAGGGCACAGACAACCTGATACAGAATCTTCCTGGTATCCGAAATGCTTAAGGGTCCTGTTTCCTCTAATATCTGTCCCAGGTCTTTCCCTCTTAAGCGTTCCATGACGATGAAACTGGTTGAATATTCATTCACCGTTTCATACACGTTCACAATATTCGGATGATTAAGCTGGGCGATGACCTTGGCTTCCTGCTCAAAACGGGATAAAAAATCCTCATCATGCGAAAGGTCATACTTAAGCATTTTTAAAGCCACGTGCCGATCTAACATAGGATCATAACCTTCAAAAACAGTCGCCATGTTGCCTTCACCAATTTTTTCGGTGAGCGTGTATCGCCCGACCTTGTTAATGCCGCCTTCGTGAGCCATACGTTGGCTCATCAAATGGGTCATCGTATTAGCAAAAGACTTATGCTTTTGAATTAAGGCTTTAAACTCATTGCGTTCCAAATAGAACACTACAGTATTTTCCAAAGCAATGGCATCGGATGTATAGGGGGTATTGGTCAGTAAACCCACCTCACCGATTACAGATCCATCGGTTAATTCAATTTTTCGTTTGGTATGCCCCATTAAATCTGAGGTCTTGAGTTCAACATTACCGTTTAAAATAATAAAAAATCGATCCGCCGTTTTACCGCTCTCGATTATTTTTTCCCCTTTCATAATACGGTCGATCTTGAAATACTTTGCGATATCTTTACGCGTTACTTTGTCCAAATTGGCAAAAATATCGATACTGGAAAGTAAATTTACGAAATTGCTGGTTGCATCACTCATATTACGCCTTAAAAGCTAAACGTTTGTTTGTTATTCGAATTGTTATGAATAATTTGCGGATTAAAGAGATAATCCAGAAATTCTGGGGCCACCCCGTTATTTATCAATTATATATAGCTGAATATTCAGACTTTCATAGTTTTGTTGGTCAATGATCATCTGTCCAGTGCCTAAAAATAGCGTAAATAAACATAGATGGCACTAATCAAAACCGAGACCAGCATCATCGGAAAGGCCAATAGCATAAAAGGAAGAAAACGAATCGGTTGACCGGAGCGCTCAGCAAATCCTGCCACGATTAGGTTGGCACTGGCACCCACTAGACTACCATTTCCTCCCAGGCAAGAACCCAGGGCCAGGGACCACCAGATCGGTACAAGCTGTTCACTACCCCCAAAACTGGTTTCCATATTTTCAATCAGTGGAATCATGGTGGCTACAAAAGGGATATTATCCACAATGGCTGAAGCCACCGCTGAAACCACCATAATGGAAAGCGCGGTAATGGTCTTATCGCCACCGGTCAAACCCAGCACCTGGTTTGCCAATAACTCAAGAAGTCCCGTCGTTTCAACACCATAAACCAGGATAAACAGTCCGATAAAAAAGAAAATGGTTAACCACTCTACATCTGCTAGTGATTTTGTAACCACGGCGGATTGTTTTTCAGTCTTCAGCGGTAAACATTGAAGTGCCAGTAATAATGCCGCTCCAAACATGGCCACGGTCGCTGGCATCAGGCCATAATCATGCCCCAATATAAAACCCAGCATCACCAGGCTCAGAACAAACAAAGATTTTTTTAAAAGAACCGGATCCTTTATGGCATCATTTTCCCGGTACAACATGACCTTGTTAATTAATTTTGGATCCGCAGTGAGATGACGTCCCCAGATCAGGTATATCGGGATCAGTGTTACCAGTAAAATAAAAACAGAGATAGGCGCCAGGTTAAATAAGAAATCGTTATAACTCAGCCCGGTAGCTGAACCAATCATAATATTGGGTGGATCTCCAATCAGCGTCGCCGTGCCGCCAATATTAGAGGCAAAAATTTCAGCAAACAGGTACGGATAAGGATTGATCTTTAAAGTATCCGTAATCAACAGGGTAATCGGGGCAATCAGTAAAACCGTGGTGACGTTATCCAACAAGGCAGATAAGAATGCAGTCACCAGCATCAACATCACCAGGATGCCCCAGGGATCCGCCTTGACTATTTTGGCTGAACGAATGGCCAGATATTGAAACACACCTGAGTCTCGTGTGATTCCCACGATGATCATCATTCCGGTTAAAAGGCCAATGGTATTAAAGTCAACACCCTGCACTGCGGCCTCTTGGGTTAACACACCACTGACAATCATTAACGCCGCCGCCATCATCGCTATAATGGCACGGTTTAACCGCTCCGTGACGATCAACAGGTAGGTTATTACGAACAATGAACCCGCGAACCAGGCCGGTGACAGACCGAAGATTACCTCTGGGTTGTGTAATTCATGCATTCTTGTGATTCCCTGCACGCAGAATTTTTTCACCGACATCAAAGTAGGAAATCATGCCCAGTAATTTACAGCTGTCGGATTCAGTGACGGGAATACTCAATCGAGTTTCGTAGAGTTGCAGCATCGTTTCCGTTAATGGCGTATCGGGTGAGATCGCGTGGATTTCTTGTGACATGCATATGGAAACCGGCTCATCCTTGACTTCTTCAAATCGATCAAAAAGTTCTTGGAAACTTTCATGAATAAAGCCGACATTATTCAATCCATGGGCAAATACTGCTTTGGGTATTACGTGTTTCAACAGGCAATTGATTCCGAACATACCCAGGTAACAACCATTGTCATCCACCACCGGTAAACTACGATAGCGGTTCTCCATGATGAATTCAGCGGCACAGGCGATCGTATCATCGGGTTTTACAGTTAAAGGATGGGTATCCATTACTTCAGAGGCTTTCATAGGTCTATCCCGAGGTTTGTATTGTTATATTTATGAATATGAGAACGTAGACCAAGCATGCCACTGAATGCTGCAAATGGCCATAACCAGGATCAATCGCTGCATCTCTAGAGCGCCTTCAAGCGATAATGATCGATGTAAACCCTTGTTATCTATGATGGATTAAGACTGGCATCCCAGAGGGAAAAATCATCGGCACTAAGCAGTTCTGTCAGAAATTCAAATGCAGCATTTAAATTATGAGTAGCGTCATTCGTTAACGGCTGTCCCAGCTCAAAATCTTCACCCCGAATGGCCAACATCGACGTAGGAGGTGGTGTTTCTTTCAAGGTTTGACGATAAGTGTGTAACAAGGTCGAAGGTGACATACCGTGGGTCGTGTAGTGGGTTTCCAGTCCTTCTGTTATGGGATAGAACTGATAAGATTCCGTGATATCGACCGCTGCATCAAACAGTAGAACACGTACACAACCCTGCAGGTCCATTACATGTTCAATCTGCATCTGGTAATCGGATAAATACTTCAGTTGATGACCACAGCCAGTGACTATGCCTTGCTGCTGTAACCGTTCCAATAATAAGGGTGCCAGTGCATCATCACCCCGGGAAAGATTGCCGTACGCAAAAAGTAAAACCGGTTCAGACTCCATGTTCCGTTGATTTAAACTTTTGATCAACCAGCTGTCCCTGTGCATCAAACAATGTAACTTCTAAAGGCATTTGACCCAATGCATGGGTGGCACATGATAGGCAAGGATCGTAAGCTCTGACGGCCACCTCCAGTTGATTGAGTAAGGGCTCAGTGATTTCCTGTCCGGAAAGATAATTATCGGCTACCGAACGAATGGATTCATTCATCGCATGATTGTTGTTAGTTGTTGATACAATCAGGTTAGCGCGCTGAATCAGTCCCTGCTCGTCTATTTCATAATGATGAAACAGAGTGCCACGAGGTGCTTCGATAATACCAATGCCGGATGGCTGTAATTCGCCTTTACTGACCAGGTCTTCACCTTGCAGATCTGGATCATGCAGCAATACTTTTATGGATTCTGCACAATGCAACAGTTCGATCAAACGCGCCCAGTGGAATCCTAGTGTGTACTGTACCGGTTTGCCGTCACTCAAGGCCATGAACTCCTGACGTTCTTTCTCGGCCAATTCTGTATCGATATAATCACAGTTATTCACTCGCGCCAATGGGCCTACCCGATACCACCCCTGTTCCACTCCCAGAGATTTAATAAAGGGAAATTTCATGTAACTCCAGTTTTCGACATGCTCATTAATTAATTCCAGGTAACCATCGTTATCCGCATGATCGAAAATCAGTTCATTATCCATATTACGCGCACGCAAACCGCCATCATAAAGTTCCAGAGCGCCATCAGCCTGAACCAGGCTTAACATATTTGAATGAATGGTCGCAAAAGCCTGGTGGTATTCCTGGTGATCATAAAAAATCCGCTTGAACAGACCTACTGCTGCAACACCCCATTCAATCATCTGATCAATATCTTGTAGTAGCTGATTTCGATCTTCGATAGACAGGTTTTTATTCATTCCACCGGGAATAGCACCCGTACCATGGATTCTTTTTCCTGCCGTCAGCCTAATGACTTCCTGGCCATACTTTCTCAATAAGACACCTTGCTTGGCTAGTTCAGGATGATCATTGATCACCCCGATGATATTGCGATGACGGACATCATCATCAAAACCAAATAACAAATCGGGAGATGATAAGTGAAAAAAATGTAATGCGTGCGATTGAAGAATTTGACCAAAATGCATCAGTTTACGCATCTTTTCAGCGGTAGGACTGATTTGATCAATACCCAGCAACTTGTCAGTCGCCTTGGCTGCTGCCAGGTGGTGACTCACGGGACAAATACCACAAAGCCGTTGAACCAATACGGGTACTTCCCAATAGGGCCTGCCCTGGATGAATTTTTCAAATCCGCGAAACTCGGCAATATGCAAACGTGCCTGAGTGATTTGCTGGTTTTCATCCTGATGCAGAGTGATCTTGCCATGACCCTCAACACGAGTCACAGGATCAATTGCGATTCTAGTCATAACGCACCTCATCTAGGGAAAATGAAGGCTCTCGACCTTCAATCAATGCGGTTAAGGCATCCCAAATCATATCTGCGGTGGGCGGACATCCGGGTAAAACATAATCCACCTTGACCACATCCTGAACCGGATGCACCTCGTTTAATATCATGGGTAATTCGGGATCTGAAGGAATCAGGGGTTTGTCGAGACCCATACCATCCACGTAAGACTCTTTCAGACATTCTTCGAGAGAATAATGATTCCGCATGGCCGGTATACCACCATTCAATGCACAGGCCCCTATGGCAACAACCGTTTTACAGTGTTTACGAAATTCCTGTAAAACCTCGACATTTTCAGAATTGGCTACCGCACCCTCGATAATGCCAATGTCACATTCTCCAATCTCTTTGATATCCGTAAGCGGGGTACGGTCAAATTCCACGAGTTCAACCAGATCGATAATTTTTTCATCGATATCCAGAATCGACATGTGACAACCAAAACAACCTGCCAGCGAGGTCGTGGCAATACGAATCTTTCCAGGCGTATTATTCATCGTTGAGGTTCTACCATTTGTTCATTAATCGGTGTTTCATCAAAAAGGCGTTTACCGATGGGTTTGTTGAAACCCTGGTGTTTGGGCAAGATCACCCCTACCGGGCAAATACTGGCAGCCCGATCATTTTTATCAAAGTTACTGCTACCTAATAAACCATCTTCTGAATTCACCACGAGATGGGCCTCATGGCCGCGTCCAGACAGTCCAAATATCGATTTACCATCCACATCACGACTGGCGCGCACACATAATTCACAGTTAATACAGCGGTTATAATCCAGCATATAATCCGGATGACTCGCATCTACCGGTCGGTTCGGATATTGGAATGAAAAAGTGGGACTCAACATGCCGCAGAATTCTGCTACCGATTGCAGAGTACAAGCCCCACTTTTTTCACACGCAGGGCAAACATGGTTTCCTTCGACAAATAACATTTCGAGTAATTGTTTGCGGTGTTGCTGAACCGCTTCACTGATATTGGTAACATCCAGATTTTCTGATGCCGGCGTGGTGCAGGAAGAGACATAACGTCCATTGACTGATACGACACAAACACGGCAACTGCCATGAGGCGTGAATTCAGGGTGATAACAAAGATGAGGTATGTAAATGCCGGCCCGACTTGCCGCTTCCATGATTGTATCACCGGGATTATATTCGATAGTTTGCTGATCTAAAGTAAACGTTGGCATGAATCGAATTCCTTTATTTATTGGGTGATTCGCTTGTAATCACGGGTGGCCTGCTCCAGATCAAAAACCGGGTTATCAATGTCATGACCCATTCTTTCCGTAAACAGTTCGGGGCTTTGGTTTAACGCGTCGATAAATGCCGTTGGAGCGGTACTACCCAGTCCGCAGAAACTGGTTTCCTGCATTATTTGAGCGATGCGCTGTAATTGTTCAAGATCCACTTCGCTACCCTGCTTATGATTAAAACGCTGAATAATTTCTTCAATTAACAGTGTCCCCACTCGGCACGGAGTACAAAAGCCACAACTCTCATGCCTAAAAAAGGTAGCAAAGTTATCGAGCAAATCCATGAGATCACGTTGTGATCCAATGACCATAAAAGACCCACCTGTAGCCAGGTCTTCAAAGCTTAATTGTCGTGCAAAATCTTTAGCCAGCACCGTGGTTCCGGCTGCGCCAGCCATTTGTATGGCTTGTGCCCCTGCCCCACCGCAATCCTTTAAGATTTCAGTCAAAGTCATACCAAACGGATATTCATAGATACCCGGTCGTTCACAATCACCACTGATACTGAGTAAACGGGTTCCAGGGGATGCTTCCGTTCCTGCCTGGTTAAACCAGTCGGCACCCTGTCTTAATATATGAGCCACTGACCAGAAGGTTTCCACATTGTTCACCACGGTCGGCTTATTTTTATACCCCTGTTGAACAGGAAATGGGGGTCTGATTCTGGGTATACCACGCTTACCTTCAAGAGATTCTATCAGTGAAGATTCCTCACCGCAGATATAGGCACCCGCACCCAGGTGAATTTCAACATCAAAATCAAAGCCATTCTGGCCGAGTATATTGTTGCCCAGTTTATTTTCACTGCGTAGTTTTTGCATGGTGCCTTGCAGTGCTTCCAGCAAGTATCGATATTCCCCACGCAAATAAATCAATCCCTTGGACGCTCCGATGACACTGGCACAAATCGTCATGCCTTCGATCACCTCTTCGGCATAAGTGTTCAGTAATATCCGGTCTTTAAAGGTACCCGGTTCACCTTCGTCAGCATTGCATACGACGAAATGCTGATCTGATTGATGTTGTTTACAAAAAGACCATTTAGTGGCCGTTTTAAATCCAGCACCGCCACGTCCGCGTAATCCGGAGGCATCAACAACACTGAGCGTTTGATCAGGTCCAAGCGACAACGCTTTTGCTAAGCCCTCTCCACCCGAACTCTCCTGCTGTAACTGAATATCACTTCGTTGGATATTATCCCGAATGGCAAAAAGGTGCACAGGCCAATTGCTAACCGGTTCCTTGTTAAGTATCAGCGCTGCAATCTCTTCAACGCGTTGATCATCCAGATCATTAATAGCCAATCCATTAACCAGCAGACCAGGGCCCTGGTCACATAAACCCGTACAGGATGTCATACCAATATAAACCGATGCATCCTTAACTTTGTCTTCTAATAAGGTTTTTAATTGCTGATTATGATCAATGCGGTCAGTAAAGTTATCACTAAACAGGATCCGATAATCTCCCTGGTATTCAAGGGATAAAAAAGAATAAAAAGCCACGACAGATTGGATATGGGTTTCAGAAAAACCCGTTGTCTGGGCCAGGGCGCCAATCGCTATTTCAGGGATATAATGAAAATGGTGTTGAATTTCAATTAAGTGTTGCAACAAGTAATCAGGATCATGATTGTTGTCAATGATATTGTTGATCGCTTCTACTGTAGCTGCTGACATGGCCTTCCCTCATGTAAAGACATGCATTCCGTCTCATTGAATGCCTGTCTATTCTAGACTTTTTTTATGACAACTTTACAAAACTTTGCATGGATTGACCTGATTCAAATCAATCCAGCGAATTTTTGCACCAAAACAGGTCTAGGGAAAGACTATTTGCCCAATAATGAGCCTAAAATGCCACGTGCGATACGACGTCCCAGAGAACTGCCCACGGAGCGCATCGTACTCTTGATCATGGCTTCGGCAAATGACTGTCTAGGGCGCCCCGGGCGTCTTCGAGGTTGATTGGCTTTCTCTTCAGCAAGACGACGTTTTTCTTCCGCCTGTCGTTGAGCCTCCAGTTCCTGTTGCCGATGTTTTTCTTCGGTTCGTTGTTTGAGCAATTCAAAGGCTGATTCACGGTCGAGGTCTTCAGCAAAACGGCTATATAGCGGGGATCGTTTAATTAAATCCTGTCTTTGCTGAGGATCAATGGGACCAATTTGTGACTCGGGCGGTCTAATCAGCGTTTTTTCAACTATA
>JASJBW010000210.1 GCA_030066315.1 Gammaproteobacteria bacterium
TATCAACCGGATCATCCCGCCCCCGATGATGCGCTGGAAATCATCCACTATCCCTTACGGGAACCGTCTCAACCCGGCCAACTCAATTCCGCCAATGCAGCCTATGTACTCGAATTACTGGACAGAGCCGCTCAAGGCTGCCTGAGTGGTGAATTCGATGCCATGGTCACGGCACCCATTCAAAAAGACATCATCAATGAAGCCGGTATCCCATTCAGTGGTCATACGGAGTACCTGGCTGAACGGTGTGCGGCGCCGAAACCCGTGATGTTGCTCGCCACTGCTCATCTGAGAGTCGCCCTTGCCACGACCCACTTGCCTTTAAGCGCGGTGCCTGCTGCTATCAACGCTGCAGACTTGGAACAAATTATACGCATTCTGCATGACGACCTGGCCCGAAAATTTAATATCCCGCAACCCCATATCAAGGTCTGCGGATTAAATCCCCATGCCGGCGAAAATGGCTACCTGGGTCGTGAAGAAATCGAGATCATTACCCCGTTGATCGGGAGACTTCAGGATCAAGGTTTTAGGGTCAGTGGCCCCTACCCGGCAGATACGGTCTTTACCCCACAATCGCTGCAAAATGCTGATGCCATACTGGCCATGTATCATGACCAGGGACTTCCTGTACTGAAACACGCAGGCTTTAATGAAGCCATTAACACCACCCTGGGATTACCGATCATACGCACCTCGGTGGATCATGGGACCGCGCTCAATCTCGCGGGTACCGGTCAGGCCGATAGTGGTAGCTTGTGTGCCGCCATACAATCGGCCATTGAACAAAGCCTGAACCTGCAGCGCTAGCGATCTCCTCAAATCCTGTTGATTGATGTAAATTTTGTGGCCTATGACATGGTTAAATGGGGTAATTTGACCTATAAATAGCCGTATGGCGAGAAAGCGATCAATTCACCCTTGCCTCGATAATAGAAAACAATAAAAGATTGCATGGTTGCAGGTGCGCCGCAAGGAGACTATTAATTGAATCCGCATTCGAATGAACGCTCGATAAAACCCTTACAACGGCGCTTGTTAGTGCCGCTGTCTATTGGGTTATTAATCTTGATGGCGGGCTTCCTGATCGCCTTAAAAACCCTGTATGAGCGACAACTTCAAATCAGTACCCAGCAGCAAATTGACAATACGCTGCGCTCACTGGACCTGAGTATCTCTAACGAGACCATCCTACTGATCACGCTACAAGAGGTCTTACTCAATGACCCGGAAATTGAAAACCTGCTCAAGTATCAAAATCGAGGGCAACTGAACGCCGCCTTCAGAAGCCGATTTGAAAGCTTAAGAGATAACCAGGGGATTACCCATTTTTATTTCCATAAGCCAGACGGTACCAACCTGTTACGCCTGCACAGCCCGAATCGTTTCGGTGACGTTATCGATCGGCTGACAATGCAACAGGCACAAATCACCCGCAAGCCTGCTTTTGGCATGGAATTGGGCCCTCTGGGTTATTACACGTTGCGTGTTGTGGTACCCGTTATCGATGATAACCAGGTCATCGGATACATGGAATTAGGCAAGGAAATCGAGGTTATTTTAGACAACTTGTCCGAAAAACATGATGTTGAGGTCGCCTTTTTAATCGATAAGACTGTCTTGAACCGGCAGCAATGGGAAGAGAATCAAGGCCCATTACAGAACCAATATCCCTGGGAACACTTTGAAGAGGCCGTGCTCAGTTATGCATCCCATCCGGCGTTATCTAAGATTCTGAAGGGATTCTCGCTGCACGGTATCCCAGGTCATGATCATCTCCATCCGGTTGAAGATGTGCATCACCTTATTAATAGCGAACTGCGTCATCAACACGAGCATGAACGAGGCAGCACTTACGAAATTAATTTTGAGAACTCCACTGCATCCTTAACTGATATCAGCATGGAAGATGCTGCGGGTCAGCATAATACTCACTTGATTCTGGTCCATAATATTTCACCCTTCGTGAGTACATTCAAGCAATGGATGAGTGTTTCCACTGCTGCCGCCACCCTGGTTTTTATCCTGCTCATCAGCTTCCTGTACACCGTGCTTAAACGTGTGGATAGTGCGGTTTTCATTCAGGAACAGGCATTGAAAGAGAGTACCGATCGCCTGGATAAAGCAAGAGTGGTAAATAATGACGGTATCTGGGACTGGAACCTGAAAACCCAGGAAGTTACTTTTGATGACCGTTACTACACCATGGCAGGATATGAACCTAATGAATTTCCCTCCAGTTATCAAAACTGGCGCCAACATCTCCATCCCGATGATTTAGTCATGGCGGAACAGGCCGCCAGGGACTTTATTGAAGGACGCCTGGAAAAATTCGATATTGAATTCCGTTTTCTGCGCAAGGATGACTCTTACATGTGGATCCGTGCTCGCGCGAAAATATTTGCCTACGATGAAGACGGCAAACCGTTGCGTATGGTGGGAACCCATGCTGACATCGGGGATCGTAAACACGTCCAGGATTCGCTCTCACAAAGTGAAGAAAAATACCGTTTATTGGTCGAAAACCAGTCTGATCTGGTGGTGGAAATCGATACCCAGGGTCAATTCCAGTTTGTCAGCCCTTCCTATTGTCGTCTTTTTGGCAAAAGTGAAGAGGAATTACTGAATAACACGTTTATGCCTCTCGTTCATGAAGATGACCAGGAACCGACAGCCAAAGCCATGGAGGCGCTCTATGAAGCGCCATACACCTGTTACCTGGAACAGCGGGCCATGACTGTTGAGGGCTGGCGTTGGTTGGGATGGCTGGACAATGCCATCCTCGATGAAAAGGGTGAGGTCAAATCGATTATCGGGGTAGGACGTGATATTACCGAACGCCGCCAAATCGAACAGCAACTCAAGGAAAGTGAAGAAAAATTTTCCAAGGCTTTCTATCAGCAGGATATCGCCATGGAGTTGGTGGACCTGGATGCGGGTACCAGAATGGATTTCAACGACAAGTACTGCGAAATCACCGGCTACAGTCGCAAGGAGCTTTTGAATTCCAATATCTATGAAAAAAATTTATGGCTCAACCCGGAAGGTCAGTTAAAAGCTGCCGATGAATTGAGAAATACGGGATCCATCAGTGAGTTTCCGATGGATATCGTGCAAAAGTCAGGTGCCCGAAAAAACCTGTTGCTATCCGCAACACTGCTCAACCTGGAACAAGGCAAGAATATCGTTATTGCCACCTTGATCGACGTGACGCACCTGAAAGCCGCAGAACGGGCATTGCGGGAGAGTGAAGCCCGTTTTCGTATCGTGTTTAACCAGCAATACCAGTTCATGGCCATTCTCTCCCCTGAAGGCATCACACTGGAAATTAACAATTTACCACTCGAAACCACCGGATTTCGTCGCGAAGATTTCATCGGTAAACCTTTCTGGCTGACTCCTGCCTGGAAACATCTGCCAGAGTGGACATCGATTTGGCAACAACGCCTGGAAAAGGCCGCTGAATCAGTCACCCCGATACGGACGGAAGATGTCTACCAAACCGCAGAAGGTGATACCCGATATGCAAATTCCACCACCTCTGCTATAAAGGACAGCCATGGTCACTTGATGTTCTATTTGGTTGAAGGTGCCGATATCACGGACCGTCGCCTCACTGAAAAGCAACGTGATGGTTTACTCAAGGAGGTACAGCAACTTAACGTCAACCTGGAGTTACGCGTGAAACAACGAACCGCTGAACTCAAAGCCGTTAACAAGGAACTGGAAGCCTTTTCTTATTCTGTATCCCATGACCTCCGCGCCCCACTGCGCTCCATCGATGGCTTTAGCATGGCCTTGCTGGAAGATTATGGCAATAAACTGGATGAAGAAGGTCAAGATTATCTTGATCGTGTCCGTAAAAGTGCGCAGCGCATGGGGCAACTGATTGATGATTTATTACAGTTATCAAGAGTTAATCGTGATCACATCTCGCCTAAAGAGGTTGATCTGGCACCATTGGCTGAGAAGGTCATCGATGAACTCAGCAGCGGAGAGCCTGACCGCAAGGTAGATTTTAAGGTGGGTAAAGACTTAACAGTAGAGGGCGATCCACGCTTGTTGCGTGTCATGCTGGATAACCTGATCGGTAATGCCTGGAAATTTACGGCCAAACAGCCACAGGCTGAAATTGCCTTTGATCGATGTAAGGATAACCCCCAGGTTTTCTTTATAAAAGACAATGGTGTAGGCTTTGACATGAAACACGCAGATAAACTGTTCGGGGCGTTTCAGCGCTTGCACCGGGTTACAGACTTCCCGGGTACAGGTATTGGTCTGGCCACCGTACAAAGAATTCTAAACCGCCATGGCGGAAAGGTATGGGCCGAGGCAAAACTCGGAGAGGGCGCAGTATTTTACTTTTCGCTCGTCCGTACTAAAAAGACGAAGAATCACCAACAAAAGCAGCATGGAGTATCGTAGTATGCAGCAAAAAACTTTATTATTAGTAGAAGATAATCCCGATGATGAAGCGTTAACCATTCGGGCGTTAAAAAAACATAATCTGGCCAATGAAATTGTCGTTGCACGGGACGGCCAGGAAGCATTAGATTATCTCTTTGCAGAGGGAGATTACCGCGAGCGGGATATGTATCAACTGCCCCAGGTCATTTTGCTTGACCTGAAATTACCCAAACTGGACGGGCTCGACGTGCTGGAGAGGATCCGTAAAAACCCTATCACCGAACATGTTCCCGTGGTGGTATTAACCTCATCCAATGAACAACAGGATAAGGTTCAATCCTATAATCTTGGGGCTAATAGTTATGTTCGTAAACCGGTAGATTTTGAGCAATTCATCGAAGCGGCCCGACAACTCGGTTTATTCTGGTTAGTCCTTAACGAGGTCCCATATGGCTGAAGGCCGTAGCCATATGATCAGGGTTTTGATTGTCGAAGACTCTGAAGATGATGCGATGCTGTTATTACGACAGTTGCGTCATGGTGGCTACAAACCCATATCAAAGCGCATCGACTCCGCGGTTGAGATGCAAACCGCCCTGGAACAGGAACATTGGGACCTGATTATTACCGATCATAATATGCCTGGTTTTAATTCAACAGAGGCACTGGAACTGGCCCGGGCGCATGATCCCAATATACCGTTCATCCTGGTCTCCGGTAGCATCGGTGAGGAAATTGCAGTAGACGCCATGAAATCAGGTGCTCATGATTATGTCATGAAGGGCAACCTGACCCGTTTAATTCCTGCCATTGGGCGTGAACTACGCGAGGCCAAAAATCGACGTGAACACCAGGCGGCACAGGCCAAGATCAAACACATGGCTTTTCATGACAGTCTCACAGGATTAATCAATCGGGCTGAATTTGAACACCGACTCATGAATGCACTGGAGATGAGTCAGCAAAACAATGACCTTCATGCCCTCCTGTATATCGATCTTGATCAGTTTAAGGTGGTCAATGACAGTTGCGGACACTTGGCGGGTGATGAATTATTACGCCGCCTCTCCCGGCGATTACAGAGCAGCATTCGAGACAGTGATACTCTGGCCCGTTTAGGCGGAGATGAATTTGGCCTCTTGTTGAATAATTGCCCACTGGATAAAGCAGAATCGATTGCCCATGAACTGCTTGAACATATCAGGAACTACGTTTTTATCTGGGGCGACAGAACTTTCAAGGTCGGTGCCAGCATTGGCCTGGTACAGATTACCGGGGAAAAAGAGATAGCCGAGATTTTAAGCCTGGCTGACATGGCCTGTTTTGCTGCCAAGGACCGGGGTAGAAATCGCATCCATATCCATACCGATAGCGATGATGAACTCACCCTTCGTCGAGGTGACTTGCAATGGCTGCAACGCTTACAGGAAGCCATGGCGAATAATGGCTTAT
>JASJBW010000211.1 GCA_030066315.1 Gammaproteobacteria bacterium
GGGTTTTGCAGTCAATCTTGAACAGTAGATCTTGCACATCATCCGGGACTACAAATTCCTGCCCATCATCTTTGTCTTCTTGCCAATACATAGTCTTCTTCAACGCACGGAGGTAAATACCGCTTCCAGACGATCTTCCCAGTCCATGGGGGTATCTGCAAACGGGGGTTTGATATCCATTCGAAAAAAACGTTCACCGGCGGCTGCACGTTGCTTGATCTCGTCAATTAAATCTTCGAAAGATTCCAATTCAGGATTTTGTAGTAATACTTCACTCAACCACAACATAAATGCCTCATTGCATGTTTATTCGATTGTAATAGCGCGCACGATAAAAAATACGCTTGGATTCGGCACTGTCCGTAAAAGCACTGCGTGTATGCAATACATTGTTATTGATGACACCTTCACCAGCCTGTAAACGATATTCAATGTGATAAGGTGTGTCCGAATCCAAAAATTCCAACAGGCAAGACAGGGCTTCCTGGGTCAACGTATCATTGGACCATATTATATTGTGTTTACGCTTACTAAATCGCATGGCCAGTGCATGGTCTTGTTCCTCAATAAACACCGCACTGCAGGTTTGAGGCCTAATTTCTATCCCGTCCTCAATGTTTTCAGGAATACACATGACCTCTGGCCGGGATAATGCCCGGATAAATTCTGGATTTTGTTCACGTAAATGGATATAGACCATATCAGGGTCCAGTAACTGGTTGACACCACCTTGTGCAGCAGGTTGCTCACAATGCAGGATAAAAGCCAACACCCGCTGATGCATGGGATTATAATAGCCATCGGTATGCCAGCCGATAGGTTTATTGGTATAGGGTATGTAGGTATTGGCCCTGCCGTGATCTTTTACCGTTAACTGGGTAACCCGGTCTTCACTGGCACAGAGGTTTTTATCCAGTTCCTTAAGTCCAAGCTGAGCCCCCATGTTTTTAAGGATAGTCAGAGTATCTGCTTCTGGATCATCCAATCGGTATAAAGCGAAATTGAAACACTCGACCTGAGTTTTGATCTCTGCATGTGCTGATGATGAGAAATTACCGTGAGCATCCAACTCGACCACGTTGATGAAATCCGCTCTACCACGTTGCTCATAGAATGAACGCTTAAGATCCGCCCATTGTTTAAAGGATTGCGATTGTTCCAGATCGAGATGGTATGGCATATAGAGCCTTATAAATAAGTATATAAATAGATTTTAATTAACATAGGGAAACCCATAAATTAAATGTATATCCCTATGGGGGTAATCATATACCCCCTCGCCCTCCCATCAGGCAAGTGTGCAAAGCTAAAACCCTTGTCTAAAATGCGCGCCATTCTTGTAATACTCTGTTACAAGACCGATTAACAAACAACTTATAAGTTAACTAGAGTCTTAAAGGAGACTATGCAATGGCAAAGTATGATACTCCGATGCTTGATGAGCTGGAAAATGGTCCATGGCCAAGCTTTATTTCAGGCTTCAAGCGTTTACGTGATGATCACCCGGATAAGCGAATTAACGAAGTCGCGGGCAGTCTGTTAGGTCAGTTAGAGCATTCTTACGAAACTCGTAAGGGTTACTGGAAAGGTGGTACGGTTTCTGTATTCGGTTATGGTTCAGGCATCATTCCCCGCTTCTCGGAAGTCGGCAAGGCTTTCCCTGAATCCAAGGAATTCCACACCCTGCGTGTTCAGCCTCCTGCAGGTAACCACTACACCACTGACATGCTGCGCCAGTTAGCTGACAGTTGGGAAAAATACGGTTCCGGCCTGGTCACTTTCCACGGTCAAACCGGCAACATCATGTTCATCGGTACTGATACAGAGAATACCCAGCATTTCTTTGATGAAATCAATGATTATGGTTGGGACCTGGGCGGTGCTGGCCCCTGTGTACGTACCGGTATGTCATGTGTAGGTGCATCCCGTTGTGAACAGTCCTGTCTCGACGAACAAAAGATTCATCGTACTCTGATGAACAACTTCACCGATGATGTCCATCGCCCTGCACTTCCTTATAAGTTCAAATTCAAGGTTTCCGGTTGTGGCAATGATTGCCAGAATGCCATCGAACGTTCTGACTTTGCCGTACTGGGTACCTGGCGTGATGACATGAAAGTCGACCAGGAGGCTTTCAAAGGCTACCTGGATACTAAGGGTCGTCAATATATTATCGATAACGTGACAACCCGTTGTCCTACCCAGGCTATCAGCATCTCTGATAATGATGAGCTGGTCGTAGACAACCGTAACTGTGTCCGTTGCATGCACTGCCTGAACGTCATGCCTAAGGCCCTGTCTCCGGGCGACGACAAAGGCGCGACGATCTGTATTGGTGGTAAGCGTACACTGAAAATCGGTGACCTGATGGGTACCGTTGTTATTCCTTTCAAGAAGCTGGAAACCGAAGATGATTACGAAGAGCTGGTTGAACTGGCTGAAGAAATCATCGATTTCTGGGCTGAAAACGGCCTTGAGCATGAGCGTTGCGGTGAAATGATCGAACGTATTGGTTTGGCTAACTTCCTGGAAGGCATCGACGTTGACGTTGATCCAAACATGGTTAACAACCCACGTCAAAGCTCATACGTACGTATGGATGAGTGGGATGCCGAAGCCGAGAAATGGTTTGAGCGTAAAGCTGAGGCTGCTAACTCGTAAGGGTTAGCAGTGCTATTTACGAATCCGTTTTTAACAATTAATTATTAACTATAGGTAAAGATATGTCTGACGCTCCACGTCCACCTATTGAATCGGGCTGCCCTGACGGCTTCCAATACATGCATCCAATGATGCGTAAACAATACGGCAACTGGGATTATCATGAAGATCCACAGCCTGGTGTTTTAAAACACGTTTCCAAAGATGGTGATGCGCTTTACACCGTGCGTGCTGGTACCCAACGTATCCTTGATGTTTTCACACTGCGCCTGTTGTGTGACATCGGTGATGAATTCGCTGATGGCCACGTTCATTTTACGATTCGTTCCAACATCGAGTATATGCTGACTGATGAATCACGAGTTCAGCCCCTGATCGACAAGTTGGAATCTCATGGTTTTGTTGTGGGTGGTACCCGTAACTCTGTTGCCATGATTTCTCACACCCAGGGTTGGTTGCACTGTGATATCCCAGGTACTGACGCTTCTGGTGTGGTTAAGTCCATGATGGATGAGCTGATTGGAGAATTCAAAGAATGGAACATGCCAAACCGTGTCCACCTGACGACTTCTTGCTGTCAGATTAACTGTGGCGGACAGGGCGATATTGCCATCAACGTTCAACACACCAAGCCCCCCAAGATTAACCATGATCTGGTGGCCAACGTTTGTGAACGTCCGTCGGTAGTGGCTCGTTGCCCGGTTGCTGCGATTCGTCCTGCAATGGTCGATGGCAAGCCCTCTCTGGAAGTTGATGAGAAGAAATGCATCTGTTGTGGTGCTTGTTTCCCACCTTGTCCTCCCATGCAGATCAACGATGCAGAACACTCCAAACTGGCCATCTGGGTCGGTGGTAACCACTCAAATGCTCGTGGTAAACCTACTTTCCAGAAGCTGGTTGCAGCAGGTATCCCAAACAATCCTCCGCGTTGGCCTGAAGCTACGGCGATCGTGAAGAAAATCCTCAAGACTTATAAAGAGGACGCGAAGGATTGGGAACGCATCAATGACTGGGTTGAGCGTATTGGTTGGCCACGTTTCTTCGAACTGACTGAGCTGCCATTTACCAAGTTCCACATCGATAACTGGCGCGGTGCTCGTAATAGCCTGAACGCTTCTGCCCACATCCGCTTCTAAGCGACTGAGGATTACAGATGAAGTTTGCTATTCAGATAAACGAAGGACCTTTTACCCATCAGGCAGCGGATACGGCGTATCAATTTACCAAGGCTGCCCTGGAGAACGGTCACGAAATCTTTCGTGTGTTCTTCTATCACGATGGTGTAAATAACGGCACCATGTATGGCGTTCCACCGATTGATGATCGTAACGTTTCGGCGATTTGGTCAGAACTGGCGGAAAAATATGACCTGGACCTGGTCGTCTGTGTCGCTGCGGCTCAACGTCGTGGCATCATGGATGAAGATGAGTCCAAGCGTCACGGCAAAGGTGCGGCAAACATTGCGCCCAAGTTCCGAATTTCAGGACTGGGACAATTGATTGAGGCCGGTATCGAAGCTGATCGTCTTCTGGTATTTGGTGATTAGGAGCAAGATATGTCAGAAACTAAAAAATTCGTATACATGAACAGAAAAGCCCCTTACGGCACTGTTTATGCTCTTGAATCACTGGAAGTTGTACTGATTGGTGCAGCCTTCGAACAGGAAGTGCAATTGGTGTTTGTGGATGATGGTGTTTATCAACTGACCAAAAATCAATCTACTGATGGTATTGGAATGAAGAACTTTTCCAAAACCTATTCTGCACTGGGTGATTATGACGTTAACCAAATCTACATCGATGAACAGTCGCTTAAAGACCGCGGGCTGACCATGGATGATCTTCAGGAACTGACCTATGAAGATGAAGATGATGATTGGGCTGAAAAGAGCTCGATGAAACTGGTTAACCGTGAACAGTTAGCTGAGCTGATTGGTAACGCTGACGTTCTGTTAAATTTCTAGAGGAGATTCATTACATGTCAACATTACACACTGTAAACAAGTCGCCTTTTGAAAGAAGTTCACTTGATACCTGTCTTTCTGTAGTAAGCAATGACTCCACCGTATTGCTGATTGAAGATGGTGTAGCCGGTGCCCTGCAAAATACAACAGCCAGCTCTAGCATCACTGATGCAATGGGTAACGGCGTTAAATTTGCAGTCCTGGGTGAAGACCTGGGTGCTCGTGGTCTGTCAGCAGACCGAGTGATGGATGGCATTTCCGTTGTGGATTATGCCGGATTTGTTCAGCTCGCTGCTGATCACGACAACGTTCAAAGCTGGTTGTAAACGTTTAATTTTTTAAAGCTTATTTTTTAAGCATTGATAGGAGAAAGATCATGCCTTTAGAAGTAAATGGTAAGAGCTACGAAACTGATGAAGAAGGTTACCTGGCTAACCTGAATGATTGGAATGAAGATGTTGCTGCTGCATTGGCTGCTGCTGATGATGCAGAACTGACAGAAAACCACTGGGAAGTGATCAACTTCCTGCGTGAATACTATGAAGAATACCAAATCGCACCTGCGGTTCGTGTTCTGACTAAAGCTATTGGTAAGAAGCTGGGCAAGGACAAAGGTAACAGTAAGTACCTGTATGAATTGTTCCCGTATGGCCCAGCAAAGCAGGCTTGTAAATACGCGGGTCTGCCAAAGCCAACAGGTTGCGTTTAAGCGATCTTTGACTGTGATTGCCAGCCTTTCATGGGCTGGCAATCAGCAGTTTCTCAAACGTTGTATTGTTTGAGGAAGTTTTACTGGGCTACTGCTGATTAAAACTTCCTGAACCAATATGCCTCGAAGAGATTGATATTCTATGAGTACTTTTTTTGCATTGTTATTCTGGTTTGCCACAGCGGTCATCTTGATTGGCCTGGGTCTTAAAATTCGGCAATACTGGGTTACCCCTGCCCCGTTAAAGATCCCGACAACGCCTGCTCCCACCACGAAATCCGGTGTTGTCTACAGAATGGCAAAAGAAGTGATCGTTTTTGAAAGCCTGTTTAAATCCAACAAGTGGATCTGGATTTTTGGCTGGATTTTCCACATGTCATTGTTCCTGGTGCTGGCACGTCACCTGCGTTATTTCCAGGAACAGCCCTGGTTTCTGGTGAATGTGATTCAGCCTTTTGGCAAGTATGCAGCCTTTGGTATGGTCATTGGGCTGCTGGGTCTACTGGTTCGCCGTATCGTTGTCGACCGTGTGCGTTACATCTCTTCACCTTCTGACTTTCTGATGCTGATCATGTTGCTCGTCATCGGATTCAGCG
>JASJBW010000212.1 GCA_030066315.1 Gammaproteobacteria bacterium
CAAAACTGAAAGCCCCGGCGTTCATCGCCAGTGCCCCACCAATAGTCCCGGGGATGCCTGCGAGAAAATCCGCCTCTGCCAGATGATGCTTTTGACTGAAACGCGCCATTTTGGCACAAGTGACACCGCACTCGGCGTAGATCAGTCCGTCTTCCAACAGCTCAATACGATTGAGACGATTCAAGACAGAAATCACCACACCACGTAGCCCACCATCCCGAACCAGTAGATTGCTACCCAATCCTACCCAGGTAATAGACTCCTGCTCGTTTAAATCTTTCAGGAATAATGCCAGGTCTTCTTTATCTGCGGGTTCATAATAAATATCCGCCTTTCCACCAGTGCGCCAACTGCAATGGCCAGCCATAGACTCGTTATATCGAAGTGTTCCACGTTGATTGAATAAAGCAACCATACTCATGTTCCTGTCACTACCGCTTGTTGTTGATTGACCAACTCCATAGCAAAGGTCCCTATACTGCCTGCTCCAAGCGTTACAACTATGTCACCATTTTCTACTATACCTGCTAGAATAGATTTTAAACCATCAAGATTTTCTACAAATACCGGATCCACCTGTCCCCGATTGCGTATAGCACGGCTTAATGCCCGTCCATCAGCATCCTTAATATGCTTCTCACCTGCTGGATAAACTTCCAATAAGATCAATTGATCAGTTTCCGACAGGACTTGGGTAAAGTCTTCGAATAAATCTCGTGTCCGACTGAACCGATGCGGTTGAAAGACCACCAATAAACGCTGATCTGGCCAGGCTGCCCGAATTGCTGAGATCGTTGCTTTAATTTCATTGGGATGGTGTCCATAATCATCAATATGGCGAACCGTTTTACCGTTAATATTCAAGGACTCGGTAATCTGAAAACGTCTTCCGATACCTTCAAAGTGACTCAAAGCCTGTTGCATCTGTGCTTTATCAGCATCCAGTTCCCAACCCACAGCCAAGGCAGCCGTTGCATTTAAAACATTATGCTTTCCAGCAAGGTTTAATTCGAAATGCACCTGTGCATCATCAGGAAAAGTCACTTGAAATCGTGTTCTTGAGGCATCAGCCTGAATTTGGCTGATTCTTAGATCTGCATCTTCAGATTCACCATAAGTGAGTATGGGACGTGCAAGCTCTGGGAGAATTTCACGTACTACATTGTCATCAATACACAAGATAGCCAGACCGTAAAAAGGCAAGTGATGCAGAAACTCAACAAAGGTTTGCTTCAGGCGTTCAAAATCACCTTCATAGGTTGACAGGTGATCCTGGTCAATATTGGTAACAATCGCCATCATTGGCTGCAAGTACAGAAACGAGGCATCACTCTCATCGGCCTCGGCTACCAGGTAATCACTCGCCCCCAGTTTCGCATGTCGCCCAGAACTATTTAATTTACCTCCTATGACATAGGTTGGATTGAGTCCTCCTTCTTCCATGACTGCGGTGACCAAACTGGTGGTCGTTGTCTTGCCGTGAGTGCCCGCTACCGCGATACCCTGACGAAAACGCATCAATTCGGCCAACATTTCAGCGCGTCTAACAATCGGTATACGTTGCTCACGAGCGGCCGTAATCTCGGGATTATCATCATCAATGGCCGTGGAAATCACCACCACATGAGCATCTTTAATGTTCTTGCCCTGATGACCCACTGTAATACC
Source organism: Gammaproteobacteria bacterium (assembly GCA_030066315.1). GTDB lineage: Bacteria > Pseudomonadota > Gammaproteobacteria > JACNJF01. Next base: position 1,669 of record JASJBW010000212.1, read on the forward strand.
GATACCGCGTTCACGTAGATGCTTGACTGTACTGCTTTCTGCTATATCTGATCCCGTAACGGTGTAACCCATGTTATGAAAAACTTCTGCAATACCACTCATGCCAGCACCACCGATACCGATAAAATGGATATGCTGAATTCGACGCATCAGTTGTTGGGGAGAGCGGGTCATACCAGTGCCTCCCGTAAAACGCCATTGGCCACTTGCTCTGTTGCATCGGTATAGGCGACCGAACGCGCCTGGCAAGCCATCTCGATCAAATGCTCTCGATGGTTATTCAAATCCAATATTTGTTGTCTTAGCCATTCTGCGCTAAATGCCTGGTCTCTGACCAATAATGCTGCACCAGCCCGCTGTAGAAAAGAGGCATTAAGGTACTGATGATCATCCACCGCGAAAGGAAAAGGTACCAGTATCGAAGCAACCCCGGCAGCAGATAATTCAGCCACCGTTAGTGCGCCAGCTCGGCAAATTACCAAGTCTGCCCATTGATAGGCATCGGTCATGTTATTAATGAATGCCTTGACCTCAGCATCAACCCCACATTGTTTGTAAAGTTCCTGAGTCTTCGCCAAATGTCTTTCACCACACTGATGTAGAATTTCTACTTTTTGATGAATGGCCATGTCCTGCAAGGCCCTCGGTACGACTTCGTTTAACGTTTTAGCCCCCAGACTTCCACCAATCACTAAAATTCTAAGCGGTTTTACCCCCCGTTGCTGTAACCTCAGTTCTGGAGCTTCAATGGCCAGAATTTCACGACGTACCGGATTGCCAACCACCTGACTGTTACGAACACCCTTCGCGGCCTCAGGAAAAGCAAAAAAACAGGCCGATGCAATGCGGCTTAACCAACGATTCGTTAATCCCATCACGGCATTCTGTTCATGGATAATAACGGGGATCCTCAACATTCGCGCCATTACGCCGCCGGGCCCAGCGACGAATCCCCCCATTCCCAGAACAGCACGGGGTTTATGCTGCCGCAAGATACTCAATGCCTGCCAACAAGCCTGAAGCAATTTGAGTGGGGCCAAAGCTTTAGTCAATAGGCCTTTACCCCTCAGTCCCTGAACTTTTAACCACTCAATTGGAAAGCCTGCCTCTGGAACGAGTCGCGCTTCAATACCGGCTCGTGTACCCATCCAGATAATCTGTTCGCCCTGATCACGTAAATGGTTCGCCACCGCTAATGCCGGGAACACATGCCCTCCGGTACCTCCAGCCATCACCATGATAGGTCTTCTTTCGATCATCAGGCTTTTAACCTCTTACTCGAAGATTTTCGAGAGGGTTTTACCTTGCCCAGGATCTGTGCATTTTCCAGGTGCACTCGTAAAACCAATCCAACCGCTAATGACATAATTAAAATACTATTACCGCCATAACTGATGAATGGCAATGTCAGTCCCTTGGTGGGTAGAGCCCCCATGTTGACACCCATATTAATGATGGCCTGGATGCTGACCAGCAAGCCAATGCCATAAACCAGGAAAGCACCAAAGTCCTGTTTCAGAGTTAAAGCAACCTTGCCGATCTGGAAACAACGAATGGCGAACCAGGCATATAAAAGGATCAACAACAAGGCACCCAAAAAACCCATTTCTTCTGCATAAATGGCAAACAGGAAATCGGTATGTGCTTCCGGAAGATAAAACAGTTTCTGAATGCTGCCGCCCAGTCCAGTACCAAAAAAACCGCCACTGCCAATGGCAATCAGTGATTGAGTCAGTTGAAAACCACTGTTAAAAGGATCCGCCCAAGGATCCAGGAAAGAGGTTATACGGGCCATCCGGTAGGGCGACATCATTGCCAGTAACACCATAATACTCAAGGTGCCCAGCACAAACAGAATAAAGTGGCCAAAACGTACTCCACCGAGGTACATCATGCCCAAACCGGTCATTAACAATACTGCAGCCGCGCCAAAATCGGGTTCCAGTAATAACAAGGCACTGGCAACAGCCAGGATCATCATAGGTTTGATAAAACCCATGGGGCCGGCTTTAAATTCTTCACTTCTTCTGACCAGATAGCCACTGAGGTAAATAATTAAAAACAGCTTGGCAATTTCAGAGACCTGAACGGTGAAGAAACCCAGGTCCAGCCAACGGGTTGAACCATTCACAGTACGGCCCAAACCCGGTATCAGTACCAGCGCTAATAACAGGATCGAGGAAAGCATCAGCAACATGCCATTCTGTTTCCAGAAATCAGTAGGCACTCTATAAGCCAACCAAACCAAGAGCACGCCTAACACCAGTCGCAAGAATTGACGTTTGCCATAATAGAAAGGATCACCTGTTTGCTGATCGGCAATACCTACTGAAGCAGAGGTCACCATGATCAAGCCGATAATAGCCAGTGCACCATAAAGAAAGACGACCTGCCCATCCAGCATCGATGGAATGACACGTTTATCCGTTGGATGATCAAAATCATTCCTAACCGCTTGTGAACTCATGGCAAGGACCTCACCAGTTCACAAAAATGATCACCCCGGGCCTCAAATCCGGGATATTGGTCGAAACTGGCGCAGGCCGGCGACAACATAACAACATCGCCTGGTTGAGCGATCTGGCTTGCAACCGTAACAGCTTGAGAAAGGGTATCGACGATTTGTACTGCAACACAATCCTGCCAAGCAGACTGCATGACCGCAGCATCTTCACCATAAACAACAACCTGTTTCACATGCTGCTTCAGGGCCCCGCATAATAAACCCATATCCGCTGACTTACCCTGCCCACCCGCTAAAAGGATGAGGGACTCATCAATACCTTCGATGGCAGCTAGCGTGGCACCCGGATTAGTAGCTTTGGAATCATTAATCCAGTCGACTCCATGATGACGAGCGACCCATTGGCTACGGTGATCCAGTCCTGAAAATGATTGCAGGGCTGCTTGCATGGCTTGTACTGAAATACCGACCTGGTCAGCTAAGGCTATAGCAGCCAGGCAGTTAGCCCAGTTATGCCGACCTTTTAATTTCAGTTGAGACACATCGATAATACCCTGCCCCCTTATCGCCAGCATGCGTGGTGGTCCATCAAGCAAATGGTAATCAGCATGCTCCGAGGTAATCGAAAATAAGAGATCTTCAGTCCCATATCGTGTCAGTTCGTCATCGAGATTGCTGATACAAACCCGGGCATTATGATAAATGGTTTTCTTACAGTCCTGATAATCCTGCAGATTTTCATATCGATCCATATGATCTTCACTCACATTTAAAACCGTGGCAGCCATCAGTTCTAAATGTGAGGTAGTTTCCAGCTGAAAACTGGATAATTCCAATACATAAAAATCGAGTTCATGATCCCGTGCCAACAACTCCAATGCAGGTAGCCCAATATTGCCTCCCACACCCACCGCTTTACCATCGGCCTTGATCATTTCACCCAACAAGCTCGTGACTGTACTTTTACCGTTGGACCCAGTGATAGCCAGCACTGGCTTGGTTGCGGCCTCGGCGAATAATTCAATGTCTCCGATGATCCGCTTACCAGACTCTGCCACTTTTTTTAGCAATGGACTTCTGATGGAAATACCTGGACTGACAACCAAACAGTCAGCAGCCTGAATCATTGACTCAGTTAATTCCTGCAGAATGACTCTGGCTCCAGGATGGTTTTTTAACAGCCTCTCAAGATAAGGGGGTTGATTACGATCATCCTGCACGCTGCAATCATAACCATGTTGGAGCAGGTAATGTGCCACCGAATAACCTGTCAGCCCCAAGCCTACCACCAGGTAACGTTGATCCAAATGCACAGGGTTTAATTGGTTCATCGTCTGCATCACCGTATCTTCAAACTCGCCAGCCCGATGAGCACTAAAATGACGGTAATGATCCAAAAACGCACGATAATGCGTGGCTCTGGCCAACCTTTTAATTCGTAATGGTGATGCAAGGGTGCCATGCGAAAAATGCGTCGTCCGGTGAGCTTATAGGATGCCACCTGCAACACCACGGATATGGTTTCAACAACAAAAATACCACCCATGATGAATAACACCAGCTCCTGGCGTACGATAACGGCTAAAGCTCCCAGAGCGGCACCTAATGCCAGGGCACCCACATCGCCCATAAATACTTGGGCTGGATAGGTATTGAACCAGAGAAACCCAAGACCTGCGCCTACCAGGGCACCACAGAACACCACCATTTCACCTACTCCAGGCACATAGGGTATCCCGAGATAAGAGGCGAAATTGGTATTACCCGTTGCATAGGCAAATACTCCCAGAGCCCC
>JASJBW010000213.1 GCA_030066315.1 Gammaproteobacteria bacterium
TGAGATAAAACCCTGCTTCCATTCATCGAAGGTATCGACATACACTTGGCGGTCAAAAGCCTTGCCCAGGTTTTTTTCAAAATGCGCGGCATTTCGATGACCTGAGACCGCATTGATAGAAATAATCCCAATACGTTCTCCATCAGCATACTCCCTGAGTTGATTGTGCAACGAATGGATCAATGACACTTCTTCCATCCCCGTCGTGTTTTGGTAGGGAAATCCATAAACCGAGGCATCCCAGTTCACCCCGCAAAATACGAAAGGGACATCCGCATTCTTGTAAAAAGGTTGGATAATATGTTTCGCGGCATTGTCGTCCGCGGTAATCACGACATCGGGTTGAAATCGGTCTATCGCGTCTTTAGCGGCGAAAGCGGCCTGTTTTATTTGTTCCGGTTTGCGTTGGCGTTTGGTATCCATGTAGAACTTTTTTAGCGTGACGGGCTTTTCTGCCAGGGTTTGTTCGATACCGCTCTCCACGCCATCACTCCATTCATAACCTTCGTGATAGGAGTTGATGAACAATACCTTTTTGGCAGTATCGGCCATCAATGCCGTTGGCGCCAACAGGTATGCTGCAATCATCCCGCAACTCAAAAGCAATGTTTTCATGTGTGATCGACCTTGTTAAATAGGATGAGATTAGGTTTCACTCAACGACTCCCCCTTTATGTAATAGCTTAGCGGCAACATTTTGGATACCTTGAGTATAGGTGGCCCTACAATCTTTTGGGTATTTATCCCCATTCATTGAAATACCTTTTGTGGATGCTTCGCTAGCTTTTAATAATCATCTTTGCGGGCTTCCACAGAGGCTTTGATGGTTCCGTCATTAAACTTGCTATATAATCATTAGCTAATTTACTTCGAACGCCTATTTTTTGGAGGGTCCACTAAACGGCATAGGCATCAGCAGCAATGAATGAAGTCAGTCATCCATAATCGCAGGTAAAACATGACGAAACAGGTAACCGTTGCGATCATTTCCGATACGCACGCCCATTTACATCCCGAGATCGAAGCACTCATCCGTGAATGCGATATCGCCATTCATGCCGGTGATATCTGTGATGGTGATGTGCTTGGCACTATGCAGCCCAAAACAGGACAAGTGATTGCCGTTGCGGGGAATAATGATCATGAACGCGGCTGGCCGTCACACCAGGCCGAGCAAGTTAAAGCCCTGCCCCGCATCGCGACAGTTGAGTTACCTGGCGGCAAGATCAAAATCGAACACGGACATGTACACGATATGATGAATCCTGATCATGAGGACTTGCGTGCCGCCCATCCTGAAGCCCGTATGATCGTATATGGACATACCCATCGCAAGGTCATCGATGATTTTAAAATGCCCTGGGTTGTGAATCCGGGAGCGGCAGGTGATACTCGAACTCGCGGTGGTGCTTCGTGCCTGGTCCTGACCGCCAGTGAGGCACTGTGGAAGATTGATAGCTACCGATTCAGCGATAAAACATCAATGCCATCAACCGCGTCCGCAGCCTGATAGCCACTCCTTTTTCAGAGCAGTTCTTCGATGGTTTGAACGATTTCAGGCGCATCCCATTCCAATGCCCCACGATAGGCATACTGGATCAGACCCTTTTTATCCAACAAGTAATTCGAAGGATAAGCATACACTTTCCAGTCCCTGACCACTTGACCATCCTCATCGAGCAGAATGTCGAAATTGACCGGAATGGCTTCTACAAACTGCTGTATGGTTTCGGCGGATTCCCCAATATTGACGGCAACCACCTTAAACGGTTTGCCTTTCATACGTTCCACTAAACGCGATAAGGAAGGAATCTCTTCAACACAGGGGCCGCACCAGGTCGCCCAGAAGTTCACCAACACCACCTGTTGTGGCTCTGATTGCAAGTCATAGGGTTGACCCGAAATATCACTCAGTTTCAGTGGAGGGGGTGTTTTATGGCCTTTAAAAGGGTGTAACCGTGGTTCTCGCCGGCGCTTTTCAGTGGTTAAGGCTTCATTTCCTGTAGGCTCCCATGAATAACCCCTTTTCAAGGGGGTCGATGGTGTATTTCTCAGCAAGGACATCGCCTGGTCCAGGTAATCGGGTACCTCGGCTCTGGCTTCCAGGTCACGCTCCGTCAAATCCTCATTGGGACGCATGTGAAAACCACCCTGGGTTCCCGGAATGAAATGAAGATAGGTAGGACTGCCACCGGCTTGTAATTGACGCGCTATGGTCCAGCTGTGAGCATACTTGGTAGAGTGTTGCGGCAGTAATAAGTAAATGGGGAGATTGCTGTAAGCAGCAATATCAATAAATTCCACTTGTTCCCCTAACTCAGTGCGCCCCTTGTACAAATGCGGTGAGAAACTGATGATGCCTTTGATTAAGGACGATTCCGGTGTTTGCTGCTGCCAGAGATAAGCCGTTTTAAGCGCCAGACGAATCCCGCGACTACTCCCCATCAGGAACACTTCGTCATAACCTTTTTGCTGTGCAATCCCGATCAGTGCCACCAGATCTTCTATGTCCATTTCCTCCAGGCTTTGGCGTCCGGTGGGTACAATATAGGTTTCATGCAGGTTGGCTACCCACACCGTGTAATCATTAGCCGTGAGATCCAGTGCGATAGGGACATAACCTTCACCGAATCCGCGCTCTGAAGGTAGCCAAATTAATAGCGTGGAGCCTTCGCCGGCAAACTCCGTGAGGTTCAGGTCGGTCCCGGTATCAAGCGCGATATCAACATTCTGATACGCTTTTACAGGTCCCACAAAAAGCAACAGAACAACAACAATGAGTCGATTCATTAAAGGTTTTGATGAAGCTCAGAAAGCCGCCAAGTTTACCATATCAAACCCATCCTGCAGCTCAGTAAATGCCGGCAGATCAGCGATAATGCCTCATCTGACCGACCAGGATGCCATGAATGGTGACCCGATCAGCGGCATACACCATGGTTTCCATTTCAGAGTTTTCCGGTATCAAGGCAACTTCGGCATTACTGCGCCGGCGAAACCGTTTCAACGTCGCTTCCACCTTATCGATCATCGCGACGACAATATCACCGTCATGGGCCACCGGTTGTTTTTTTATAATGACATAGTCGTTGTCCAGAATACCGGCATCGATCATGGAATCACCACTGACCCGCAACGCGAACAAATCAGGCCCCATGAACATATCCGAAAGGTTGAGTTCTTGTTGATCTTCTATGGCTTCTATGGGTAATCCTGCGGCGATTTTACCCACCAAGGGAATGACAGGGGGGCTGACCAAAGGCAGTTCAACGAGGCTCATGCCGCGGGCGTTTCCCTTGGCCCGGTTGATATAACCCTTATCTTCCAGTGATTGCACATAACGATGAATTGTACCTTGAGAATTTACTCCAATTGCAGCACCTATCTCTTTGAATTTAGGGGCATATCCAAATTGAGCAATATAGTTTCGAATAAACTGTAAGGTATTCTGTTCCTGTGTCGTCAACATGATCGCTTCTCATTATTTTCTCAATTCTGTAGAGAATAAAACGAGAACTCATTGGGTGCAAGTGATAATTTCAGAAGATTAATACGATGGTTTTTGACCTGTATCAATCAAGTTAATTAATATATTAGTATTTTCTTAATTACTTGCTAGACTCTCGCTTTATTTATTTGCATTCAGTCATGCTGTTATTTCGCCACTTATTCGCAATCGTCATGCTCCTGCTCTTCGGCATGATGGTTTCCGTGGGCACGGTTTCTGCGGAAGAAACCCTGTCCCTGGAAATCAATGAAGATACGGAAATAGAAATCCTAAAGATTGGCGCGCCCTCCTCTCAAGCCGTCATCTGGTTTGCCTGTAACCAGGGGGCAGAAACCGCTGAATACCAGACTGCACGCAAAATGGCTTCATTGGGTTACCAGTTTTATTTCCCGGATATGTTAAGTGCACATTTCCTCTCGCCGACGCCTTCCAATATTGCCCGTGTGCCCACCGATGAAGTCGTTGTAGTGATTGAACATATCCTCAAGCAGACTACTGCGGAACAGGTCATTTTGGTGGGAGGCGCCCGTGCCGCGGTACCCGTCATCAAGGGGTTGGCAGAACCCAGTGTCAAAGCCCACAAAGACAAGATCAAAGGGGCCGTTTTAATAACTCCCAGAATCAATCAAAAAAGCCCGGAACCCGGTGCCGAACCCGTTTATATCAGTGAAGTCGGACGCTCCTCCCATCCGATTGTCGTGCTGGAAGGCGAAAGAACGCCGAATCGCTGGGGATTACCGTTACTCAAAACCCGGCTGTCCCGTTCAGGCAGCACCGTAGCAACCGACCTGATCAAAGGTGTCAGGGGGTATTTCTATCTGCGCGAGGAAAAAACGCCGGCCGAGGAAGCGGCCATGGAGCATTTTGATCAACTGATTCACGAACAGATTCAAAAATTAGGAACCACATCATGATGAAAAAAATCTACACGTTAATCATAGGGCTGGTACTCGGGCTGATGTCTATTGCTCTATTTGCAGCCACAGGGCAACTCAAACCCTACCAGGGCAAATTAACCTCACCCCAGATCAATCTGCAAGACCTGCACGGGCATAGGCATCAGTTAGACGATTACGCAGGTAATATCGTACTGGTTCAATTCTGGGCGACTTACTGTACACCCTGCCGCAAAGAAATGCCCAGCATGAACCAGTTGATTAAAAAAATGGAAGGTAAACCCTTCAAGATCGTCACGGTGAATATGGCGGAATCCAAACAGGACGTCGAACAGTTCATCCAACAAGTGCCGGTAGATTTCCCCGTACTTTTGGATACTGAAGGTGCGACCCTGAATCAGTGGAAAGTGTTTGCCGCGCCCTCTAATTTCATTCTGGATAAGGAAGGCAATATTATCTTTACCTTGTTTGGTGCGATTGATTGGGATTCGGATGACATGGTTAAGAAGCTGTCCGCCTTAACCACGCTTTAATTCACAATTCCGAAAGAGAGGAAAACCAGGATAAACTGGCCATGGGGATGCGCTCATGCGCCAACCGCCCGCTTCAGTCCTGCTAATGAGCGGAAATCATCAACCGGCTTAAGCGTGGCGGTTCAAACCCCCATCAGCAGATGAGGCCGCCCTCTTAGCTCGCGGGAATGTTGTAAAGGGTCTGCGTGGGAAACGCAAACTCAAGACCTTCTGCGTTGAATTGCTTGAGTATTTCCATGTTAATTTCCGACTGGGTGCCGGCAATGGCTTCACCCTTTTTAATGTAATAAATGAACATGATGTTCATGGCAAAATCACCAAAAGCATTAAACGCAATGGTCGCGTTTTCCTCGGTACGAGGATTGGCATCATTGATGGCTTGTAATAGACCCATGGCTTTTTCCATTTTCTCGGGCGTGGTGTCATACGTCAGACCAAGATCCAGCTTGACCTTGCGCGACGGTTCCCAGGTGACATTTTCCACCGGCGCATCGGCGAACTTGGCATTGGGAATGGTGACGATGCGTCCCTCCAGGGTTTTCAAGCGGGTACTTCGAACCCCTATTTCAATGACAGTACCATCATAGCCGGCAATCTTGATCCGGTCATTGATGGTAAACGGACGATCCGCAAAAATCGTGAAGCCACCAAAGATATTGGATACCGTATCCTTTGCCGCCATGGCCAGGGCCAAACCACCGATACCCAGGCCGGCAATCAATGCCGCCACATCGTAGCCCGCATTATTTAAACCGATGATGATGGCCATGGCCCAGATAATCATCTTCACGCCCTTGCCGAGTATGGGCATTAACTGATCATCAAGGTCATTTTCAGTTTTATCGGTCAGCGGAACCAGGTATTCCTTGTAAAGCGCATCAAACAACCGCGTCAGCAACCAACCCACCAGAAGTGCAATGATGACCTGGTAGGCATTGGCAATCACCGTGGTCACAACTTCCGGTAATATCAGGGACTTCAACG
>JASJBW010000214.1 GCA_030066315.1 Gammaproteobacteria bacterium
GAGGCTTCGATATTATTCATGGCCACTTGCATGGCAGGATGGTTTGATAAAGCCTGATCGATTAATGTATTTAAATCTTCGGGGGGTAAAGCCGGTAATTCGGGATCCCTCATGCGCTCAGGGTCAACATACCGACCTAGCAATTGGTGTAATAAGGTTACGGAGTCTTGTAGATTATTCTGCTGAGCGATAAGACTTGCATTGGCACGGGCTAACCGTCCCTCGGTTTGTTGCAATTGAGAGCGCCGGCCCACGCCCGAATTATTGCGTTCACGGATTTGTGCGAGGATGGTTTCATGAGAATTCACATTCTCGGTAGCCAAAATATGCAACCGTCGTTGCTTGAGCACTTCCAGATAAGCCTGGGCGACATCCAATGCAATATTATCCGCGGCATCATAGATATCAAATAACGCTGCCCTTGCCCTGGACTTAGTTTGTTCTATCTGGTGGGTAGTGTCATAACCGTTAAAGAGATTTTGTGTGACCGACAATTCTACCCGAGTACTATCATAATCGACTGAAGTATTGCCTGTGGACGGTGACTCCGTATCGTAAAAACCGGTTGAAGCTTCAATGTCAACACTGGGTCGCCAGCCACTATTCGCAATCGTTTCATCAGCCAATACCTGACGATAGACATGAACCTTTTCCTTAACCTGGGGATGTGCACTGATAGAATCCCTGACCACATCAAATAGTTCTTCTGCATTAGCAGAGGTATGAGACAAGCTTAAAAATATACCCAGGTTTAAAAGGTGCTTAAGCAATTGGATCATTATTCTTTTATACATTTTCAGTCAGTACACAAGCTTTCATTAAGCCTTTGCTAATATAGTTTTTTTTCTCTGCAAGAATGAGATCTTTCTAGCAATTCCAAAATTCTTCTGGACGGCAGAAAAAATTTAATAATTATTATTAAATAATTACAATAAATTATTGATTTAAAGGCTAATTATAGTTTTCAAGTGTATCTATTTATAGGTTAAAAGTCACATTTAACGGATTTTTTGCTGAATTCGTGAACCAGTACCTGCTCCTGTTTAAGCGGAAAGCTTAAAGGGTAGTAGAGATTTACACGTTCATAGAATTGACCTACGTCAGCTCATGGCCCTTTATCATCCATTATGGAGGAACGGCTTCCTTTTCCCGGTTTAGGGTCTGTTAAAATCATCAAAATGGGAGGAACTCATTGATGAGCAAGCTCAAGGTTTTCTTTTTTTTGGTGATCACTGTCACTGTAATCGCTGTTGCAGTGTATTGGTCTCAACGTAATAGACCCATTGCCGTAACACTTACAGAAGTATCGCTAGGCGAAGTGCAGCGGACAGTAACCAATACCCGGGCAGGTACTTTAAATGCCTGTCGAAGAGCCAAGTTATCCCCCTCATTGGGTGGACAAATTGCCCGATTGCCAGTGCGTGAGGGTGAAGTTGTACTCCAAGGGCAGGTATTGTTTGAGATATGGAATGAAGATTTACGTGCCCAGCTGGAATTGGCTGAAGCGGAAATACAAACCAGTCATTCTCTGAAGCAACAAGCCTGTATCCAGGCTGATATTGCCCAACGTGAAGCAAAACGTCTCAGCGAACTGCTGGCTCGTGGTCTGGCATCCGATGAGAGTGCAGACAAGGCTATAGGTCAGGCTCGCGCTAACCAGGCTGCTTGCGATGCGGCAATGGCTACCGTCAGTGTCAGTCAGGCTAAAGTCGCTGTTGCCCGCGCCGCGCTCGATCGCACTCAGCTAAAGGCCCCCTTTGATGGCACCATAGCCGAAGTGAATGGCGAACTCGGTGAATATGTCACCCCTTCACCCGTCGGTATCCAGACACCTCCGGCAGTTGACCTGATCGATAACAGTTGTCTGTATGTGAGCGCTCCCATCGATGAAGTGGATGCCCCAATGATCAAGGCTGGCATGACTGCACGCATATCACTGGATGCCTTTGGCAAGGAATTTTTCGACGGCGAAGTACGCAGAGTTGCGCCTTATGTAATGGATAAGGAAAAACAGGCTCGAACGGTCGATGTTGAAGTCGATTTTTTATCCGCCAAGGATAATACCAATATGCTGCCAGGTTATACGGCGGACGTTGAAGTCATCATAGATGTTCATAAAGACAGCTTGCGTATCGCTTCAGAGGCATTGTTAGAAGGCAACCGTGTTTACCTGCATAACCCTGACTTTGACACTATTAGCGAGGTTACCGTTAAAACCGGTTTGAGTAACTGGGAGTTCACCGAAATCATCGAAGGTCTCGAGCAAGGCCAGATGATCGTATCTTCGATCGACAAAGAAGGTCTCGCGGATGGCATCGTAGTAAAAATAGAGTCCGAATAAATCAGTATTTCTCTCCAGGCAATGGCGACAGTAAAGTACGATTTCTCATGATTAAGCTTGAACAAATACATCGAGACTTTCAGGTTGGCGATCAAACGGTACATGCCTTAGATGATATCAACCTGGAAATCACTCAGGGTGAATACCTCTCCGTCATGGGGCCTTCAGGTTCGGGAAAATCCACACTCCTAAACTTGATAGGCATGTTGGACCATGCCACTTCGGGGATTTACACGCTGAATGGACAGAATGTCACCCAGATGGACGAACACCAGGAAGCAGAAACCCGAAATCGTCATATAGGTTTTGTTTTCCAGGCGTTCCACCTGATCCCACGCCTCACTGCTGCCGAAAATATTGAATTGCCACTGGTGCTAGCCGGTATGTCTCCAGCAGAACGCTATCAAAGGGTCGAACAGGCCTTAAAAGCGATGAACTTGATTGAACGCGCTCATCACAAACCTGACCAACTGTCAGGTGGCCAACGTCAACGGGTGGCCATCGCTCGCGCGACAATAACGGAACCTGCAGTTTTACTGGCCGACGAACCCACCGGCAACCTGGATCAAAAATCTGGACAAGATGTGATCGATACCTTGGAAACACTTAATAAAAAAGGCATTACCCTGATCGTGGTCACACATGATCACCACCTGGGTGATCGCTCACACCGATCCTTGAAGATGGTTGATGGGCGTATCGTTTCCGATCGCTCCCATGTCCAGGCCGAGACATGATACCTGCGGATGTTTTTTCTTATAGCTGGCAATCTTTAAAAGGGTATCGTGCACGCACCCTGCTGATGTTATTGGCGATGTGCATTAGCGTGGCATCAGTGTTGTTATTAACGGCCCTCGGCGAAGGAGCTCGACGCTACGTAAATAATGAATTTGCGTCATTGGGCACTAACCTTGTCATCGTGATTCCCGGTAGAAGCGAAACAGCCGGTGTGGGGCTGAACACCATGATGGGAGTGACTCCCCGAGACCTGACTCTCGATGATGCCCGTGCACTGAGGCGCCATCATGCTGTCACGCGTATTGCACCGCTGAATATCGGTGCTGTTGAGGCTTCGTGGCAAAACCGTAAACGTGAGGTCACGGTGATGGGTTCGACTCATGAATTATTGGACCTGCGTCATTGGAAATTAGCCGCGGGACAATTTTTACCCCAGGCTGACTGGGATCGTTCTAGTCCGGTTTGTGTGATCGGCAAAAAAATACGGGATGAACTATTTGGTGCGCAGGCTGCGCTCGGCCAGTGGCTACGACTGGGTGAAAATCGTTATCGCGTGATCGGCATCATGGCGTCTGAGGGTCGTTCTATTGGAGTTGATGTACAGGAAATCGTAATTATACCCGTCAGTTCGGCACAATCCCTTTTGAATACACCCTCCTTATTCAGAATATTGATTGAAACCAAATCCCGAGAAAGCATGCAGAAAGTGATCGATTTCGCTCTCGATACAATCAAACAAAGACATTATGGTGAAGAAGATGTCACCGTGATAACCCAAGACGCAGTGTTGCAAACCTTTGACAATATTCTGGCTGCTTTAACCTATGGTGTCGGAGGCATTGCCGCTATAAGCCTCGCTGTTGCCGGTATTCTAATCATGAATGTTATGTTGGTTGCCGTTTCTCAACGTACTACGGAAATTGGTTTACTCAAGGCGCTTGGTGCTTCAAGACGAAAAATATTACTACTGATTCTCTCAGAGGCTTTATTGCTCTCTTTATTGGGAGCCATGCTTGGTTTTATCCTGGGTTTAGCCGGCAGTTGGGGCATTCGATTGGCCTTACCCGAATTAGAAGCTTACCCTCCCCTTTGGGCCATGTTGGCATCATTACTGGTCGCTATCATGACGGGTTTATTGTTCAGTTTGATGCCTGCTGCACGTGCTGCCAAATTAGATGCCGTCAGTGCACTTCAAGGAGGGCATTAAAGTGCTTACCCGAGATTTTCTGTCACTGACCGGTCGTTCTTTACTGACCCACAAGTTACGTAGTTTTCTAACCATGCTCGGCATTTCAGTGGGTATCGCAGCGGTCATCATTCTGACCTCTATTGGCGAAGGATTGCATAAATTTATTCTCTCAGAATTCACCCAGTTTGGTACCACCCTGGTCGGTATCAATCCTGGAAAAACAGACACAATGGGTATGTCAATGGGTGTATTTGGTACTGAAAGACCTTTATCTATTGAAGATGCCCAGGCGATGAAACGATTGAGTTTTGTCAAATCAGTGGTGGGTTTAATTCAAGGCAATGCCGAAGTAGAAGGTAACAACCGTACCCGCAGAACGACCGTTTACGGCACCGGCACTGAATTTCCAGACGTGTTTAGTATGCCCGTGCAACGAGGACAGTTTTTACCCTCAGATAATCCCTTTCAACCCAGAGCCTTGGCAGTATTAGGCAGCAAGGTTAAACAGGAATTATTCGGTAATGACAATCCTGTAGGCCAGCGTATTCGAATTGGGGGTGATCGTTATCGTGTAGTGGGTGTAATGGCGTCCAAAGGCCAGGTACTGGGATTTGACCTGGATGATACCGTCTATATCCCTTTGGCGCGTGGACTGGAAATGTTCAATCGTGAAGGGCTCATGGAAATTGATGTGCTCTATCATGAAGGTACCCGAGAAGACACTGTCGTGGAGGGTATTAAACGCCTGCTCACTGCACGTCATGGCCGCGAAGATTTCACCATAACGACTCAGCAACAGATGATGGATGTTCTTGGCAACATACTCGATATCATTACTTTCGCCGTAGCTGCTATCGGCGCCATTTCTCTACTGGTGGGTGCGATTGGCATCATCACCATCATGACCATTAGCGTCTCAGAACGAACGGCCGAAATAGGACTGATAAGGGCTCTGGGGGCCCGCCATGGGCAAGTCATGATGCTTTTTTTGGGTGAAGCGGTGGTTTTATCCGCACTAGGAGGCTGTGTCGGACTCGTATTTGGTATAGGCCTGGGGCAATTTTTGACTCTTGTCATTCCTGCTTTACCCGTACATACACCCTGGAGTTACGTTGTGATTGCAGAAATATCCGCGGCGCTTATTGGCCTGGTTGCCGGAGTGTTACCGGCCCGTCGCGCAGCCCGCCTTGATCCGGTTGAAGCCCTCAGGAATGAATAGTCCAACGTCATCGAAATTCCAATCTCCAATGTTGTAAGCATCTTTTCAAGGTGAATTTTTTGTCTTTAAAAATTTAATCCATGCCCTTATTGAACGATACAGTGATTACTTGCTACCGATTTTTTGCAGCGTTTTCTGATTCGATCCATTATTATTGCTAAAATTTTGTCACCTAAAATTCATATCGATCCGTTAAAAGGACATCTTTGAAGCAGGGATTTAGCACAATCTCACTATCATCTTACATGAAAAAATATCTATTCGTACTGATACTATTTCTTTTATCTGGATGCGCCAGTTTGATGAATTCAGCCACACAGCGGATGGCTGATAATCTGACAACAGCCATGCTGAACCAGAACGATCTGGAGACGGTAAAAACTGCTGCACCGGCATACCTGGTCATGATTGACAGCCTGATCGAAGGTGACCC
>JASJBW010000215.1 GCA_030066315.1 Gammaproteobacteria bacterium
CTACGTTATCGGGGGGCGAGCAACAGATGCTGGCCGTGGCTCGGGCATTGGCGCGCGATATTAAACTGTTATTGCTAGATGAACCTTATGAAGGCCTGGCTCCAGTCATCGTACAAGAAATTGCCAGTATCGTTGATAACATCAAACAATACGGGATCACCACGATAATCGTAGAACAAAACGCGGTGGCAGCCTTACGCCTGGCTGATCGTGCCCTGATTCTTGATATGGGTAATATCGTATTTGATGGCACCGCTCAGGAAGTCCTGGATAACGAAGCACTTCGCCACGAATATCTGGCTATCTAGTCCTATTTTTCAATTCATGCCCAAGCTTCTTCAATGGCATGAACGGTACCGCGATAAAAAACGGGAGCTTTAAGCTTGGCGATAAAGGATATTCTATTATTTTTGGATGATGGCAAAACCAATACTGATAGGATCTTTGCTGCGCTAAACCTGGCCAAGCAACATGAGGCCAATCTCACGGGTGTAGTGATGGGTTCGATGAAACCGGTTCATGCACCTGATGACCATGATGATAAGGCGGTTGCCAGAATGGGTGAGCGCATGGCAGAGAAAGTGGTTCAGGAATTCAGCGAGACTGCTGAGCAGTATGGGGTCGAGGTATCCAGTTTAATCATTTATGGCGATGCAACCACCAGCGCTGAAAAGATGGCGCATTATGCTCGCAACTATGATCTGGTGATTTTAAGCCAACCCAATCCCAAACGAGATAATTACGATCGCCTGTTGGTATGCGCTAAACAGGTACTGTTGCTCAGTGGCCGACCGGTTTTTTTCATGCCTTATATAGGCGCTAACAAAATACCCGTCGAAAAAATCATGATTGCCTGGGATGGTACGCCTGCGGTAAGCCGCTCTGTTCATGATGCCATCCCATTATTAAAAATGGCAAAAGATGTCATCCTTTTGGTTGTTGCGAGCCAAAAGCAACAGGAAAGTAAAAGAGAAGTTCTGGTTGATGGGCTGATGAGCCACCTTCAAAACCATGCGGTGAATGCTCGGATACTGACCATCAATCCCGGTGAGAATAGTGTTACTTCCGTGATTCAAAATCAGATCAGTGAAAATGATATCGATCTCCTCGTGATGGGGGGGCATGGAACGCCGACATTGAAACAAAAAATCTTTGGTACGGTGACACAAAATTTAATGAGCTCTATGGTAGTGCCGGTTTTAATGTCGGATTAAAAAAAACATTAACGATCTGTGTGGTGGTATTTGGGCCGTAAATATCGAGGAATGTGTGTTTTTTCGAAGCAGTGGCGCAGTGTATTGTGATGAATCTGGCGATGTCACTGCCGGAAAATAACGATCACCCTGATGTAGTATCAGTTGGCCCCATCTGAAGGTGGGGCATTTTTTTTTGCAAACACGAATCGTCTGAAATGCGCTACTTCAGCTGCAAGCTGATAGATGATTATTATTCACGTACAATAACCGCTTATCAATCTTGAAGATCAGCGATTGAAACACCCGCAATCCAATGCCTGGTTTAAACCGACCCAGGCGCTCAAATACCGTATAGATCCTGACATCCTCTCCTGGCTGATGGATGAAGGTTCCTTAACGCAAAGGCTAAAAGCATATTGCCCTGACCAATTCTTGGTGAGAGTGCTCGGAGAAACTTGGGTGCGGCCAGATAAATCGGAAGCGAAATTACTGGGTGTATCACCCCTGCAAAAGGTATTGCTGCGTCAGGTACATTTAATGTGTGAAGATCAGATCTGTGTATATGCGCGATCAATCATTCCGCTAAAAACCTTAACAGGCAAACACCGACGGTTGAAATATTTGAGAACCAAACCCTTGGGCGAATACCTCTTTGCATCCCCCGGGTTGCAACGCAGTATTGTCGAATGGAGTCGCCTGGAGACGGGTACTTTGTTACATCGCATCGCCATGGGTGAATCTAGGCATTCTATACAGCCTGTCTGGGGGCGACGGTCTTTATTTAAAATTGATCAGAAACCGCTCTTGGTCAGTGAGTTCTTCCTGCCCAAACTCTTTAATAGAGCACTGGAAGCGGCGCAATGAAAAAAGACATCACTCCGCTGATACCGGTCATCCTGAGCGCCTGTCTGCTGTTGCTGCTGTCTTTTGGATATAGAGCCGGATTCGGCCTGTTTATGCAGCCCATTTCGGAAGCCCGTGGCTGGGGTCGTGATGTTTTTTCATTGGCGCTGGCCATTCAAAATTTAACCTGGGGTATCATGGCCGTGTTAGCCGGAGGGCTTGCGGATCGTTATGGAAATCTGAGGGTATTGTTGGCTGGGGTCGCATTATACGGCCTGGGCATGTGGAGTATGGCTTATGCCACAAGTGAGTGGGCCATAATATCCAGCGCGGGTTTACTGGTAGGATCTGGGGTTGCCGGTACCGCTTTTGGAATCGTATTACCGGCCTTGGCACGCGCTGTCCCGGAGGAACGCCGAGCCTGGGCACTGGGACTCGGTACGGCAGCGGGAAGTATGGGGCAATTTCTGGTCGTCCCCTTGATGCAAGAATTGATAGAACTCAATGGATGGTTCCAGGCCTTGCAGATCCTGGGAATATCGGCCTTTATCATGGCTTTTTTAGCACTACCGTTGGCGCCATATAGCGGCAGTAATGTAACAACAGAACCGGTGATTGAAGGATCACTCTGGCAGATCTTGTTAAGGGCCCTTAGGGTGCGTTCATACCTATTATTGGTACTGGGATTTTTTGTTTGTGGTTTCCATGTAGCTTTTATTACCGTGCATATGCCGGGCTATGTCGTCGATCTAGGTTTTGATGCCCGTCTGGGCGCATGGAGTATCAGTCTGATCGGACTGTTTAATATCATTGGCGCCTATGCCTCAGGTATTCTCAGTGGAACCCGGTCCATGCGTAAGATTTTAACCTTCATCTATCTCGGCCGGGCATTGGCTATTTCTGTATTTTTAATCTTGCCAATCACCTTGAGTAGTATCCTTATCTTTAGTGCAGTCATGGGTCTGTTATGGCTCGCGACCATACCCCCGACCTCCGGTTTAGTGGCAGTTTTTTTTGGGACTCGGTACATGACGTTTTTATACGGTTTTGTATTTTTCAGTCATCAGGTAGGCAGTTTTAGCGGGGTATGGCTGGGTGGTTGGCTCTATCAAAACTTTGGACACTACAATGGTATCTGGATAACAGGTGCTATTTTAGGTGTAATAGCGGCCTGGTTGCATTGGCCTATACGAGAACGTACCCATAAAGCGCAGTTGCAAAGCGCCTGATCAAGATTTACCTAAATATGCAAAATTCATCTCAACACCCTCATCGAATTGGAATGGTCAGTCTGGGTTGCCCCAAGGCCACGGTGGATTCGGAGCAAATTCTGACGCAGTTACGCGCTGAAGGTTATAAAATCGTAGCAGATTATGATCAGGCCGATATGGTCATAATTAACACCTGCGGATTTATCGATTCAGCCGTAGAAGAGTCCATGCAAACGATTGACGAGGCACTTCATGAAAATGGCAAAGTCATCGTGACCGGGTGCCTGGGAGCAAAATCTGAACAAGTCGCACAAGCATTTCCTGAACTTCTCGCCATCACCGGACCCCATGCCACCCAGGAAGTAATGTCGGCGGTGCATGAACATTTGCCGGCGGAACATGATCCATTTTTAGATCTTGTGCCTGCTCAGGGTATTAAGTTAACCCCAAAGCACTATGCCTACCTGAAAATATCTGAAGGTTGTAATCACCGTTGTACGTTTTGCATTATTCCTGCGTTACGGGGGGATCTGGTGAGTCGACCGATCGATGAGGTCATGCAGGAAGCCGAAAATCTGGTTCAAGCCGGCGTCAGGGAACTGCTGGTGATTTCTCAGGATACCAGTGCTTACGGGATTGATACGAAATATGCTACCCGCTTTTGGCAAGGGCAGCCACTGCAAACCCGGTTTGTAGCGTTGGCCAGAGCGCTGGGACAATTGGGCGTATGGATCAGACTGCACTATGTCTATCCTTATCCACATGTTGATGATGTTATACCCTTGATGGCGCAGGGGCTGGTTCTGCCATACCTGGATATCCCATTTCAACATGCGAGCCCTCGTATTCTCAAGGCCATGAAACGCCCCGGTAACCAGGAAAAGGTCCTGGAACGTATACAAAGCTGGCGCAAAATTTGTCCTGATCTGGTTATTCGCAGTACTTTTATTGTCGGTTTTCCCGGCGAAACCGAGGAAGATTTTCAACAGTTACTGGATTTTTTGACAGCGGCTCAACTGGATCGAGTCGGTTGCTTCATGTATTCAGCAGTAGAAGGGGCGGTAGCCAATGATCTACCCAACCCGGTCGATGAAGCCATCAAACAAGAGCGATTTGATCGTTTCATGCGTCATCAGCAAGCCATCAGCACCGCTAAGCTACAATGCCGCATCGGGCAAACCATGACAGTCCTCGTAGAGGGTCGGGACGAACACGGTTGGTATGGTCGTAGTTATGCCGATGCTCCTGACATAGATGGATTGGTTTACATCAAAACGGATCAGGACATGATAGTGGGCAATTTTGTTGAAGTGATAATCACGGATAGTGATGAATATGATTTATACGCGGACCAACGATGACGATTTTAGCGATAGTAGTGAATGATCAACTCTTGATGCAGTATGACCGTGACAAGGCGTTACCGGAAAGCCAGCAGCATTACCTGTCCAAACTGGATGATAAATTTGATCGTGGTATCGAATTACAGAATGAACAAATTGATCATCCCAATATCGAGGATCGAGCAAAATTTATGGCCTTGAGCTTGATGGAAGGCATCATCTACCAGGAAGATAACAAGGCTGCTGCCAGCATGGCCTGGCTGGCCACCCGGTTACCTGATTTGAAACAGGTTAAAGCCATTGTAGATGAAAAGGGCACCCAATTTGATCTAATCTTTGACCGTGAATACCAGCCCCACCAGGTGGTCCATTTTGAAGGGTTAAAGCTCTAGCAATCCACCGGCATCAGTTTTATAAAAAAATTGCCTTTTTCTATTAAAGATCTCTGCATTCTGACCGATTAACCTTAGTACTCCCGGGTTTTTTCGTTTTAGAGGTTTAGGCGATGTTGAGATTTAATTTAAGTATCAAATTGGTTATCGGTTACCTGCTGATGGCCGTCTTGTTAATCATTTGTGGATTAGCCGGTTACATTGCCGCTAATAAAATGTCCGAGGCCAGTGATTTCCTGGTAACCGAGGCCAGAAATACGGTTGAAGGCGCAATGCAAACCAGCAATGGTGTGCGTGGCCAGATCCTCTTGATGGAAGATATTTTGAGTGGTCGATTGCATAAGGACATCGAGGTTGCATTGGACCAGGCGAAAGGCCAGAACCAGCAGGCCCACCAACAAATGATTGACGCGGGTTTGATTCCCGAGGAGCAGATCGAACAGATCAACCAGGCGCAAACGGCCTTTGATAACGCGCTTAACCCGTTATTATCCAACAATAAACGTTATAAAGATCTACACCGGGCTATGGTCACCAACGCCGATCGGCTTAAGGAGCAGCTTTCCGCCTTTATCGAACTCGCCAACAGAATTATTGTTGAACGTGAAACCAACTGGGATACCGATGAAGCTGCCAATAGCCAGCAAACCGAGGAATGGTTTGCCGCGACGGCTGCCACTGAAGCCAAATTGGCCCTGTTTGCCCAGTTATATTATTTTCAGCAATTCCTGGCCCAGGAAAACCTGAAACAGGTTGAAGAACTTATGCAGAACTCCCAGACTGATCTGGATATCTATATTGAAGATTTGGCTTCAATGGAGTTGGGTGAACAAAAAACGAATGACAGTGATAACAGTTATGCCAGTGTATTCAATGAGCATTTAAACCACCATAAAAATTATTACTCAGAAGCGAAGAAGGCTTATCT
>JASJBW010000057.1 GCA_030066315.1 Gammaproteobacteria bacterium
AGGGTTGCGGTAGCACCCAGGATTTCCTTGGCCCGGACAGTATCTTGTACACCCGGCAATTGAACTACTACCCGGTCTTCGCCCTGGCGCTGAATGACGGGTTCAGCCACACCCAATTCATTAACCCGGTTTTTCAAAGTCGATATATTCTGAGTCAGGGCCGAGGTTTTTTCTGCCTGAAGGGCGGTATCGCTGAAAGCCATATTGACGAAAAAACTGCGTTCATCGGAGGAAGTGTTAAATTCGAAATCGCGAAACTCTTCTTCCAGCCTGGCCAAACCTTGCTCCTGCTCTTGCTCACTGGAAAAGCGAACGGCTAGGCCTTCAGGTTTAACCTGGACCGTGCGATATCGAACCTTTTCTTCGCGCAGGTAACTGCGAATCTCGGAGGAAACACGATTCAGCGACTTGTTAATGGCTGCATCCATGTCCACTTCCATCAGAAAGTGGACACCACCTCGTAAATCAAGACCAAGATACATGGGCAAGGCATTCATGGAATTCAACCAGTCTGGCGTTGCCGGTGCGAGATTCAAGGCTACGGTGTAACGGCTATCCTCTTCCTGCAGCGCTTCCTTTAGATCGGCCGCAGCTTTTAACTGTTCTTCCTCGCTGGCAAAACGAACGAGAATATAACCCGTACCCAGTTCAACAGATTGATAATCGATTGCCAGGTTTTGTAACACGGTCTGAACCCGATTGAGTTCTTCCTCATTGATCAGGTTTACGCGGTGAGATATCTGGACGGCCGGATCCTCGCCGTACAGGTTGGGTGCCGCATAGATCAGGCCCGTAACGACAACCACGATCAGTAATATATATTTCCAAAGAGGATATTGATTTAGCATGGGTTGAGCTAGAAAAGTTGGAGCTAGATGGTTTTAATGGTGCCTTTGGGTAATACCGTGGCAACCGCATGACTCTGAACTTTGACTTCAACCTTATCAGCGATTTCACAGGTCAGGAAGCCTTCAGAAACATCCGTCACTTTCCCAACAATACCGCCCTGGGTCACGATTTCATCACCTTTACTGATATTCTCAACCATCAGTTTGTGCTCTTTTGCTTTTTTTTGCTGGGGTCGGATCAGCAAGAAATAGAAAATGACAAACAGAATGATAAGCGGTAGAAACGACATGATTGGATCGGCCGATTGCGAAGGGGCAGCCTGTGCCATAGCATCACTGATAAAAAAGCTCATATAAATTCCTTAACGGTTCTGGAACGATGGGAAAAACGGCGCGTATTATGTCACAGCGTCAGAATGATATGAAACACTTATTCATTCCGTAGTTAGGCAATGGGTTCCCCGTTTAATTCAATCAAACAAGGTCGAGGTCATGATTTCGGGGTTTGATGGTATTAACGGGCTAAAATCCATTTGCTGCAAAATATCAGTTTTAACATCGATACCCGGTGCAATACGCTCTAGTAAAAGACCTTCTTCCGTCAATTTAAATACGGCGCGTTCCGTAATATATCGAATCACCTGACCTTTTTTTAGCCCTTGAAGGCCATTGAATGTCAGGTGTTGTACCTGGTCGACGAACTTTTTTACGGGACCATTCGACTGAACGTTCAAACCCTGCCCGCTTAAATCAACCTGTTGTTTTCCTGAGGTAAAGGTCCCCATGAAATAGACTTCCCGAGCATTCTGGCTGATGTTGATGAATCCACCCGCACCGGCAGTTCTGGAAGCAAAGCGGCTCACGTTGACATTCCCCTTGGCATCTACTTCTGCCATACCCAGAAAAGCCTGATCGAGTCCACCTCCGTCATAAAAATCGAACTGAGAAGGTTGATCAATAATCGCATCAGCATTGGCCGTAGCTCCGAAACTCAAACCACTGGCCGGCATTCCTCCGATACCGCCGGGTTCAACCGATAGGGTGATATTATCGATGGTATTATTTTCGATGGCCGCCATAGCAACGGCTTCAGGCATGCCAATACCCAGGTTAACCACACTACCTTCCTGGAGGTAAGCAGCGGCAATGCGCCCCATAATCAGGCGAATACTTTTTTCAAACTCAATATGTTCTCGTGAAATTCTCTCTTCACCCGTGTAGGCAGGATTGTATTGTTCTGCATAGGTCTGCATATGATCTTCAGGTTCAGCGATGACGACCGCATCAACCAAGATACCGGGAATTTTGACCATTTGGGGTAATAACTCATGCCGTTGTACCACTTTTTCAACTTGCACCAATACTTTACCACCACTGTTATGCACCGCTTGAGCAATAGATAATGCCTCAAGTGTCAAAGCTTCACGCTCCATGGTGATATTGCCACATTCATCGGCTGTGGTACCTCGCAATAAGCCAATATGAATAGGAAACGTCTTGTAAAAAAGAAATTCCTTACCCCTCATGTTGACGAGTTCCACGATATCTTCCTCAGCCACCCGGTTGAGTTTTCCACCATCTATGCGAGGGTCCACGAACGTGTGTAATCCGACATGAGTAAGGGTACCGGGTTTTCCGGCTGCAATATCTCGATACAAATGCGATATGACACCTTGCGGCAGATTGTAGGCTTCGAGTTGATTCGAATAAGCCAGTTGTCCCAGTTTTGGCACTAATCCCCAATGGCCGCCGATGATACGCTTAATCAACCCCGGTTCTCCCAGATGATTGAGTCCACGCTCCTTACCATCACCCTGCCCTGCCGCATACACTAAAGTTAAACCGGCAGGTTCAGCTGAATTGCGATAACGTCTTTGCACGGCCGACAACAAGGCTTCAGGGACGCCGATACCCACAAATCCACCGGTAGCGATAGTATGACCGTTTTCGATCATAGTAACCGCCTGATCCGCTTCCATTAATTTTTGTATTGGCATTTAGGTGACTCGCGTGGGATCCAGAATAACGCCCAACCAAAATTCGATTAAAACTTCAAATCACAATGTTGTGAATGCATTGAGATGCTCTATTGTTCCTGCGATTTATACAGCTTGTAAAACACTTCGGCAAACTCGTTGAAACGGTTTTCTTCAATGCTATGCCTGATTTTTTTCATCAAATCCTGAAAATAATACAAATTATGAATGGTATTGAGTCGTGATCCGAGGATTTCATGGCATTTATCCAAATGACGTAAATAGGCTCGGCTGTAGTTCTGGCAGGTGTAACATCCACAATTTGAATCCAAAGGCCGGGTGTCATTCGCATAACGACTATTTCGAATTTTGATAATCCCATGATGGGTATACAGGTATCTGGTTCGTGCATTACGTGTGGGGATCACACAATCAAACATGTCAATACCCCTGCGTATACCTTCAATCAGGTCTTCCGGTTTGCCCACACCCATCAGGTATCGTGGTTTATCAACGGGCATTTCCGGCAAACAGACATCCAGGATCTGATTACGTTCATCGGCCGGTTCACCGACTGAGAGTCCACCAATCGCATAACCATCAAAACCCATACTGACTAACTGATGAATGGATTTTTTTCTCAAGTCTTCATACATCCCGCCCTGCACTATGCCGAACAAAGCTGCCGGATTGCCCGCATGGGCTTTCTTGCTCCGTTTTGCCCAGCGCAGAGACAATTCCATGGAGGCACTCGCTTCATGCTTCGTTGCGGGATAAGGCGTACATTCATCGAAAATCATCACGATATCGGCACCCAGTTCGCGTTGGACTCGCATCGATATTTCCGGTGTCAATTCAACTGGAGCGCCATCAACCGGTGAATTAAAATACACACCCTCCTCGGTAATCTTGCGCATATCGGCCAGGCTGAATACCTGGAATCCCCCCGAATCCGTTAATATCGGCCCCTGCCAATGCATGAAATCGTGCAAGTCACCATGTTGTTGAATAATATGGCTACCCGGCCGTAACATTAAATGGAAGGTATTACCGAGTATGATTTCAGCACCGATCATTTTCAATTCTTCGGGCGTCATGGCTTTAACTGTGCCATAGGTACCGACCGGCATAAATGTGGGCGTTTCAACCGTACCTCGATCAAATGTCAATCGACCACGTCGGGCATGATGATCGATATTATTGAGCTTGAATTCCATGTTTTAGAAATAATCGGGTATCTGATAATTCAATTAGTGTTAAAGGATTCACATCGATTTTTAATCAGCATAGCATCTCCATAACTGAAAAAACGATAACCCTGTTCCACGGCATGCTGATAGGCATCCAAAATAAATTTCTTCCCCGCGAAGGCACTCACCAACATCAATAAAGTCGATTTTGGGAGATGAAAATTGGTTAACATCGCATCCACGACCTGAAATTTAAAACCGGGTGTGATGAATAAACGCGTATCTCCCTGGAATGATTTCAACGCGCCGTTTTGAGCTGCTGATTCGAGGCTTCTCACGACCGTTGTACCTACAGCAACGACCCTGCCCCCATTTTCATGAGTGCGTCGAATGGTTTCACAAACCGAATCCGGCACATCGATCCATTCTGCATGCATCACATGTTCAGCCACATTATCTACCCGAACGGGTTGAAAGGTACCAGCACCGACATGCAGGGTTATATAAGCCTGCTGGACTCCTTTTTGCTGTAGTCGCTGCAACATGTCATCATCAAAATGGAGACCAGCCGTTGGAGCTGCAACAGCACCGGGCTGACGCGCATAAACGGTTTGATAACGCTGCCGATCATTTTCCTCATCCGCACGTTGAATGTAAGGCGGCAACGGCATGTGGCCATAATCCTGTAACAAATCCAGCCAATGGGTATTCGATTCTTGTTCCAGTATAAACAAATCATCGTCTCTTCTGATGACCTCGCATTCAATTTTATTCTCTAATGTAAGTATGGTACCGGGTCGTGGAGACTTACTGGCTCGGACATGCGCTAAAAGCGTTTTTTCATCGAGAATACGTTCAACGAGGATCTCAACCTTACCCCCGGTGTGTTTCTGTCCAAACAATCGGGCGGGAAATACCTGGGTATCATTAAATACCAATAGGTCTCCAGCCTGCAAGAATTGATCAAAATGAGTAAATTGATGATCTTGATAGGACGCTTCCTGAGGATCGAGTACGAGCAATCGCGAAGCCTGTCTCTCGGGCAGCGGCCTCTGAGCAATCAGTCTCTCAGGTAGTTTAAAATCAAAGTCTGAGGATTTCATGAAGATCAGGTATCATTTTCTGGGAGCGCAATGATACTGTTACTCCCCGGAATTGTGCAAAACCTGTCAAAGAAAATTGATTGTGGTTTTATCCATGATAGAACTACCACTCCGTCTGAATTTGAACTAAAATCCCCTGCCATTGTGCCGGGGTGGCGGAACTGGTAGACGCGGCGGATTCAAAATCCGCTGGTGGTAACACCTTGGGGGTTCGAGTCCCCCCCCCGGTACCAACAATCAAAGACTTATGCATCACACCGGACACATTCAATCATCATTCACATTTACCAGAGAATCCGTATGAAACCGATCACGCTACTGCTTTCCAGCCTTGTCTTCCTCTTTGCCAGTATTAACGCCAATGCCCAGGTACCGGGTTATGGTTACAGCCAACCCTATGGCTACTACCCCAACTACCAGCAACAGTCACCGGCGCAACTGCTGGAAATGGGCGTGCGCGTGTTGCAGGATTACCTGAAATCCGGTGAGCTGGAGAGCCTGGACAATATCGTCGGTTTTCTCGACAGCCAGTTGTCGCAATTCTTTGACTTCGACCAGATGGCGCAATGGGCAGCCGGCTATCACTACAATCGCCTCAACTCGGCCCAGCAGTACATATTTAAATCCAATCTGAAGAAAATGTTTTTCGCCGCTTTCGCCCGCATCGTCAGTGCCTACGGTGATTCTCAGCCCAGAATCAAGTTTTTTCCACCGCGCCGCCAGGGCTACGAGGAGGTTGTCGTGACCGCGCGCGTGATGCCGGTGAACAGCTATCCGATCCGGATCGACTTCCGTTTCATGCAGGGCTCGCAGGGCTGGAAGATTTACGATGTCGGCACCAACGGTAACAGCGCCGTGGCCTATTACCGTGCATATTTCAATAACCTGATTCGCACCCAGGGTTATGCCGGGTTATTACAACAATAATTGTTTTATATTCAATGAGCTGTTAATACGCCGGAATTGATATGGATACGAATCGCTTACTTATCAAACTCAGTACCCGCATCCTGATCCAGTTTGTGCTCGCCATCGTCCTCGTCATTGTGGCCATCGTGGTCAACCTGGATTTTCTGTCACATTTTTACCTGGAGAACCAGCAGACCAAGACCGGGATTATTCTCAACAGCTTTATCGTCGGCCTGTTGATATTCGGCCTGCTCAACCTGTTATGGCTGTTGCTCCGATACCAGATGGAGGAGAACCAGATCGCCGGCTTTGTCGATAATGTCGAAGCCATCCGCGAGGATCCGCTGCAAGGCCTGAGCCCGCACAGCATGATCGTCAAGCGCTATGCGACGATGAATTCGATCAGCCAGGTCCATGGCGAGATCAATCATAACGCACTGGCCGCGATGTTGACCGCGGACGAGAGTACGCGCCTGGGCGTGGTCCGCTTCATCAATAATATCCTGATCCTGACCGGTGTGTTCGGTACCATCGTCGCGTTGTCGATAGCGCTGATCGGAGCCTCCGACCTGATCGATTCGGCGGCCTCGGGTCTCGGTGGCATGGGTCTGGTCATCCATGGTATGTCGACCGCCTTGTCCACCACCATCACCGCGATCGTCAGCTATGTCCTGTTCGGTTATTTCTACCTGCGCCTGAAGGATGTGCAAACCCATTTGATCAGCGGGATCGAGCATCTGACCTCGGTCTACCTGATTCCCAAGTTCGTCAAGCGCCCGGAAGACCTGCTGAGCCAGATGGCGGGCCTGATCAAAGGTGTGATCCGGGCCACCGAAAAAATGTCCGAAACCCAGGAGACCTATCAGGCCTCGGCCAATACCCTGCACCACTCTATCGAAACCAACCGGCAACAGTTGGACCAGCTGACCGCCGACATTGCTGATATCAAATTGCTGTTGCGCGAAGGCTTCCGCTTACCGCCTTCCACTGACAACGAATGAATGGCTTCCCTCCAATAGGTCAACACGGTATCGAGGATACCGACAACGAAGGCTCCTTCTGGCCCTCGTTCACCGATATCATGATGGTTGTGGTGGTAATCTTTCTGATGGCCACCAGCCTGTTGATCGTGCGTAACTGGCAGCTGGTATCGGAATTGCAGCAAAGCATCGAAGCCGAGCGGCTGGCCGCGCAAATGATCGAGTCCACCACCCAGGAGAATGCCACCCTGGAAGAACGCCTGATCAATGCCGAGCAAATGATCTCTATCCTGCGCTTGCGCATCCTGGAAAAAGACGAGTTACTGAGAAAGGCCGACCAACAGGCGCTGGAACAACGCCAGATCATCATCGCCCTTGAATCGGACAGGGACTCCCTGAACCAGCGGATAGCGAGGACCGAGACCCAACTGGACGATGCCAGGCAACAAATCGTGGTCATAAGCTCCGAGTCAGAGGATATGGCGCAACGCATCGCCGATCTGCAACAGCAATTGAACGAACAAATCCGTATCACCCAGTCCACCCAGCTGGAGCTGGAACTGGCCACCGCTGAAATCGCGGTGTTAAACGCGGACAATCAGCAACAGAAACTGGATATCGAGTTACTGGAAAAGGAAAAGATCGAATACAACCGCCAGTTGTTGACGCTCAGGGGCGAGTATGATGTGGTCAAGTCCAAGTATGAGCAACTGATCAAGCCGGCGCGCAGCGCCCGCGGCAAGTATGTCGCCGAGGTCTATTACGTCAAGGATAAAGGTGGCGAAGTCATCCGGTACAAGGAACCGACGGATCAGGGCTTTCAACAGCTGCCGCTGGCAGAGGTGGAAAAACGCCTGGACAAGCTGAAACAGGAAAAAGGCCAGGACCTGTATGTCAAGATTATCATTCCAGAGGACAGCGGCTTGAGCTACAGCGAGGCCTGGAGCTTTATGAAATCACTGCTGGAAAAATACGACTATTACTATCAGCCAAGCAAGCAAGAATAGTCGGCGGGCTAGCTGCTTTGACCGTATCCAACCGACAGACCTTGTCGAGTTACCCGGGACCATTTAAGACAGGCGTTGGTCGATGCTAGAATAGGCCCTCATGTTACAACAGCACGAGGGCCTTTTTGTTGCCGATCACCGAAATGACCAGGCAGGATTTCACCGAGTTCTGGCCAACCTTCCAGGGCATCGTCCAGGCCCGGGACAGTTATGCCATAGATCCCGCTATCGGATTCGATGAGGCCTTTGATTACTGGTGTGCGCTCCCCCACAAGACCCTGGTTTATAAACAGGACGGACGCGTTGCCGGCAGTTATTACCTGAAACCCAACGCTGCCGGCCCCGGCGATCATATATGTAATTGTGGCTACATGGTGGCGGCGGATTTTCGCGGGCGAGGCATTGCTGCCAGCCTGTGTGAGCATTCGCAGCAACTGGCGCGTGAGCTCGGCTACCGCGCGATGCAGTTCAATGCCGTGGTCAGCACCAACGAGGCGGCGATTCATCTATGGCAAAAGCTCGGTTTCAGCGTCATCGGCCGGGTGCCCGAGGCTTACCGGCACAAGCAGGCGGGCTATGTCGATGCCCTGATCATGTACAAATCTTTGCTCGAGCAGCAACAAGCGAACATCGATGATTCCCAGACCGGGCCGGATAACCCCGGGATGGCTTGATTTTTTGCCGCTTTCAGGCCGATAATCCCCTGGTCACAAACCTGGCAGGCAGAATGGATTTTTCCCACGAACTTCCCTATGCTGTCGGTTCAAACTTGATCCCGGAGGAACAATGAAAACAACCTTTACTCTCAGTCTTGCTGCCGCGACCCTGCTGGCCACTGCAAGCATCCAGGCGGATAATGTCAAAATCGCATTCCTGGGCGGGTTTACCGGCCCCCTCGAGAGCCTGACCCCACCGATTTATGATGGCGCGAGCTTAGCCATCGGCCAGGTCAACACCCAGGGCGGCATATTCGACAACTCGAAAATCAATTTACTCAAAGGCGACAGCACCTGTGCGGATGCCACCGCGGCCTCCAATGTTGCCGACCGTATGGTCAACTCGGAGAGAGTCGCGGCCATCGTCGGCCCGATGTGCTCCGGGGCCACCATCGCCGCGGCCAACAATGCCGCGATTCCCGGCGGTGTTACCCTGATCTCGCCGTCGGCCACCTCGCCGGCGCTGACTGGCCTCAAAGATAACGACCTGGTCTTCCGTACCGCGCCGTCCGATGCCTACCAGGGTGTGATGATGGCGAAGATGCTCAAGGCCAAGGGTATCAACGAGGTCGCTATCAGTTATGTCAACAACGACTATGGTAAGGGCTTTGCCGAATCCCTGGCGAATGCGTTCAGTGACATGGGAGGTTCGGTCGCTGCCAATGAAGCGCATGAAGATGGTAAAGCCGATTATCGTGCCGAGCTTGGTTCGCTGGCCTCCTCCGGTGCCCAGACCCTGGTAGTACTGGCTTATGCTGACGGCTCCGGCCAGACCATTATCCGCCAGGCCATGGAAAGTGGTGATTTTGAAAAATTCGTCGGCGGTGACGGCATGGTTGGTGACAAGCTAATCGGCGCCCTGGGCGGTAGTGTCGACATGATTGCCACCAAACCCGGCTCGCCTGAGTTGGCAGGTAAGGCTCCTTTCGTCAGGGCTGCAAAGGCAGTGGGCATGGACCCCGATGCGGTATTCTCAGCCCAGGCCTATGATGCTGCATTCATCGTCGCGTTGGCGATCGAAAAAGCCGGTAGCGGCGATCGTGCCGCGGTAGCCAGCGCTGTGCGCCAGGTTGCCAGTGCGCCTGGCGTCGTAATCCTGCCCGGTCAGTGGCAGAAGGCCAAAGAGGCGATTGCAGCCGGCTAAGACGTCAACTACCACGGTGCCTCGGGCAACCATGAGTTCGATGCCAATGGCGACGTACC
>JASJBW010000001.1 GCA_030066315.1 Gammaproteobacteria bacterium
GAGTAAGGATTAGGATGTATCAACAGGTTTATTTAAATGGAGAATACCAAGCCGCCGAGCAGGCCTGCGTACCTGTAATGGATCGAGGGTTCATGTTCGGTGATGGTGTGTATGAAGTGATTCCTGTCTATGCGGGGCGACCGTTTCGGCTGCAACAACACATGCAACGCCTGCAGAATAGCCTGGATGCTATTGGTATCAATAATCCATTATCCCAATCGGACTGGGAACACATTTTTAGTACCCTCTTTGCGCACAATTGTGATACGCCTGATGCTTATATTTACCTGCAGGTAACGCGTGGGGTCATGCAAAGACGTGAACATAATTATAATGCTGATTTAATCCCGACGGTTCTGGTCATGTGCCACTCGCATCATTATGCATTAACTGATTCAAAGACTGCAGGTATTAAGGCGATCACTGTGGAAGATAATCGTTGGGCGGATTGTTATATCAAATCGATTAATCTTTTGCCCAATGTGCTGCGTAAACAACAGGCTATGAATCAGGAGGCGACGGAAGCTATTCTGATTCGTGAAGGGTATGCGGTTGAGGGCTCTGCGAGTAATCTGTTCATCGTTAAAGATGATGTTATTCGGACACCACCCAAAAGCCGTTATATGCTGGGTGGTATCACCCGCGATCTCATTATAGAGTTATGTCATGATAATAAGGTCGTGATGGGAGAAAAAGAGATTTCTGAGGATGAATTGCATGATGCTGATGAAATTTGGATGACGTCTTCAACCAAGGAAATTATGCCAGTGACCGAGTTAAACCAGCATAAAGTAGGTCGTGGTGTTCCCGGGCCTAAATGGAACCAGGTCCAGAAAATTTTTCAGGCTTATAAACAAAAACTCCAGTAATTCATCGTAAGGAATCCTAGAATGTCCGGAAAAAGCAACTCTAATGATATTGAACTGCTAGAGTTTCCTTGTGAATTTCCGCTCAAGGTATTTGGCTTGAATGATGAAGGGTTTGAAGCGGATGTATTGGAATTGGTTCGCCAACATTGTCCAACCAACACAGAATTTCAGGTAACACGCAATCAAAGCAAGCAAGGTAAATACCAGGCACTGACGATTACCTTTACCGCATATAGCCGCCAACAATTGGATGACATATATCAATCCCTGACTGATTCTGAACAAGTCGTGATGTCTTTATAGGGTCCTTATCTTTGCAGCCTATTATTAAACACCTGGGCCGGACCGACTATGAACCTATATGGCAGGCGATGAGGACTTTTACCGATCAACGCGGCCCGCAAACACCGGATCAATTCTGGATCACAGAGCATAATCCCGTTTATACCCAAGGGCTCAATGGCCGTAAACAACATTTAGTGGATACGGGTGATATCCCCGTGGTTAATGTCGATCGGGGAGGCCAGGTGACTTACCATGGTCCGGGTCAATTGGTTATTTATTGCCTGCTGGATTTAAAACGTCTGAATTTAGGTATTCGAAAGCTGGTTACGATCCTTGAAAATGCAATCATCAATGTATTGGCCAGTCTGGGTATCGACGCCGTAGCTCGGAAAGATGCACCCGGAGTTTATATTCATCAGGCCAAAATTGCAGCGCTGGGTTTACGTATTCGTAAGGGTTGCTGCTATCATGGCTTGAGCTTTAATCTGGATATGGACTTGACACCTTTTTCAGGTATCAATCCCTGTGGTTTTCAGGGGTTGGAAGTCACCCAACTGGTGGATCACATAGAGCAAGTAGACTGGATGCAGGTAGAACAAGCACTTTGTGCTCAGTTATTTCAACTGATTGGTTACGAGAAATAAGGTATGACTCAGAAAAACAAGGTAGTGCAAGGCGTTAAACTGAAGGGTGCTGACAAGGTCGCCAGGATACCCATTAAGGTGGTGCCCAGTAAAACCATGCAACGTAAACCCGAATGGATTCGGGCCAAGGCGCCGACCAGTGATCTTGTCAAACAATTGAAAAACACGTTAAGGGAAAACAACCTGTACACGGTCTGCGAAGAAGCAGCCTGCCCTAACCTGGGAGAATGTTTTTCCAAAGGCACTGCCACCTTTATGATTATGGGTGATATCTGTACACGGCGTTGCCCCTTCTGTGATGTAGGGCATGGCCGCCCCAATCCGCTGGATGCGAGCGAACCCAAAAACCTGGCGCTTACCATTCAAAACATGAATTTGAAATATGTTGTGATCACTTCGGTCGACCGGGATGATTTACGGGATGGTGGGGCCCAGCATTTCGTGGATTGCATCGAGGCCACTCGAATGCACAATCCGAACATCAAGATAGAGATTCTGACACCGGATTTCAGGGGGCGCATGGACCTGGCATTAGATATATTGGCACTGTCTCCGCCGGATGTGTTTAATCATAATCTTGAATCGGTGCCCAGCCTTTATAAAAAAATTCGACCGGGTTCAGATTATCTTTGGTCATTGCAACTGTTACAAAGATTCAAACAACAACACCCAACCGTGCCTACGAAGTCGGGCATCATGCTGGGATTAGGCGAGAGTCTGGAGGAAGTTGAACAGGTCCTGAAGGATATGCGAGAACACGAAATCAATATGCTCACGCTGGGTCAGTATTTACAGCCCAGTCGAGATCATCTTCCAGTAGAACGGTTTGTCACACCCGAAGAATTTAAACAGTTAGAGACTCTGGCTTACGAGCTTGGATTTGATCAGGTCGCGAGTGGCCCTATGGTGCGCTCATCCTATCATGCCGATTTGCAGGCCAGTGGTCAGTTCTAGCCGGTCTCTATAGATTGAGTGGATGCCTGTTGATGGGCTTCTAAAAGTATGAAAGAACAATTCCCTGTGATTGAACATCTGGCGCACATGAATCATGCTGCAGTTGGTCCCTGGCCACAGGTCACTGCCCAGGCCGTTACTGATTTCGTTAAGGAAAACGCGCAATGGGGTTCCCTGCATTATTCCAAATGGTTGCATACAGAAAAGGAGTTACGTTCCAAACTGGCGGTTTTGATTAATGCTCCAGGTCCGGAGGACATCGCCCTGGTCAAAAATACGTCTGAAGGGTTGTCATTTGTAGCCTCGGGTCTGGAATGGAGAAGGGGTGATAATGTGGTGGGTATTCGCCAGGAGTTTCCTTCTAATCGATTTCCCTGGGAAGCCTTGGCTGCAAAAGGGGTTGAGTTCAGAAAACTTGATCTGGAAAGCGCTCAAGATCCAGAACAAGCGCTGATGGAGCTGTGTGATGAGCGAACCCGGCTCCTATCAGTCAGTTCGATTCAGTACCACAACGGCTTTCGTCTTAACCTGGAACGCATGGGTCAATTTTGTCGTGCCCAGGGAACACTCTTCTGTGTGGATGCTATCCAGCATATTGGCGCTTTGCCATTTGATGTACAGGCCATCCAGGCAGACTTTGTGGTGGCGGACGGACATAAGTGGATGTTGTCGGCCGAAGGCCTTGGCTTGCTCTATATTCGGCGTGACCTTCTTGAGTCACTGTCCTTGAATCAGTTTGGCTGGCATATGGCTGAAAATCTGGGTGATTATACACAACAGAATTTCACACCCGCTTCATCAGCCCGACGATTTGAATGTGGCAGCCCCAATATGTTGGGTATTTATGCACTGAACAGTAGTGTTGGTTTTCTGCTGGAGCAAGGACTGGAGCAGATTGGTAGTGCCATCATAACCAACACGCGGTATCTCATGGACAGGCTTGAAGATATTCCAGGGGTGAAACTGTTAACGGATCGCCATGAGAGTCGGTTATCCGGTATCGTCACCTTTTATAAAGAGGGCCTCGCCAGTGAGCATCTTTACCAGCAATTGATGGCCAGGAAAGTATTGTGCGCGCATCGCGGAGGCGGTGTCCGCTTATCACCCCATTTTTATACTCCGAGATCCCAACTGGATCAGGTGCTCAAGTATGTACAGGAGATATCCTAGAATTTGACGGTATTAAAATGGGGATTTGGTGTGATCGCCTGCATCTGTTTGATCTGGTTCAAGTCAATATTCTGGTCCTTTTGGTCTAGCCGCAGAACCAGGATTTCTTTTTTATCCTTATCGGTATAGGTCGTATGGGCTGTGCCTTCCAGATGCGTGCCATCAATAAAGCTGATACATACCCGATACTGATACAGGCAGGCGATTTCTATGAAATCATGTAAATGGCAACTGATCATGGGTATCAAACCTGTTGGCGTTGACCATACAATTCCTGATATAGGCCATCACGATTGACCAGTTCATCGTGATGACCTTCATCAATTATTTCTCCACCATCAAAAACGTAAGCCCTATCAGCCTGTTTAATGGCACTCAAACGGTGGGCAATAATCAATGTGGTACGACCAGCCAGAAAACTGGCCAGGGCACGATGTAACCGCTCTTCTGTGGCGGTATCCAATGCCGATGTGGCTTCATCAAGGATGACCACCTTCGGTTCGGATAAAATCATTCGCGCAATGGCCAGGCGCTGCCTTTGGCCACCGGATAATCGAATACCATTACGTCCCACTATCGTATCGAGACCATTTTCCAGGGCTTCAATATCGGGTTTAAGCTGGGCAATCTCCAAAGCCTGCCACAGCGCAGCCTCTTGCATGTCGATACCCATCGTCAGGTTATTCCGAATACTGTCGTTAAACAGTGCCGGGTGTTGTAACACGGTTGCTATATTGTCTCGAATGGTGTGTAAACCAATCTGGCTGACTGGTTCATCATTAAAATAGATTTGACCCTCGGAAGGTGGATAGAGCCCCAGGATAACCTGGACCAAAGTGGATTTACCCCCTCCACTGGCACCCACCAATGCTATTTTTTCTCCGGCCCCTATTGCCAATGATATTCCGTTGAGGATGGGATCATCGGTTTTGTACGCAAAGTGAATGTTATCTATTGTAAGGCTTGCGGTTTGATGACCTTTAAAGGGATTGGTATTTGCTGGGAAATGTGGTTCTTTTTTTAGCTCGAGAATACGGTTGAGCCTTTTCAGAGCGGCATTGGCCGAAAAATAGCTGTATTGAATGCTGAGGATTTCCTGCACGGGAGTCATCATGAACCAGAGGTACGCATACACCGCAAACATTTGGCCGATGGACAGGGATGAAAATACAACCATCAACATACTGACGGCACGAAATACTTCAAATCCCATCAGGAAAATAAAAAAGGAGAGGCGATTGGCGGCATCACTTTTCCAACTGAAACTGGCTGAACTTTCCTTGACGCCACGGGCACGGTCGATCACACGTAATAGATAATGACGTTCCCGGTTACTCGCTCTGATCTGTTGAATGGCATCGAGGGTTTCAGTCAGTGATTGTTGGAATACTTCGACCGCACTGTTTTCCTGTTGCTTCAGTTGTTTGACTTTTTTTCCAAGCACGGTGGTGAAATAAATCACGATGGGATTCATGATCAGAATAAATAATGCCATTTGCCAGTGAATCCACAACAGGGTGATAGCAACGCCACTGACAATGAGTACTGCCACCAGGAATTTACTTAAGGCAGAACCGATAAAGGTATCCACGGTATCGATATCGGTGACCAGGTGGGAAGCCATCGCGCCACTACCCAAAGTTTCATACTCCGCCATGGAAATTGTCTGGAGTCGATTCAATAAGTCTTTACGCAAGCGATAGGTAATATCTTTGGAAACCAGAGTGAATTCACGGGTTTGCCAGACGGATAACAGGGTACCCAAAAATCTCAATAGTATTGTGATGAACATGATAACGCCGATAAACAATACGGGCCCATGCCAATCTTCATAGAATACTTGCTTCAGGGTTGAGACAATAATGGCAGGCTTGTCCAGCAAGACTTCATCGACCATCAAAGGCATTAACATGGGAACAGGAACTAAAATGATGGCAGCCACAATGGCGATTACGTGTGCCTGGATGAGAATGGGTTTATGGTTTTTGGCCAGAGAAAAAATCATAGCCCAGGTGATTTCTTCTGGCGGATGAGCTGGTTTGTTTACACTCACTGATTGAATCAAATTGTATGTGCGCTAAAGAATTAATAGTGTCAGCTTTTGACCGAGGCTACAAGGTTCGGTTCATCTATGGTTTTAATGATTCAAATAATGGCGCTTCGAATATGAGCTGATCCCCATGAGTGACGGGTATGTAAAGCAGGGTTTTCTACCGATAACTCTGGCTTTCTCTATTAGAGATCATTAATATGTCCGGTCGGCCCGTCATAATCCCAGATTGTCTATCGGGCCATAATCAGAATCCAATCCGTCATAATGACTAGATTGTCTATCTAGATTGGCAACAGGTGTATTGAATGAGAATTGTAATTCCAAAAGAGATCCAGACTGGAGAAAAACGTGTCGCGACGACTCCAGATATCACACACAAGTTGGTAGCAAAAGGTTTCCAGGTATGGGTTGAAAGCCACGCGGGTATGCCAGCCAGTTTTTCCGATGATGCCTATCGCGAGGCCGGTGCGAAAATCGTTAATGACAGTCAAGAGTTATATGCACAGGCAGATATCGTTCTCAAGGTTCGAGCACCCCAAGCCCATCCTGAAAATGGTGATCATGAACTGGATCTCATGCCCTCGGGATGCCTGTTAATTTGTTTTCTTTGGCCCGCGCAAAATGCTGAATTATTGAAAGCCCTGGCTGATAAAGGCATTAACGCCATGTCCATGGATGCCGTGCCTCGGATTTCTCGTGCGCAAAAACTTGATGCGCTGAGTTCGATGGCTAATATCGCGGGTTACCGTTCGGTCATAGAGGCATCGAATCATTTTGGGCGGTTTTTTACCGGCCAGATTACAGCGGCAGGGAAGGTCCCGCCGGCAAAAGTGATGGTTATCGGCGCAGGTGTTGCCGGACTCGCTGCAATTGGTACGGCTAAATCGCTCGGGGCCATTGTTCGAGCCTTTGATACGCGTCCTGAAGTGAAGGACCAGATTCTGAGTATGGATGCTGAATTTCTGGAATTGGATTTTGAAGAAGATGGATCTGGTGAAGGGGGTTATGCCAAACAAATGAGCCAAGCCTTTATTGATGCTGAAATGGCCTTGTTTGCCGAGCAGGCACGTGAAGTGGATATCATCATTACCACCGCGCTGATTCCCGGAAAGCCGGCACCAAAGCTGATAACCGAGGAAATGGTCAAGTCCATGAAGCAGGGTAGTGTGATTGTTGACCTGGCTGCAGAACAGGGTGGTAATTGCGAACTGACCAAACCTCATCGGGTATCGGAAAAACACGGTGTCACCATCATTGGCTTTACCGACATGCCCAGTCGTTTGCCGGCCCAGGCCAGCCAGCTTTATGGGACCAACTTGCTCAATATGCTGGATGAATTGATTGATGATGTCAGTGCTGATCTTGATCTGGATTTTGAAAACGAGGTGATACGAGGATCTACAGTCGTTAAATCCGGAGAGATTACCTGGCCACCCCCGGCTATTGAGGTTGCTGCGCGACAACCGGCTTATTCCGAGCAATCGGTACCGGATGCACACGTGGCCATAGATGCCGATGAAGAACCCTCGGTCATTCTACAATTGTTTAAAAACCTGATGCCTTTACTGGTAGGAGCATTAACCCTGTTTGGTATAGGTGCTGTGGCCCCTCCTTCTTTCATGGGCCATTTCACAGTATTCATACTGTCGTGTTTTATCGGTTACATGGTTATCTGGAACGTAACACCTTCTTTGCATACACCGCTGATGAGTGTTACCAATGCCATCAGTAGCATTATTATCATAGGTGCATTGATCCAGGTTTCCTCGCAGAGTAGTTTGATCATTATTCTGTCGGCGGTAGCGATATTGATCGCGACGATTAATATCGTGGGTGGTTTTGCTGTTACCCAACGTATGCTCAAGATGTTCGGGGAATAATCATGTCTACAGAATTAATCAATGCATTTTACCTGGGGGCAGCCATCCTGTTTATCCTCGCATTGGGCGGGCTGAGCAGTAATGAAAATGCCAAGCGCGGTAATCTTTATGGTATGTTGGGTATGGCCCTGGCCGTTATCGCTACGATTTTTAGTGATGCAGTCACCAGTTATTGGATTATTGTTATCTGTATGATTCCAGGGGCCATATTGGGTTTCATTCTGGCAAAAAAAGTCAAAATGACACAGATGCCGCAATTGGTTGCTATATTGCACAGTCTGGTTGGATTGGCCGCAGTCAGTGTAGGTTATGCAACCTATTTCGACCCCAACCTACATTTCAGCGGCGTTGAGAAAACCATTCATGATCTGGAAGTGTATATCGGTATCTATATCGGGGCCCTTACCTTTTCCGGCTCTGTGATCGCTTTTGGTAAATTAAGTGCAATCATCAATAGCAAACCGGTTTTACTACCAGCCCGACATATGCTCAATCTCATCATGTTTTTTGTGGTGGTGATTTATGCTGTGATCTTTGTCAATGTCGATAATATCCAGGAAGCCTACACCCCGTTGATTATCATGACCTTGATTGCTTTGATCTTTGGGGTGCATATGGTGATTGCCATAGGAGGGGCCGATATGCCAGTGGTGATCTCCATGCTCAATAGCTATTCCGGTTGGGCAGCGGCTGCGACCGGTTTCATGTTATCCAATGATTTGTTGATTGTAACCGGGGCTCTGGTGGGAAGTAGTGGTGCCATCCTCAGTTATATCATGTGTCGGGCCATGAATCGTAATTTCTTAAGTGTCATAGCCGGTGGTTTTGGTACCACCAGTCAGGCTGTTGCAAGCGGGGGTGAGACCGGTGAAGTGGTTGCTTCAAGTGTCGAAGAAGTGGCCCAAGTCCTTTCCAGTGCCAAGAAAGTAATGATTGTTCCTGGGTACGGTATGGCCATGGCCCAGGCGCAGCAAGCAGTGGCTGAAGTGACGCGTTTATTGATGGGGAAAGGAGTGCACGTCATCTTTGGCATTCATCCCGTAGCTGGCCGCATGCCCGGGCATATGAATGTTTTACTGGCCGAGGCCAAGGTACCTTACGATGTGGTTTTCGAAATGGATGAGGTGAACGATGATTTCCCTAACGTTGATGTGACCCTCGTGATTGGTGCCAATGACACGGTGAATCCAGCGGCTTTGGAAGATCCGGGTAGTCCGATTTCAGGAATGCCGGTACTGGAGGTTTGGAAAAGTAAATTGACCATAGTGTTAAAACGCAGCATGGCTACAGGTTATGCAGGTGTTGAAAATCCGCTTTTTTATAAAGACAACACCAGGATGTTATTCGGTGATGCCAAGAACAATATGGATGAACTGGTCAAAGCCCTTGCGACGTAACTCTCTTGATAGGGGGCAGAGGCTGCTTTATCCCGTTTTTTTGTAATCAGTGAGTTCCTGTTGAAGTTCGGCATAAGCCGACTCGATGTTGTTAATCAGAATTGATAAGTTATGAATATTG
Source organism: Gammaproteobacteria bacterium (assembly GCA_030066315.1). Taxonomy (GTDB): domain Bacteria; phylum Pseudomonadota; class Gammaproteobacteria; genus JACNJF01. The sequence goes on from JASJBW010000001.1 coordinate 9,374, forward strand.
TTGCGCCGGGCAATCTGTTCATAGTTTGCCGCTAAATCCGCCAGTTGTTCAGCACCCAGTGTTGCAGCAGGTGATTTGATACTGTGAAACAGGCGCGTGATGTTTTGGGTATCGTTGGTTTGTTCGTGTAATTGACGAATATTCTCCTGGATACTGTTGATCACGGAATCAAAGATTTCAGTAAAAGCTTCTTCTACATCATCCTTCAACTGTTGCAAGGTAGAAAAATTGATGACCTTGAGTTCTTTAGAGGTATTATATTTTTCGCCTTCCTCATTAATGCGTTTATCGCCGAGCCATTTCATCAAGACTTTTTCCAGAGTAGACAGGTTGACGGGTTTGGTGACCAGTTCATTCATACCATTGTGGTATGCGCGTTGATGATCCTCAGAGGATACATTGGCGGTAATGGCTAAAATGGGAATGTCTTTGTTGAACTGGCGTATCTTCTGTGTAGCCGTATATCCATCCATAACCGGCATCTGACAATCCATAAATATGATGTCGTAATGATTATCTTGTGCCATTTGGATCGCCTGTTCACCATTGTCTGCAAAGTCGCAGTCCAGATTAAATTTTGACAGCATTTTCTGGATGAGTATTTGGTTGGGGATAACGTCCTCAGCGACCAGGATGTGGGCTGCGAAACGGGGGAACTGACGTGCTTGTGTTACTTCCATAGAACTGTAAAGGGATTGCTCCTGGCTGGTGATCAGTTTATAAGTGGTGGGCAGATAAATGGTGAAACAACTGCCAATACCCACTCGCGATGTGACTTTAATTTCGCCCCCAAGCAAGTCTATCAATTTTTTCGTGATGGTTAGACCCAGACCCGTTCCACCGTATTTACGGGTAGTCGATTGTTCGGCCTGGGTAAATGAATCAAACAAATGATCGATAACCTGTTCATCGATGCCAATGCCAGTATCTGAAACCTTGATAACCAGTGTGGTTTCATGATCAAGGGTTTGCTGCCGATCGAGATGAATGGTGACAGAGCCACTTTCCGTAAATTTAATGGCATTAACGATTAGATTGGTCAAAATTTGACGAATCTTTGTGGGATCACTCAGAATCGAAATATCCATGCCTGCGGATTTATCAATGATCAGTTGAAGATTCTTTTCACTGGCATTGGGTTTGAGGGTGGCCACGACTTCCTGTACCAGAGCATCAATTGGAAAAGATACTTTTTCAACCGTCATTTTTTCAGCTTCCAGCTTGGAAAAATCAAGAATATCATTGATGATGGCAATCAAAGCTTTGCCAGAACTGCGAACGATGTTCAGCATATTCCTCTGTTCTTGATTGAGTGGAGTATCGTCAAGCAATTCGGCCATGCCCAGTACTGAATTCATCGGTGTACGAATTTCATGACTCATGTTGGCCAGAAATTCACTCTTCACCCGGTTTGCTCTTTCTGCCTCTCCCTTGGCTTCCACCAGTGCATTTTCGGCTTTAACCCGATCGGTGATGTCATGAATAATACAATACAGCATGCGTTGTTCATTCCAGTCGATCGGTCCTGTATGCACTTCCACATCACGAACCTCAGCATTCGCCAGACGATGTCGAAAGAAGAAATGCGAGCGTTGTTCAGTATTGGCTTGTTTGAGGTTCTTTAATGATTTTTCCTTGGACTGGGTGTTGATATCATAAAGCGATAATGACAAAAGCTGCTGTTTGCTATAGCCATAGTATTTCAATGCAGCTTTGTTGGCATCGATAATGACTGCATTTTCCGGATTGACGATGAGTTCCACCGCCTTGTTATTTTCAAACAATTCCCGAAATCGTTGTTCTGATTTGATCAATTCTTTTTCAAATCGTTTACGACGCAAGATCTCTCGGGCCATTTGACGATTCCAGAACATAAACATGCCAATAACGAAAACCAAGACCACACTGATTTGAATGATCAGTTTTTCATCGAAGCTATCCGGTAACTCAATTGATATCCATTTATCCCTGATCTGTCTTCTTTCTTCTTCGGAAATCGAGCGTATCGCTTTTTCCATGATTTGCAGTAATATTTCATTACCCTTAACAACGCCAATACTGAGCGCAAACTGATAAGGCGTGGTGCCACTGATTCGTAAGTTGGTATAGCCTTGTTGAGTAATGCTATGAGTGATTGTGGCGAGATTATCGATGAAGGCCAAGGCTTCTCCGGATGACACTTTCTCCAGGGCCTGATTGATATTATCGACCAGTATCAGTTTGATTGCGGGATGATTGCGACGGATCAGGTCCTCAGTGACATAACCTCGAATGACAATGACTTCAATACCGTTTAAATCACTGATATCACTGATGAACTGACTGTTTTTTCGGGTCAGAATCACCATAGGATAGGTCATGTGAGGTGTGGCAAAATCCAAAAAGCTTTCCCGTTCAAGCGATTTTACTACTGCGGGTAACACATCCAGGTTCCGGGCCTTGGCGCTGTCAATCACATCTTGCCAGGTTGCATTTTTTTGAATTTCGATCCCTAGTCCGGTTTTCTGACTGATTAAAGACATGAAATCAGAGGCCATACCTGCATACTGACCCTGCGCATCTATATATTCAAAGGGGGCCCAGTTGGGATCGACGCCAAGCGTGATACTTTGTTTTTCTTTAATCCAGCTTTTTTCCAGTTCCGTGAGGTTAATCGCTTCTGGTTGCGCTAAATTCCTTTCATATATGAGGTTTTCGACATTGAAGTCCGCAGGAATCAAGTTTTGATCAAAGTAGGTTTCAACAATTCTTTGCATACGTTGAGGATTGATATCGCCAAGCTTAATGAATTCAGGCAGGATGTATTGACGAATCGCTTTGGCTTCGAATTCAAGTGCTTCACGAGATTTTTTCTGACTATAGTCCTGCAGTATCAGATGAATAATTTCATCCGGTTTTTGCAGCGCATAAGTCCATCCCTTCAGGCTGGCCCGCACAAAATTTTCTACCTGTTGTGGTTTTTTTAAGATGGTCTTTTCGTGGGTGTATATATTATTGCCATAGAAATCGATGCCATAATTGAGTGGATTGATGATATTGAAATCAATACCTTTTTGTTTTAACAACATCGGTTCATTAGTGGCGTAGGCGGCAATGATGTCAACTTCACCATTAACGAGTGGATCCACGCTGAAGTTGTGATCCACGACCTGCATTTGTTTGAAACTGACCGATTCACTTGCGAGCATGGCCGTAATGACCGGGTTCATGGTATCGCCTTCGGGTATCATGATCTTTTTTCCGATCATTTGTGCCGGAGAAATAATGCCTGAATCAGCCAGTGAGATCAGCACGTGGGGGCTATGCTGAAAAATATTGGCCAGTAGCTTAATGGGTTTGCCTTGAGCACGATCTACGATAATGGAAGAATCACCAATCGCATAATCCGCCTCACCATTGATAATCTTCTCCATGGCAGAATCCTTCCCGGATTCTAATTCAGCTATTTCAACGTCCAGCCCAACATCGGCATAATAGCCTTTGGCCTTGGCCGCATAGAACCCGGCAAATTCGAATTGGTGTTTCCAAAATAGTTGAAGACGAACCTTCTCCAATGCGGGAGCGTCAGTTTGTCCCTGTGCGGTTAATGGTAACCCGAGCCATAAAAGGTAAACACAAACTACCAGTATTTTTAATGAATAGGATTTCATCAAGAAATCACAAGATTTGTTTTGATTGCCGCATGCATCGAATTAAAGCAGATCATGACTGAATTGCCAAAATATAAAGCAAATATAGTGACTTACGATCCGCTTTCAGGATCGTAATTCAAATTACTCGGATTGACCCACTGCAGAATAAATTCGGCAATTATCGCGGGTTGATTAAGATCCAATACCGGTATACCGACTTCAATCGGTTGGTTTGTAGCCACGGCGATGATTTTTGGCTGATCCTCACAGAGCAGGGGTTTTCCCAATTCTGGCCGATGAATTTCAATACGATCGAGTTCGGCTACCTGGCGAAAACCCTCCACCAAAACTAAATCCAGTTGAGAACCATCCAGTTCTTGCAAGGCCTGTTCAAGCCCGGGTTCCTCGGGAAGCACATTTTCCTTGATCAATGCACAACGGTAAGGTGATATCAGGAGGGTTTGTCTGGAACCTGCATGGTGTAATCGATAACTGTCTTTACCCGGTTGGTCAATTTCAAAATCATGATGGGAATGTTTAATGATGGCCAAGCGCAATCCATGTTTATTTAAGATTGGCATGACCCGGCTCAGCAAGGTGGTTTTTCCACTACCGCTGAACCCGGCAAAACCAAGAATTTTAACGTTAGGGTACTGGGGAATAATCATGGCCCCAGTATAGGGCTAAAGGCACTCTTGAATCACCAACATTCACTCTGGTAAGGCACTTCTCATTTGAGGGTCACGATAAGGACGTAATGCGGTTTTCCACCATAACGGATTACTATCTGTATCCAGCACCTGGTTATGATCTTGGTAGCAAAACTGTCTATGGCGGGTATCCAGAAATCCCCAGCTACGTTGACTGGCCGTGTGAATGAACAAGGTCCAAGCCTGTTCTCCAGGTTGAAGATTGATGCGATGATAGATGGATCCACCGATAAAGTTCAGGCTACCCGCGCGGATCAGACGTTTATGCAGGTTATAGTTTTGCTGTCGGTTACCCAGACGTGTTTCAGTATATTGCCCGCTCAGTACCAGGGATAACGCCGAGTGCCAGGGGTGATTATGCAGTGCTCTGCCGGGATCACTGGCTACAAATCGGTGCAAATAAACTTGAATGCCAAAAGGTAGGCGTAATAAATGATATCGCTCCAGGTAGGGTTCATGGTTTTGACCGCGAATCACCCGGCAGCGGAGGTAGGCACTGATTCTGAATAGAAAGCGATTGATTAGGCTCATGATTTTACTCTCGTGATAGTAGTGACACGTGCTATTATCCGGCCCAAGTGGCTCATAACGTGAGCCAGTGAATAATAATATGGATCGTACAGAACGCTTTTATCTTATTGATCAACTGCTGAATAACAATCGTGTGGTCACACGTGCCCAGTTTCTTGAGGCTTTGGAGGTTTCACCGGCTACCTTCAAACGAGATCTTGAGTATCTGCGAGATCGCCTCGGGGCCCCCATTATCTGGGATCATGAACTGCGTGGTTATCGTTATGAGCAACATCCGGACACAGAGCATTCCTATCAATTACCCGGTTTATGGTTTAACACGAGTGAGATACATGCACTGTTAACGATGAATGCCTGGATGGAAAATCTGCAGCAAGAGGTGTTATCGGAACATATTAAACCCCTGCAAGCCCGGATTCGTGCCCTATTGGACCAGGGAGATCACAGTGTCGATGAAATCACGCGTCGTATTCGTATTATCAGCCAGGCTCGTCAGAGTGCCCAACCGGCTTTTTTCCAGTTGATTTCTCAGGCTTTACTGAATCGTAAGCGGTTGAATATTAAACACTTTAATCGTCAGTCTGGGCGCTCGAGTGTACGTCAAATTTCCCCTCAACGGTTGACTTTTTACCGTGATAACTGGTACCTCGACAGTTGGTGTCATCGGCGCCAGGCCATTCGGAGTTTTGCCGTTGATGCTTTAGAACAAGCAGATTTATTAGCGGAATCGGCCTTGGAGATTGATGACCAGCAATTAGATCGTGAACTCGGGAGTGGGTATGGGATATTCTCAGGAACGACCTTGCAGTGGGCTGAGTTAAAGTTCACCCCTGAAAAAGCCCGTTGGCTGGCGGATGAGCAGTGGCATCCACATCAAAAAACACGTTTCGATGAGGCGGGTTATTTTTATCTCAGTATTCCCTATAGCCAGGCGCCAGAGCTCATCATGGATATCCTCAAACATGGCTCTGCGGTTGAAGTCATGAGTCCACCCGCACTGAGACAAGAGGTCAAGGATATGCTGATAGCGATGCAGCAGGTCTATGCCAAAAAATAATCGCTGATGCGGGTGCTTTTTTTATCAGGAGGGCGTTTCTAGATTACACTGGCCAATAAATATAAAACCAATCAAAAGTAATGGCTATTTTCAAAATGGAGATTGTAAAAAATTAAAAACATCCTATATTAAAGTTAACTAATATACTGAATTATCAAGTATTAGTCTTTATACTGTTTGACCGAACTTTCGATAACCAGGGAAACAGGTTTTGATTAAAAGCTTACTTCATTTTTCATTCAGCCATCCTCGGCTCATGATCGTGCTACTGATGACATTGACGTTATCAGTAGTGCCCCAGTTGCCAAAATTGCAATTTGATGTCTCGGCGCAAAGCCTGATGGTCACATCAGACCCTGCCTGGGATGATTACCAGCAATCGCTCACTGATTTTGGTGCTGATTCCTCGGTCATTGTCGTATTGTCTGATCCGACACTGTTTACCAAAGCTAAACTGCAACAGGTGCATGACGTTCTCCAGCAATTGAAGCAACTTGAATTTGTGCAGTCCACCAGCAGTCTCTTCAATGTGCCCAATGTCAAAGAGGATGATGAAGGTTATATTGATACCCGCCCCTTTCTACAAAATCTCCCACAATCAGCAACAGAAGCTGAGCGCTTGATTGATGACGCTCTGTCTAATGCGATGGTGGCAGGCAACCTGGTTTCGATGGATCGAGAAACCATGGCCATTAACCTGTTTATCGATGCAGAGGTTCAATATCCAGGCCGGGATAGGGAAATAGCAACCACTATAGAACAGTTGCTTGATCCTCTAAGGTCCGAACTGGACGTGGTTTACCAAATGAGCTCTCCCTATGTGAGGGATCAGATTTCCCGCCAGATTCAAATTGACCAGGAAACCATCCTGCCTGCAGCATTGACGATTTTACTGTTGGTATTAGCCCTGAGTATGGGGCGATTGAATTGTGCCATCGTGCCCTTATCTTCGGCGACGATCAGTATCGTGCTGACCCTGGCCTTCATGGCTTATATGGAAATTCCGGTTAATGTTTTAACCTCTCTAATTCCAGCAATGCTCATCATCATTGGTTCAACTGAGGATGTGCATCTGATGGCAGAATATCATACCGGCATCCGATCCGGGGCTTCTCGTGATGAGGCTGTTTTAAGGTTACCCGTGAACCAGTCGCTGGCGATCACACTGGCTTTTGTAACCACGTTCGTGGGTTTCTTATCAATAACCGTAAATGAGCTGGAGATCCTGCGCCAATTTGGTTGGCTCGTGTCATTCGGGCTCTTAATTAACTTTATTGTGACGGTATTGTTCGTGCCTGCTTACCTGAGACTTTTTGGCGGTACCGGAATGGGATTACGCCAGGGTATGAATGTATTTCAGCGTTTAGCTAAAGCCATTTTTACGGTGGTCATTCGCTTTAAAAAAACCACGTTACTCTTTCTGGTGATGGTGGCTGCTTATTTTATCAATGGCACCCAGTATCTTGAGGTCAACAACAACACGTTAGCCTATTTCGCTAAGGATTCAGAAATCAGGCAAAGAGCTGACGATATTCATCAGCGCTTGTCCGGCATGCAAACTTTTTCCATTATTCTTGATTCATCGATTGAAGGGACTTTTCAAAAAGTTCGGTATCTTGAGGAAGTAGAACGCATTCAAGGGTTTATAGACTCGCGCGAAGTTTTTGATAAAACGCTGTCTTTCGCTGATTTTGTCAAACTGACGCACCAGGTTATGGAAGGTACCTCGACTCCACAGTTACCCCTGGAGGATGAATTGGTGCAGGTGTACATGGAATTTGTTCAAAGAGATGCCATCAGTAGTTATGTTAACCCTGATTTTAGTAGTACGCGCATACTGGTCAGACACCATATTAGTGAGTCCAAGTTATTGCAGCAGCAGATTGATGCAATTAATCATTTTATCGAACATGACTTGCAATCAACCTTGAAGGTGATCATGACCGGTGAGTCGGTATTGAATAACAATGCCGCGGATGCGATGGCCATGGGGCAAATACAATCCTTGGTGTTGATGGTGGCGGTGATTTTTTTCCTGGTCTCACTGCTATTTGTTGATTTTCGTGCGGGCCTTATTGCTTTAATACCCAATGTTTTCCCTGTTGTCGTGCTGTTTGGAGTCATGGGTTATTACCAAATTCCCCTGGACACCGGTACTACTATGGTGGCTGTGATTGCATTGGGTATTTGTGTGGATGACACGATCCATTTTCTGAGTCGTTATCATAGCTTCACCCGCGGCACAGATGATGTCGAAAAAGCCTTGGAAAAAACGATCCTGCATGAAGCGACACCGATAACCACGACATCGATAGCATTGGCAATGGGCTTCTCGACCCTGATGCTTTCAAGTTTTAAACCCGTCGTCTATTTTGGGGGACTCAGTGCACTGGTGATGGTGCTGGCGATGTTTTCGACGTTTGTGTTAACACCCATATTGTTATCATTCACTCGACTGATTACAGTGTGGGATATGTTATCGCTGAATCTTAAGGCCGATATATTATCCAACAGTCCTTTATTTAAGGGGCTTAAGAAGTTTCAGATTAAACAGGCCATTCTATCTGGAAAGATCAAATATTTTAGCCGGGGCGATGTCATCATTGATCAGGGCGTCAAAGGCAATGAACTTTATGTACTATTAGAGGGTGCCGCAACGGCCACTCATCGCGAAGACGATGGTTCGGTTCATACTCTGGGTTATATCAAGCCAGGTGATATTTTTGGTGAGGTTGCCGAGCTCTCTCAACGTACCCGTATGGCCCGGGTCACCGCTGAAGAAAAAACCAGGGTGTTGGAGATGCATTGGGACAGTATTCGTCAGTTAGGACGTTTCCATCCGCGTATTTCCATGCGCTTGTACCAAAATTTATCTCGAGTATTGAGTCGCAGAGTAGTGGCAATCACCGAGGAGCAGGATAAGGTACATGATGAGCTGACGGGTGCACTGACGCGCACCTATCTCTGCGAGATGTTAAAACATGAAATCAATCGGGGGCGATATTTTGCAGAGTCTTTATCGCTGATGTTGATTGATATCGATATCCAGTCGACACAAGAATTAACACAATCACATAAAGATCCGATTATCAGGGCCATTACTCATGAAATGAACAGGCATATCCAGAAAGCGGATATCTTTGCGCGCTGGGGTGAAAGTAGTTTTCTGGTGTTAATGCCTCGAGCCAGGGAAGCCAATGCCCTGGCACTCGCCAAGCAGATTCAGCAGTCTATAGAACAGCTGGACTTTGCGAACGATATATATTTGCATATCTATGCGGCCGTAACAGAGGTTAAATTATCTGAGGAGAGTAGACAGGTAATTGACCGTTTGGAGGATCAGTTAGTCCGGATCAAGAATAACCGTAAGCAGCTGAGAATCTCTGTCGCCTGATATCAGTTGGCTGCTGGTGTTTAAAAGTGATCTTATCCGTCTGTATTTTTTTTGCCTAGTGATTGATTCATGGTTTGTAGGCGTTCATTATCATGGGGAATTTTCTCTATGTGTAGATGCCGATCCATCAAACCTTCCAAAACAGTGATACGGTCTTTCAGGGGTGGGTGAGTATTGAGAAAAACAGCCATAGTATCTTCCTGACCCAGGCTCCGTAAGGTCATCAATACATCAAGCAAAGCATAGGGATCATAACCCGCCCGGGCAGCTAGAACGACTCCGCGCCGATCAGCGCCATATTCGAATCTTTTATCAAGACCACGCGCATAAATCTGGACGCTTGAATTAACCAGTCGTTGCATTTTTTCACGATGTTTCTTGGAAGTAGCCTTGACTGCCAATGCACCTAGGATCTCTTTTTTAGAAGTGTCTTGTATCGCATCAAGATGATGTTTTTCAATGACATGGCTGATTTCGTGTGCCAGTATCGATGCCAGCTGGGATTCATTTTCCAGTAATTCATAGAGGCCCAGTGTAACCACAATAAATCCACCGGGAGAAGCAAAAGCATTTACATGGGGAGAGTTGATAACCCCGAAAGTCCAGGGCAGTTCGGGTCGTTCCGATTGCAGTGCAATCCAATAACCTACCTCGTTAATATATTGTTGAAGTCGGTCATCTTCCACAAGTGGTGCTGCACCCAGTAAACCAGAAATCACGTTACGGCCGATGTTGATTTCATCCTTCTGACTGACCTTGCCCGTGGCAAGATCAAGCTGTTGTTTCTTTGCTTTGAGCTCCTTTTTTTTAGCTTTGTATTTTTCAATTTTCTGTTGCATTTTGTCCCAGTCAAAACTGAGCGCGGCTGGACTGTAAAAACCGCAAGTTAGCGATAGGAAAAACAGTGTTGCTAAAATTTGCAAAGCTTTAAGCTGTTTCATTGTTCAGCCTCCGATCTGGGCAAATGTGCCAGTTGAGTGGCCTTGAGTTTTCCTTTCTGGGCGTAGGCCTGGGTTTTTTTACGGGAACTGCGATAAGATTCCATTTTTCTTAACTCAGCCAGGTTAGGCGTGGCTTTTTTTATCTGCTCTTCGCTCAGCCCCCTGACACCTATCGTGGCCGTGCGTTGAAAACTGTAACCCTTTTTTTCGCTGGAAAATAAACCGCTGGCTTTGCGTGACAAACTGGCGAGGCCGCTGAAAAAACCACCTGAATCTTTTTCTTTTTCGGTGATAATAATGGTACCGTTGCGTACTTTATAACTTCGCACCCAGGCTAAGGAACCATCGGCAATATTGACCTCTTTCCAACTGCCGGCTCGCGAGACAATAGTGACAGGTGTTCCTGCCTTAGCAAAAAGGGTTTGCGGAGAGGCTATGCTGGGTCTTTCGTAAAGGGCCGTATCACTGATGATTGTGGCATCACTGGCAAGGACTTTCGTACTGGTCAAAAAGGTAACGAGTAACAACAATCTGAACCGGGTTAATTTCAAGCGGTGTCCTCCGTTAAAATACAATGATGAAATGCATCGGCTGCGACAATATGTCACTTTTAGCCACGATATAGAGTAATTATGATGCATGATCCAAATTTTTCCGGAGAGATTTTATGAAAAAATTAATCGCTTGCTTATTCTTAATGGCACCCATGCCCATTTTAGCTGATGTCGCCGCAGTTATTACTATTGAAGACCCGTTTGCACGGGCGGCTATTCAGCAGCAAAGAAACAGTGCTGCTTTCATGAAACTGGGTAATAAAGGTGCTGATGCAGCGATCGTTTATGCCAAGAGTCCGGTTGCTGATATCGTGGAATTACATACTCATGTTAATGACCAGGGTGTAATGCGGATGCGTAAGATTGAGCGTATCGAACTGCCAGCGCAACAAACCGTCACGCTTAAACCAGGTGGTTTGCATGTGATGCTGCTGGGTTTGAATCAAGACCTTAAGGTGGGACAGACGATTGAAGTGACTCTCGGATTTTCTGATAGCAGTGAAAAAACAATTGAGGTTCCGGTTAAAATGGTACAACGTCCCATGATGAAAGGGCACGGTAAAAATCATGATAAAAAACAAATGATGACCCACTAGAAACATTTATGCTGATTCCAGTTTGAGTTACAAAGGCCATGAAAAAATATAATCATTTATATTTTTGGATCGTAGTGATCTGTTTTTTTGGCGGTATCCTGCTGGCCCAGCAGTTTCTCAAACAACAGGGCAGTGATTTAATTCCAGGGGCCGGTGGCAATTTTACGTTACAGGCCGATCAGGGCCCCGTTGCTTTGAGTGATTTTAAAGGCAAAGTGGTCGCGCTTTATTTTGGTTATATGTCTTGCCCGGATATTTGTCCGACCTCGCTTTGGAACCTGTCTGCTGCAATGAATTCATTAACACGCGAACAGGCGGAACAGGTGCAGGGGCTTTTTATCTCGGTTGACCCCGAGCGAGATAGCCCCTATGCCCTGAATTTGTTTGTTAAAGGTTTTTTTGACAGTTTTCTCGGACTTACCGGTTTAAAATCCGAAATTGACAAGATTGCCAGACAGTATGGCGTCATCTATGAAAAGGTTCCTCTGCCAGATTCAGCGATGGGGTATGTAATTGACCATACGTCGGTGATTTATCTTATCGATCAGCAAGGGGTGTTACAGTATTACCTACCTCATAACACGGATCCCGAATCCATTAAAAATGACTTATTGAAGCTCTTGGAAGAATAACTTTGCATTAAAGCTATTCAGGGGGTGGATTACCGGTGCTCCATTTTTTAAATCGTTTTTTACAGTATGTCAGCAGGCTGGGATAATCCGGAAACCATAAATCGAAACCATCTTCTGCAGGAGCATCAAATTCACAATAATCATTGGAGTGACTGCGGCAGATGGTCGGGCGGTCATCGTAAATACCGCATTGACCATTGGCGAGTAGATTACTGCAGGTTGTTTCGAAAATAATGAACCAGCCGTCTTCATCCTTGTAAGCGCCAACCTTGTCATGAGATACCTGCCATAACAGTATTTCAAAATCATACTTTGATTTTGGGGTGTCTATCTGTTGTGTGACATAGGTGCAGCACTTGGAATTGGTGCATAGGGTGCACTTATTTTCACTGGTGATCTCGATGTCTGGGAACTTGATATTATCCGGTTTATTCATTGATCCAGTCTTTAGGTTTCAGAAAGACCTGATAGAGTTCATCTTCAGCACTACCGGGTTCCGGTTGATAATTATATTTCCAGTTAACGACCGGGGGCAAGGACATCAGAATCGATTCGGTTCGGCCACCTGATTGCAATCCAAATAAGGTGCCACGGTCATAGACCAGGTTAAACTCAACGTAACGCCCACGACGATAGAGTTGGAAATCTCTTTCACGATTTCCATAAGGGATCTCTTTCCTCTTTTCCACAATGGGTAGGTAAGCAGGCAGGTAATGATCACCCACACTTTGCAGGAAAGCAAAAGCGCCATCAAAATCAGGCGTATTCAAGTCATCAAAAAATAATCCACCGATTCCACGAGGTTCTCCTCTGTGTTTCAGGTAAAAGTATTCATCGCACCATTTCTTGTATTTTTCATAAATATCGCTACCAAATGGGTCACAGGCAGCCTTCGCAGTAAGGTGCCAGTGCCGACAGTCTTCTTTGTTTCCGTAGTAGGGCGTAAGATCAAACCCGCCGCCAAACCACCATACAGGCGCCGCTCCATCCTTTTCTGCAATAAAGAACCTGACATTGGCATGTGAGGTGGGTACATAGGGGTTATGAGGATGGATGACCAGTGATACCCCCATGGCTCTGAAGTTGCGGCCTGCGAGTTCGGGGCGGTGAGCTGTTGCTGAAGCGGGTAAGTTTGCACCAAAGACCTCAGAGAAATTGACACCGGCCTGTTCAAATACCCCACCATTACTTAATACCCGGGTGCGACCGCCACCTCCTGTTGAGCGCTTCCAGTCATCTACCAGGAATTCTTCCTGGCCATCCAGTTTTGATATGCCGGCACAAATGGTGTCCTGCAGATTCATCAGGTAGCTACGAACTGAATCGATTTCAATGCTCATAGTTAAATAGAGTGATTGTTAAAAGTCGCCTAGTCTAACATGCTCAGGCACGTAATATTTTACCGCTATCTAATTCGCGGATTTCACTGGCCTGCCGCCCAGGGACTCGGTATCCCTCTATGACAAAATCAACATCATGTTGAAACTGTTTATGTATATTGAATTGATTGCGAGCGGTAGGTTGGCCGGATAAATTTGCACTGGTACTGACAAGAGGCGCTTGCATACCTTGGCACAGAATTCGAATATGTGACAAGTCCGTGATTCGTATGGCCAGAGTACCCCTGCGAGCTTTTAACCAGCTGGGACAATCTGGGTGAGCGCGTACAATCCAGGTGAGTGGTCTCGGTCTTGGCATTTTTAGGGTTGATAAATGCCTGTAGTAGTCATCAGGATTAATATAGGTTTTAAACAGTTCAATAGACGAGGCTAATAAAATGAGGCCCTTGTCTCGGGGGCGACGTTTCAAAGATTTAATACGGGTGACGGCCTTTTCAATCCGTGGGTGACAGCCGAAGCCCCAGATCGTGTCCGTAGGGTAGGCGATAATGGCTCCTTGGTTGATTGCTGAAGCAATTTGTCGTAGACGCCAGGGGGACATTAAGCCGACATTTTGGCCGCTTTTTTTATAACTGCTTTTTTAACGGATTTTTTCTTAGTGGCGGCTTTCTTTTTATTCGCGGCTTTTTTCTTGGTTGCGGCTTTCTTTTTTGTCGCTGCTTTTTTACGTCGTGATTTGGGTAAGGGTGCTTTCTCGATAAGATCCTGACAGGTCACTAAGTCCAGTGTTGCGGGGTCTTCAACATCCTTGGGAATTCGGGCATTCTTGTTGCCGTCGGTAATGTATGGCCCATATCGGCCGCGTAGAATTTTGATGTCAGTCCCTTCAAATACTTTGATTTCACGATTTGCATCGAATTCTTTCTTTTCTTTGATGAGTTCCAGAGCGCGTTCCAGAGTCAGACTGAACGGGTCGTCACCTTCCTTAACCTTGAGAGAAACATATTTACTGCCAAATTTTACGTACGGACCGAACCGTCCGATATTGGTAGATACCGGTTCACCCTCTTCTGTAGTACCGAGTTCACGTGGTAACTTAAACAAATCAAGGGCTTCTTCCAGGGTGATATGATCCATCTTTTGACCTGGCCTTAACCCTGCAAACTTTGGCTTTTCCTCGTCGTCACGGGTGCCTATCTGTACAAAAGGTCCATATCGTCCCATACGCACCGAGATGGGTTTACCTGATTTGGGATCTGTACCGAGCTCCCGAGCCGAAATGGCTTCATCTCGACTGACGGTCTCCATCTTGTCATCGACACGCTCTTTGAAAGAAGACCAGAATTCTTTCATCAGGGGCAGCCAATCGGATTCACCACGGGAAATCTCATCCAGCGTATCTTCTAGTTGTGCAGTGAAATCGTAATCTACATACTGGGTAAAATGCTGGGTCAAAAACTTATTCACCACGCGACCTACATCGGTTGGATGAAAACGTTTGTTTTCAAGTTCCACGTAATCCCGATCTATCAGTGTGGTGATAATGGATGCATAGGTTGAAGGGCGACCGATACCATATTCTTCCAGCGTTTTAACGAGACTGGCTTCGCTAAATCGTGGAGGTGGTTCGGTGAAATGCTGTTCGAGTCGAACCTGTAATAGCTTAACCTGGTCACCTTCGACCAGTGGTGGCAGGATATTTTCTTTTTGGTCATCCGGTTTTTTATCGTCCCTGCCTTCCGTATAGACTTGCATAAAGCCGGGGTTGCGGATGGTTGAGCCATTGGCTCTAAACGTGTTAAGGCTATCGGCTGCCAGGTCAACGGCAACGGTGTCTAATGTGGCATGAATCATCTGGCAAGCAATACTGCGTTTCCAAATCAGGTCATAGAGACGATATTCATCTTGGCTCAAATGTGATTTTATTTGATCCGGTGTGTTCATGGCGCTGGTGGGACGTATCGCCTCATGTGCTTCCTGAGCATTCTTAGATTTGGTTTTAAAGATTCTGGGGGCTTCAGGTAATGACTCTGCTCCGTATTTCTGAGCAATCAATGTTCGGATATCTTCGATTGCTTCGTTAGATAAAGAAACAGAGTCGGTTCGCATGTAAGTGATTAGACCCGTTTGACCTGCTCCGATATCAATACCTTCATACAGACGTTGAGCCGTGCGCATGGTTTTTTGAGCGCCAAACCCAAGCTTTCGTGAAGCTTCCTGCTGTAATGTCGATGTAGTGAAAGGTGCTGCAGGGTTGCGTTTTCGTTGTTTCTTCTCAACTTTGCTGACGGTTAAACGACCATTGGCAGCATTGTTGATAATCTCGTGAGCCTGGTTGGCTTGTTCACTATTGACGATACTAAACTGCTTGACTTTTTCACCCTGGTATTGGGTAAGTTTTGCGGTAAACGTTTGTTTGTCTATTTCATTATCAGCCTCGATGCTCCAGTATTCTTCAGGCTTGAAAGCTTCGATTTCCTGTTCGCGCTCAACGATAAGACGTAATGCAGGGCTTTGAACGCGACCAGCCGATAGCCCCCGCCTGATCTTGCGCCATAACAAAGGTGACAAATTGAAGCCCACAAGATAATCCAGTGCTCGCCGAGCCTGTTGTGCATTAACCAGGTCCATTGTAATGGAACGTGGATGAGCCACTGCCTCTGATACAGCCTGTTTCGTGATTTCGTAAAACACAACACGGTAAGCATTTTTATTCTTCATCAGGTTACGATCTTGAAGTAACTGATAAAGATGCCAGGATATGGCTTCACCTTCACGGTCGGGGTCAGTTGCCAAATATAACGAGTCCGCTTTTTTTAATTCCTTGGCAATGGTTTTGATATGTTTCTCATTGCGTTCGACGACTTCATAATTCATCTTGAAATCATTATCAGTCTCGACGGCACCTTCTTTAGGAATCAGATCGCGTACATGACCATACGAGGCCAGAACCTTAAAGTCCTTGCCTAGATATTTTTCGATAGTTTTAGCTTTTGCAGGCGACTCTACTATGACGAGGTTGCTACTCATAGACGAACAGGGAAATGGTTTTAATGGAAAATAGCAGGCTGGTCAGCAAAGACGATATCTTCATAATGCATCAAGGTGTTCTCATCCTGATCAGTGGCATTGTTAAATAGCACCATCATCACCACCCATTTGAATTCCTCCATATCGATTACGCCATTTCCATCCAGCGCCATGATACGATTAATCACTAATTCACGTAGTTCGGGTGTCAGCACGCCTGATTGTTCTAAAAAGAAGAGAAAGCCTTGGATTTTGCTGTCCATGCGCAACTGTTCTTTATCTGAGTAGATGCGCATGGCATGTATTGATTGTTCGACAGCTGGGATATCTCCTGCCAGAGCCAGGCCATCTAACCAGTCAAATGCTTTTTCTATTTCCTGGGACTGGAAACCGGCCTCGCGGAGGTCGGCATCAATACTGTCTCGGTCTTCGGGTAGGGTGTCATCATTATCGATATAGCTGGAAAATATGTACATGAGTACATCTATAACACCTTCTTTCATGTATGCCTCTGTTTAGCACCTGAGATATAAACCTCCAGGTGCGGGTTGAATAAAATCGTTTAACTCGAGTATTAACAGCATGGAGGAAAGCTGTTCAATGGTCAAGCCGCTGCGTTCGACCATGGTATCCAGAGATACCGGATCATAGCCCATGAGCTCGAGTAAATCCTGATATTCCTGCTCTAATGGGTTGGACGCGTCATCTTCCGGCAGATCGGTTTTTTCAGCAACATAACCCAGCAAACTGCCTATATCATCAATAATATCGGAGGCCTGGTCAACCAGTTTTGCACCGGAGCGAATTAAATGATGACAGCCCTTGGCCTGAGGGTTATGGATAGAACCGGGAATAGCAAACACTTCCCGGCCCTGTTCCAATCCCAGGCGAGCAGTAATCAATGAGCCGCTTTTTTGGGTAGCCTCGACCACCAGTATGGCAAGGCTTAGACCACTGATCAGGCGGTTACGCTTAGGGAAATTGGCACTGTTAGGTTGAGTGCCAAGCTGAAACTCGGAGATGATCAATCCTTCCTCTGCAATTTGATGCGCTAACTTCTGGTTGCGAGAAGGATAAATGCGATCAATACCGGTTCCAATCACTGCAATCGTGTTACCTGATCCTTGAAGGGCCCCCAGGTGAGCGTGTTTATCTATACCCAATGCCATACCGCTGGTGATGGTCATGCCCGAATTTGACAAGTATCGTGCAAACGCTTGAGCCGTATCTGCACCACCTGGGGTGCAGTTACGACTACCGACAATAGCAATCTGAGGCGTGTTGAGTAATTCATGGCGCCCGATCAGGTAGAGAACCGGGGGCGCATCATGGATCTCTTTTAACAGTTTGGGGTAACGTGGGTCATTCAGGGTGATGATAAGATGCCGCGGGTCTTGATCTAGCCAGGTCAGAGCTTGTTCAATGGGTGCCCAGTCTGGATTTTGTATATAGCTGATTTGTTCGGCTTTCAATCCGCACATCGACAAGTCTTGAGCATCCATCTGGAACAGGGTTTCCACATGGTTGTTGTGTGCGAGCAGCAGTGCTTTAAAATGAACCGGGCCTATGCCCGGGCACCTGTCTAACGCCAAGTGAAATCGCAGATCATCCTTGAACATGCATGAGGATTTTAGGGTGTGTGCACCATATTGTCCATTCTGATAGGTGTGTTGGCTTCCATGATCAGGCCAATACTCATTTTTTCATAGGCCCGCACGACCATGATGATGCCACTGCGCTCATCAGGTAATTTAACCTTAAAGTTTGGCTTGTCTTCATTACGATCAATGACGACTTTACCTTCACGTAATACTTCTAAGACGTTACCGGTTTTGATATCGTCTCTGAGACCCAGGTTGATCACGATGGTCTGGTATTGGCCGACCTGAGAAATTCCGTCGAGCAGGGATATTACTCGACCTTTGACATCGTGTTTGGGCGCTCTGGGGAAAAAGTCGCGCTCAATGTTAGAGTTGTCAATCGGTAGCACGCGGTCGTCCCGTAAGATTTCACGAGAGGAAGAAGTGACGCGAATGGAGGCAGGATCTCCACCACGTTCCAACTTGGCTTCGGCAACATAGAGCGCCTCGTAACCCAGCACTTCACCGGTGGCAGTGTCAACCAGAGGTTTGTTGGGTCGAAAGAGCTGATAGCGACCATTGCCCGTGGTATCCAGGTTTCTGACATACAGTGTATCGTTAATGGCGTTCGCCAGGTGATTATCGCGGCTGTCCAACACGTAGGCAGACTCGGCCAGGACGGCTTCATCAATAATTAAAGGTTTTTCGAGTAACTGGCGAATGGACTCGATAGGAATCGATGGAATGCTGGCATCTATGGATTGAGCCCGAATACGTGGTGATAGCTTGACCACCTTCATGCCGTTAGATAAAGCTTGACCCGTTTCACCGCGACGGATTAACTGGATGCGTTTTTGTCCGCCCACATAGATGATCGCCAATTCGTCGCCTGGAAAAATAAGGTGCGGATTCTCAATTTGAGGATTTTTGTACCAGATTTCAGGCCAGTACCAGGGGTCGCGTAAAAATTGTGAAGAGATGTCCCACAAGGTATCTCCTTTTTGTACAATATAGGTTTGCGGATGTTCGGGTTCGTACACCACCGTTTCGCGAGCGGGAGGTGGTTCGGGTGCTGGTTCAGCGGGTTTGACAGTAATGACTTCAGGTTCTGGTTCTTCCTGTTCGACCACAGCATAAGGTTCATCCGTTGTGGCGCAGCCGTTTAAGAGAAGGAAACTGGAGATTATGAACAGTCCGTGTATTAACAGCTGCTTGTTATGTTTATACATAGAAACCCCTGTATTTGGTGTATTTTTGTATATTGGGCGATTGTAGTTGAATTCTGTCCAACTACAACCTTTTTTATGGTTAAGATTCATTTATAATCATAAACTTGGAGTGATAACCTGTAACTTCTCTCGAAGTTTGAATAATGGCTTTATTAAATATTTTACATTTCCCTGATCCTCGTCTTAGGACTATAGCTGAAGCTGTGACAATTTTTGACGAAGATTTAAAGACACTGGTCAGTGACATGTTTGAAACGATGTATGAGGCGCCTGGTATAGGTCTTGCTGCGACCCAGGTGGATGTTCATAAAAGACTGCTGGTTATGGATGTGTCTGAGGAAAAAAATAACCCCAAGGTATTGATAAACCCAGAAATTTTAGAGAAAGAAGGTGAAGAAGAGATGGATGAAGGGTGTTTGTCGGTGCCTGGATATTACGAAACGGTCAGGCGTGCAGAAAAAATCCGCGTCAGGGCTCAAGATGCTCACGGTGATTTTTTTGAAATCAGTGCTGATGGCCTAGAAGCGGTTTGTATTCAGCATGAAATGGATCATCTCGAAGGTAAATTATTTGTCGATTACATCTCAAACCTCAAACGTGACCGCATCCGTAAAAAGTTGGAAAAACTGAAGAAGCAGGAACAAAGAGCCTGATTTCCCTCGATAGAGTATTTCTGAGATGAGAATTATTTACGCAGGCACTCCGGATTTTGCCGTGCCTGCCTTGGAAGCCCTGGTTGCAAGTAAGCATCAGGTTATTGCCGTTTATACACAACCAGATCGAGCCGCCGGTCGCGGTCAAAAGATTCAGTATAGTCCGGTTAAGGCCTGTGCCTTAAAACATGGGCTTGAGATATTTCAACCACTTTCATTTAAAGATCGAGATGCTGTCCAAACACTGAAGGCACTGAATGCTGACCTGATGGTGGTCGCAGCCTATGGCATTATTTTGCCAGCCCCTGTTCTCAGTGCCCCGCGCCTTGGTTGTATTAATATTCACGCTTCTTTGTTGCCCCGGTGGCGTGGCGCTGCGCCTATCCAAAGAGCTATTCAGTTTGGCGATAGCGAAACCGGAATTACCTTGATGCAAATGGATACAGGCCTCGATACCGGCGCCATGCTGGCGAAATCCATTATGCCCATAAGTCCGCATCATACATCGGCACAGGTCCATGATGAACTCAAGGAAATGGGGGCAGAGCTTTTATTGCAAAATCTGAGTGCAGTAGAAAACGGAGATATTTCACCAGAAACTCAAAAAGAAGAGATGGCAACCTATGCTAACAAGTTACATAAACAGGAAGCATTAATCGACTGGTCTAAAGATGCAGTGATCCTGCAGCGTGAAGTCCAGGCCTTCAACCCCTGGCCAGTAAGCCATACCTGCTTACAGAAACAGAGCGTTAAAATCTGGTCAGCTACCGCAGAGGCACGGTTATCTGAATTTGACCCCGGGTACGTTATTGACCACCAGCGACAGGGCATCAGCGTAGCCTGTGGAAGTGGTACGCTGGTCATCACCGAATTGCAATTTGCAGGCAAGAAAAAAACAACAGCTGCTCAGATACTTAACTCTCGAAATCTTGCTGAGGAAAACTTTGGCTGTTAACCCCCAGCCTACTGCAAGACAGCTTGCATTAAGACTGTGTCTAAAGGTCGTATACCAGGGACAGTCCCTGAGTTCTCTAATGGAGCAGGAACTGATCACGCTTAACAATGAACGCGACCGGGCATTTTGTAGCGAACTTTGTTATGGCGTCTGTCGTTTTTTTTTCATATTGAAATCACGCATAAATCAGCGCTTAAAAAAACCATTAAGAAGCAAAGATCGTGATGTTGAAATGATTTTGTTGCTGGGTTTGTACCAGCTCCTACTCATGCGGGTGGATGATCATGCGGCAGTCAATGAAAGTGTTAAGCTGTTATCCATAATTCGAAAACACTGGGCCAAAGGATTAGTCAATGGGGTTTTACGTGCGATTAACAGAGAGTTGTCTGAGGAAAACGAGAGTGAAGCTTTTCAATGGTCCGACCAGGAGCATGAACAGGCTTACCCCAGCTGGATGGTTAAACTCATAAAACGGGATTGGCCAGATTCGGCCGGGCCTGTGTTTATAGCGGGCAATCAACAGGCACCCATGGTGTTACGTCTCAATACAGCAGACATTGATCCTCAACACTACTTACAAGAATTACAGGGAGCAGGTATCCAGGCACGACTGCATGATCATGTTCCTGGTGCACTCGTATTAAACAATCCTCAATCTGTGTATCGATTGCCTGGTTTTGAGCAGGGCCGAGTCAGTGTGCAGGATGCGGCAGCACAATTAGCAGCAGGACTGTTGCACAGCCAACCGGGAATGCAGGTACTGGATGCTTGTGCTGCACCCGGAGGTAAAACCATGCATATCATGCAGTCTACAAAAGGATTGGATGTGACGGCAATCGACAAAGATCAGTTTCGACTGGATAGGGTGAAACAGAATTTGCAAAGGGCGGGATTAAAAGCAACATTGATCGTAGCAGATGCTGCGCAACCCTCTACATGGTTTAAGGGTATTCCATTTGATCGAATTTTGTTGGATGCGCCCTGTTCCGCCAGCGGTATTATCCGGCGTCATCCTGATATACGATTACTGCGTCGAGAAACTGATATAGCAGGTCTGGTGCAACAGCAACATCAGCTACTGATAGGGCTTTGGCCTTTGCTTAAAACGGGAGGACGCCTGGTTTACAGTACCTGTTCGATATTTAAGGATGAAAATGAGCGACAGGTTTTAAAGTTTATTGATATGCAGACTAATTGTAGGGAAGTTGAAATAAAGTCAGTACAATGGGGTCTAAAAAGACCAGTCGGACGACAAATTTTACCCGGATTTAATGATATGGATGGGTTTTATTATGCGTGCCTCGAGAAAACAGCCTAAGAATCTATGCCGCTTACGAAAAAGATAAGAGTCCTAATATACTGCTTTTTTATTGGATTAATATTCACAAAACCGGTGGTCGCACAGACTGGGCCTGCATTCCAGATTGAATCAACCAACTCGCGTTTAAATGATTCGGTCTATTTCCTCAATTCGGTATTCAAGATACAGTTACCCGACTATATCTTAAACGCAGTAGATCAGGGGTTTGAGTTACCTCTGGCCCTTGAGATTGAAGTTTATGAACGTCGGCGCCTGTGGTTTGATTCACGGGTAGTCTATATCAAACAACAATACGTGGTGCATTATCACTCTTTGTTAGATGCCTATTCCATATTTGATGTTAATGCTGGGCAGCGCATGTATTTTAACAATATGAGTGAAGTGAATTCGAAGTTATCCGTATTACTGAATTTTCCCATGCTAGATAATAATAATCTTGTCCGGGAAGCTGCCTATCGAGCCCGATTACGCTTTGGAATTGATGCCAGTGAGCTTCCTACGCCTTTAAAGTCATCTTCACTTTGGAAAAATAATTGGGACATAAAAAGTGATTGGTATGAGTGGAACTTGAATCCATGAATCGCGCGCTGCGTAATTCTGCCCCTATCTTTGCATTATTGATTTTGCTGCTGGTTTCATTGTACTCCATCAGTGATGCCACATCGAACTCGGCCACTTTTGGGAAGTATTACACCTGGTTGGTATTTTTTAATGCCATTGGTTTGATCGTTTTAATTGGTCTGATTATTTACAATGTCTACAAGTTAATAGTGCAGTATCGCCTGAAGGCCGTCGGTTCGCGCCTAACATCTCGAATGATTGGCGTCTTTGTTATTCTGACCATTATTCCTGTGAGTATTGTCTATTATTTTTCCTTGACCTTCCTGCACCGCAGCATTGATAGCTGGTTTGATGTTGGGGTAGAGCAAGCCCTGGAAGATTCGCTACAACTGGGACGAAGTTCCCTTGATTTGCGAAAGCGTGAGGCTTTAAAGAAAACCCGTCTTATCGCCGATGAAATTCCTACGGTGCCAGCAGAACTTCTGGTGGTCTATCTGAATGACGCCCGCATACAGTATTCAGCCAATGAATTAACCCTTGTGGGCGCCAGTGGTGTCATTCTAGGCTCGAGTAGCGAAAACTCTACGGAGTTACCTGTGGCACTAGCCAGTACTGAATATGGGGAATTAGCCGAAACTGATCATTATCTTAAACTGGAACAGGATCCCGATCTCGGGTTACAGATTCGTGTGGTAGTTCCGGTCTCGGGATTCTCCGCCATTGAAAAAAATAAAACCCTGCAAAGTTTGTTTCCCATTACGGATCAGGTGAATGAATTGACCCAGGCTGTGCAACAGGCGAATGAAAAATACAGTGAACTTTCGGTATTACGGGGGCCTCTGAAAACCAGTTTTACCCTGGCACTATCGTTGGTCTGGTTGTTGAGTGTGTTATCCGCAATCCTAATCGCATTTTTATCTGCCCGACGCTTGGTATCTCCGATCAATAACCTGGTTGAGGCGACTCAGGCAGTTGCCGCGGGTGATTACGAAAGACAACTGGAGGTTTCCGGTGATGATGAACTGGATTTTCTGACACGCTCTTTCAATACCATGATGCGTAAGATTTCTCGTGCACGGGCAATTGCCGACCAGAGTCAGTTAATGGAAGCCTTGCAAAAAAACTATCTGGGTTCCGTGCTAGAGCATATCAACTCAGGTGTATTAACCATTGACGAAAATGGATTGATCAAGCGTGGCAATCGGGCAGCTGAAATGATTTTCGGTCTTGATCCGAATTGTTTCTCTGATCAGCCCATTGGGCAGGTGGTCACGCGTTACCCGCAGCTGGAATCTTTTTTTGAGGTCATCAAACAACAGATCAAACAAAATCAGGAGTGGCAGGAAGAGGTTACCGTATTTACCCCCAATGGTCGCAAGATTCTTCGTGTGCGCGGTACTGAATTGGAAAATAGTTACCAGGATACCCGCGAACATGTCCTGGTAATCGATGACCTTACGGAGTTGATCCAGGCACAAAAAGATTCTGCCTGGAGCGAGATGGCGCGTCGACTGGCACATGAGATAAAAAACCCGTTAACCCCCATTCAATTATCGGCTGAAAGATTACAACGTAAACTGGCCGGGCAAATGGATAATGAACGCCAGGACATGCTTGATCGTTATACCCATACTATTGTACAGCAGGTTGAAGCCATGAAATCCATGGTAAATACATTCACTGATTATGCACGGGCACCCAGTCAGCATATGGAAGCGGTGAATCTGAATTCCATGCTCAAGGAAGTTATGGAGTTATATCGCGATAACCATCGCCAAGTAGACATCGAGTTTTCATTGGATGAATGTATTCAACCCATACAAGCGGATGCGGTACGCCTCAGGCAGTTAATTCATAACCTGGTCAAAAATGCTATTGAGGCTGTTCATGATGAGGGGTGGCTCCGCGTTTGCACTCGATGTGTGCAGGAATACGGCAATGATTATGTTGAGATGTCCTTTTTGGATAGTGGTCATGGCATCGATGAAGACATTATTGATAATCTTTTTGATCCTTATGTCACTTCCAAAAGTTCAGGCAGTGGTTTGGGATTAGCCATTGTTAAAAAGATCGTTGAAGAACACGGTGGCCGGGTATGGGCTGAAAATGAAGCTGAAGGCGGGGCTAAGATTACATTAAGACTACCTGCTTTAGTCGATAAGAATCACGCGGAATAAATGAACCAATGAATACCAAAATATTAGTAGTGGATGATGAACCGGATATTCGTTCCTTGTTAAAGGATATATTAGAGGACGAGGGTTATGATGTGGATCTCGCCGAGAATGCACATCAGGCCAATCTGCGTAAATCAGAGTTTGCCCCCGATCTTGTTTTACTGGATATCTGGATGCCGGAAATGGATGGAGTGAGCCTGTTAAAACAATGGAGTGAAAAAAACGAGTTAACCAGTCCGGTGGTTATGATGTCTGGTCATGGTACTGTTGAGACTGCGGTAGAGGCCACACGCTTTGGTGCTTTTGATTTCGTCGAAAAACCCCTGTCGATGGCCAAGTTATTGCACACGGTTAAAAACGCGTTGGCCAATGTGGAAACCGATCAGCAGGAAGTGACTCAAAACCTGGAAATGCCGGTAGGAAACAGCCAGTTAATGCAAAAACTACGGCAGTCCATGCAAGAGATGGCAGGTAATCTTAAGCCAGTGTTCCTGCACGGAAAAGCTCCTGTTGAACTGGTCATCTGGGCCAATTATCTGACCTCATTACAACCCGCACATGTATTATTGAAGACCGGGCTTGATGATTTACCAGAATATCAGCAGGCGCTGGATCATAATGTGCTGGTGCCTGAGGTGACTGACCTCAGTGTTGATCAACAACGTTTATTATTAATGTTATTACAGCGTTCCGCTTTACCGGGTAGCCGGGGTCGATTGATCGTGGCCAGTCAGTACGACCATGAGAGTCTACAGGGGAAAAATGACATCCTTCCTGAGCTGGCTGAATTCTGGCGTAATGCCCTGTTAATCCCTTCACTCAATGATCGTATTGAAGATATTCCCGAATTGCTTGAATATTATGTGACTTGGTTCAGTGAGCATGAGTCTTTACCTTATCGCCATTTTGGGGTGGCGGCGCAGAATATGATCCGTAATTACCATTGGCACGGAGGAATCATTCAGCTCAAACAGGTGATCCGACAAATACTGACCTATAGTGATAACAATGAGGTTGATCTTGCGGAGATCCAGTCAATTTTGCCCCAACATCAAAGAGCGGAATCGCTGGAAAGTGGAGATAAAATGCAAATCGCCGTCGACCTTAACATGGATATGCGTGAAGCCCGCGAGTTTTTTGAGCGTCAATATCTGCAAAAACAACTAGAACTTTGTGGTTACAATGTGGCTGAACTGGCACGTAAAATAGGTCAGGAAAGGACTAATTTATATCGTAAATTGAAAGTCTTAGGCTTGCAAACCAGGAAATAAAAATGAATATCATCATTCTGGGTGCCGGTCAGGTCGGTTCCTCGGTGGCCTCGGAGTTAGCCAAGGAAGAAAGTAACGAGATAACCGTAATCGATGTCGATCAGGCCATTCTCTCGGAATTACAGGACCGTCTTGATCTGCGTACCATAAATGGTAATGGGTCCTATCCTTCGGTACTAGAAAATGCCGGCGCTGATGATGCCGATATGCTCATTGCACTCACGAATAGCGATGAGATCAATATGGTAGCTTGTCAGATTGCCGCCACGCTGTTTCATACGCCTACTAAAATTGCCCGTATTCGTTCTCAGGAATACATGCAAAAAACACAGTTATTTGGACAGGATTCAATACCGGTAGATGTGACTATAAGCCCGGAAAATCTGGTTACGGAATATATTCATCACCTTATTGAACATCCGAGTGCTCTACAGGTACTTGATTTCGCAGGGGGTAAGGTTCAGCTGGTGGCGGTCAAAGCTTATGATAATGGTCCCTTGGTCGGCCATGCGTTGAAAACGATACGTAAACATATCCCCGGTGTGGATATGCGGGTGGCGGCAATTTTTCGTCAGGGCCAATCCATATTACCATCCGCTGAGCAGGTCATTGAGGTTGATGACGAGGTGTTTTTCGTTGCCGCGCGCAAACATATACCTACCGTAATCGCAGAAATGCGTAAGCTCGATAAACCCATTAAACGCGTGATGCTGGCGGGTGGCGGTAACATTGGTGGCCAATTGGCTTCGTTACTGGAGCGGCATGTTCAGGTTAAGGTTATTGAAACTGATAAGAAGCGAGCCAAATATTTATCGGGTGTTTTACATTCTTCAATCGTTTTGCATGGTGATGCTGCAGACCCCGATTTGTTGCTGGAAGAAAATATCGAAGCCATGGACGTATTTTGTGCCCTTACCAATGATGATGAGGCCAATATATTATCGGCAATGCTGGCGAAACGCCTGGGCGCGAGAAAAGTGATGTCTCTGATCAATCGTCCTGCTTACGTTGACCTGGTGGAAAGTGGCATGATTGATATTGCGTTATCTCCCCACCAGGTGACGATAGGTGCAATGCTGGCTCATATACGTCGAGGTGATGTCGTCGCTGTCCATGCTTTACGTAGAGGATCAGCTGAAGCCATTGAGGCTATTGCTCATGGAGATCGCACCTCCTCAAAAGTGGTAGGACGACGCATAGATGAGCTAAAATTACCCAAGGGTACAACAATAGGTGCCATAGTCAGGGGCGATGATGTGATCATTGCTCATCATGATACGGTTGTTGAATCAGAAGATCACGTTATACTGTTTTTGACTGATAAACGAGATATCGGGGATGTTGAAAAGTTGTTTCAGGTCGCCTTTACCTACATATAAAAATCGGGAACCTTTCAAGTAATGCAATACCTGGTAATACTGAGGATACTTGGCCTTTTACTGATGGTGTTTAGTATCACCATGTTACCACCAGTCTTGGTAGACCTAATCTATCAAGAGAATTATAGCCTGCCATTCTTGGAGTCATTTGCAATCATTCTGGTCAGTGGCATGTTGTTGTTTTTGCCCTTAAGAAATTACTCAAATGACTTAAGATTACGAGATGGCTTCATGGTTGTGGTCATGTTCTGGTTTGTTCTGGGGAGTGCGGGTGGTATCCCCCTTTACCTTTCTGGTATCAATAATATATCGGTAACCGATGCAGTGTTTGAGGCAATTTCCGGATTGACAACAACCGGTGCCACCGTGATCGTAGGATTGGATAACCTGCCACATTCCATTTTGTTTTATCGTCAGCAACAGCAATGGCTGGGGGGGATGGGTATTATTGTCTTAGCCGTGGCCGTGTTACCCATGCTGGGTATAGGGGGTATGCAGCTATATCGTGCTGAAACTCCAGGGCCTGTTAAAGATACCAAGCTGACACCGCGCATCACTGAAACAGCCAAAGCACTTTGGTACATTTATCTGGGCCTGACCATCAGTTGTGGGCTTGCCTACTGGCTGGCAGGAATGAATACTTTTGATGCAATTTCGCATGCCTTTTCTACAGTTGCTATCGGTGGATTCTCGACACATGATGCCAGCATGGGGTATTTTCAGAACCCTGGTATTGAGCTGATAGCCATTATTTTTATGTTGTTGTCAGGAGCGAACTTTGCCTTACATTTTGCTTCCTGGCGTCATAAAAGGCTCACACCTTATCTCCATGATACAGAGTTCAAAACCTATTTGATGGTCTTGTTCAGTGTCAGTGTCGTAACCATTTCCTATCTATTGTTTACCAAGACCTTTGAGTCTACATCGGAAGGTATTATCGAGGGCTTGTTTCAGGTGGTATCCATTGGCACTACGACCGGTTTTACCACCCAGGAATATTACACCTGGCCGGGATTTCTGCCGGTTTTACTGTTGTATATCAGTTTTATGGGGGGCTGTGCAGGCTCTACTGGAGGTGGTATCAAGGTCATCAGGATATTGTTACTGTTTAAACAGGGGGCCCGGGAATTGCGCCGTCTGGTGCATCCTTCTGGACAGTTTACCGTTAAAATTGGTAAGAAACCGGTGCCGGACAATGTCATTGAAGCTGTTTGGGGTTTTTTTGCCGCATATTTTGCGATTTCGGCTTTAATGATCCTGGTATTGATGGCATCCGGATTAAACCAGGATACTGCGTTTTCGGCCGTGGCGGCCTGTTTAAATAACCTTGGGCCTGGCCTGGATCAGGTGGGGCAGAATTTTGCTTCGATCAATGACTTTGCCAAGTGGGTCTTATGCCTCGCCATGCTGCTTGGACGCCTGGAGATTTTTACGCTTTTGGTGCTGTTCACCCCCGGGTTCTGGCGTAAATAATTTAAAGTTTTTTCGGCGTGCCTAACCATTAAGATCCTCTCCACGCATCAAGGGTTTTAATGTTGAAATCAATGTCTTAAAGGTATGCGGATAATCACTTTCCTGGGTCGCGAGTAGGTTTTTCATTTGCACCCTCTGTGTGGGCTGGGCAAAACAAGCTGGGCAATTATCCGTGATGACGGGTAATTTTGCGGTAATGGCGAAATCCATGAGCTGCCGCTCGCGTGCAAAAACCAGGGGTCGAATGATTCTCAGATCTCCTTCATCATTGACATAATGGGCTTTCATGGTTTTTAAATGGCCACCGTGGAAGGCGGACATCAGGAAACTTTCTGCCAGATCATCGAGATGCTGTCCTAGCGCAATGACATTATAGTCGTGCTGCCGTGCTGTTTTATAGATCAGGCCTCTTCGCATGCGTGAACAAAAGGCACAAAAAGAATCCTTTTTCATATGCTTCTGAGCCAGATGTACCACGGGTTCACTCACGTAAAAATATTCGATACCCAAATGTTTTAAATAGGCCTTTAAGGGTGAGGGATCAAAGTCATCGCTTTGTGGATCGATAGTCACTGCGCCCAGTTTAAATGCTATCGGTGCATGTTGCTGAAAATGGTACAGTATGTGCAAAAGGGATAGGGAATCCTTGCCACCACTGACAGCGACCAACAGTCGGTCATTCGCCTTTATCATGTCAAACTCGGCAATAGCCTTGCCGACAGGACGCAAGAGTTTTTTGGGTGGCTTGATAAACATGGATCAGGACAGTCCAGGCATGCGAAAGGATGTAAAGTTGTGGAAATTTGTTTTTGGAAGTATGACTTTTAAGTGCGTAAAAAAAAAGCCTCAATCAATCCATGATTGAGGCTTTGATGAGCGTCCTGGCCCGTGATTGACTTAAAATACATCCTTGAGATAGTGCCTTCCTGATAAAGCAACCCTGCTTAAGCGGTTCATTTCCTTTTTCGGCTCTATCCTTAGAACGTGGTAGTATGATCACATGAGCAAGATAGGGTTTAAAGTGCCAATGCCCGATGTTAATGTCATCATAAGTCTCAAAAAAATGTAAGAATAATCCTACACGGAATATAAACATGCTTTTTCCCGCTATTAATCCCGATAGTCAATTCCATTTC
The DNA here is from genome assembly GCA_030066315.1 of Gammaproteobacteria bacterium. GTDB lineage: Bacteria > Pseudomonadota > Gammaproteobacteria > JACNJF01. The sequence continues at coordinate 39,526 of JASJBW010000001.1, forward strand.
AGAGTGTCCGACTTGCATGAACTCTATGTTGAAGAATGTGGAAATCCTGAGGGTATCCCCATCGTTTTTATTCACGGTGGCCCGGGTGCCAGTTGTGAACCGGCCCACCGGCGTTATTTTGATCCTGAAAAATACCGCATTATTCTATTTGATCAACGCGGCAGCGGTAAATCCCGGCCTCATGCCAGTCTAGAACAGAATACAACCCAGGACCTCATTGCGGATATGGAAAAAATACGTCAGCACCTGGATATTGATGCCTGGGTGTTGTTTGGGGGGTCCTGGGGTTCCACCCTGGCTTTGGCTTATGCTGAAGATCACCCGGAACGGGTGCTGGGTCTGATCCTCAGAGGCGTATTCTTATGCCGAGCGCAAGACATTCACTGGTTCTACCAAAAAGGGACTTCTCGACTATTTCCTGAAGCCTGGAAAGCCTTTATCCATCCCATTCCTGAAGCGGAAAGGGATAACCTGGTTACCGCTTATTATGGGCGATTAACCAGTGAAAATGAATTGGAGCGTATGGCTGCTGCCAAGGCTTGGTCAATCTGGGAGGGTAGTACAGCCACCTTAAGGCCTAATCATGCTGTCCTGGATTATTTTGCGGATCCCCATATTGCCCTCAGTATCGCCCGTATAGAATGCCACTATTTTGTTAATCAGTGCTTCTTCACAGAAAATCAGCTGTTACAGAATGTCTATAAAATTAAACATATCCCGGGTTTCATTGTGCATGGCCGATATGATGTCATCTGTCCAATAGATCAATCTTTTGAATTACATGCCCTGTGGCCAGAAAGCCAATTGAAGATTATTCCTGATGCGGGTCATGCGGTATCCGAGAGTGGAATTACTCAGGCGCTGGTAGACAGTACCAATGCCATGTTACGAATACTTTCGTGATTGCTTTATTGCAAAGAGTACGCGAAGCTCGAGTTGAAATTAATCACTCGATCGTGGGTCAAATAGGCCAGGGATTGCTGGTGTTTGTTGGATTTGAACCCTCGGATAATAAAGTTACGGTAAAACGGCAGTTGGATCGTCTGCTGGCCTATCGAATTTTTGCTGATCAAGATGAAAAAATGAACCTTTCGTTGCTAGATATTGAAGGTGGATTGTTGTTGGTGCCCCAGTTTACCCTTACTGCAGATACCACACGCGGCAGGCGACCGAGTTTCACGAGCGCTGCTGCACCGCAGCTAGGGCAAGAATTGTTTGATTATTTATGTGATCAAGCTCGCAATGATTACCAGGAGGTGGCTACTGGAACGTTTGGTGCGGATATGCAAGTACACCTACAAAATGATGGTCCCGTCACCTTTATTTTGAATTAGAGAGGAAGTTATGCTGAATTTTAGTCTGAAGATAATGATGATGCTCATCGTGTCAGGAATGGTGCAGGCCTCAGATCTTGCACGTGAGCAGCGCATGATGGATGAAGTTGCTGATACCATCTTGGATGGTGAGGTTGAGATGCTCAGTGCCGAAGACCTGGAGTTTTTTAGTATTTATACTGAAGCTGAAGAGGCCAGGGGTGCGGTATTGGTGCTCCATGGTCGCGGCTTTCATCCCGATTGGGCGGATACGATTAATCCTTTGAGAGTCGGACTGATAGAACATGGTTGGAACACACTTTCCATCCAGTTGCCCGTGTTGGAAAAAACAGCGAAATATTATGATTACGTTCCAATTTTTGGTGAAGCAATTCCTCGAATTGAAGCCGCTATTGATTATTTGTTGAAACAGGGTAATCAAAAAATTATTCTCATTGCGCATAGTTGCGGAGTGCATATGGCCATGCATTACGTACGTGAAAAAGGAGAAGGACGTTTCGATGCGTTTGTAGGTATTGGGATGGGCGCCACGGATTACAAACAACCTATGCGACAACCCTTGCCGCTGGATCAAATGAAAAAACCTGTACTGGATATTTATGGCGGTGATGATTACCCGGCCGTACATCGCTTGGCGGCCCTGAGAGCGCAAATGCAGGAGGACGGTAGTTCACTGTCTGAACAGATTAAGGTTGATGGTGCCAATCATTATTTTACCGATAAAGGTGACATCTTGGTTGAAACGGTAGCGAACTGGTTAGAAAAATTAAAATGATACCGTGGTTTGGGGTATATTTTTAATGCCCGGGGCTATATTATCTGCATCCGAATTTAGTACTCATTAATTCCATGTCACAACGTATAGCGACGGTTACAAGAGATACCCTGGAAACCCAGATCACGGTTACTATTAACCTGGATGGTGAGGGAAAATCCAGCTTTTCCACAGGCATTCCATTCCTGGAGCACATGTTGGACCAGATCGCACGTCACGGGCTCATCGATCTGGATATCAGCGCCAAAGGCGACTTGCACATCGATGACCATCATACCGCTGAAGACATCGGGATTACCCTGGGTCAGGCATTTATCCAGGCGTTGGCAGATAAAAAAGGTATTCAACGTTATGGTTTTGCTTATGTACCACTGGATGAAGCGCTTTCACGGGTAGTGATTGATTTTTCCGGTCGCCCCGGCATTGAATATCGGGTGCAGTACCCGCGCGCGCGTATTGGCGCTTTTGACGTCGATCTCATCCATGAATTCTTTCAAGGTTTTGTCAACCATGCGCTTGCAACTGTGCATATCGATAACATCAGCGGGCAAAATGCACACCATATCGCTGAGACCATTTTTAAAGCTTTTGGTCGGGCGGTGAGAATGGCGATCAGTTTTGATGAACGTATGTCTGGCATCATTCCTTCAACTAAGGGTAGCCTCTAGTTAAATTCACCCATGATTGACCTTATGCAGGATTCTTAATGCAAACCATTGCCGTTATCGATTATGGTATGGGTAATTTGCGCTCTGTCACCAAAGCACTGGAACACGTCGTTAGTAACAATCAGCGCGTGATTCTAACTTCCGCGCAAAAGGAAGTAGCTGCTGCTGATAAAGTAGTTTTTCCAGGGCAGGGAGCTGCCAGGGATTGTATGCGTGCAATTGACGATTATGAATTACGCGACACTATTATCAATGTGGCCAGAAATAAGCCATTCCTGGGGATCTGCATGGGCATGCAAGTGTTGGTTCACGCCAGTGAAGAAAATGGAGGGACTGATTGTTTGTCATTGTTTCCTGGTGAAGTGAAATATTTCGGTGACCATTTGGTCAATACAAAGGGAGAAAAATTGAAAGTCCCACACATGGGCTGGAACCAGGTTCAACAAACCCGTCCTCATCCCTTGTGGCGGGGTATCAAAGATAACAGTCGATTTTATTTTGTGCATAGCTACTACCTTGAAACCGAGACGGCAGACCTGGAAACCGGTCATTGCCATTATGGTAAATCCTTTACCTGTGCAATCGCCAAAGACAATGTATTTGCAATGCAATGTCATCCGGAGAAAAGTGCAGACGCGGGATTACAACTATTAACTAATTTTGTTCAGTGGGACGGCCAATCATGATACTCATACCTGCAATTGACATAAAACAGGGCCAATGTGTTCGATTACGTCAAGGCAAGATGGAAGATACGACCGTCTTTTCAGATGATCCGGTGGCGATGGCTGGCCAGTGGGTCAAGCAGGGAGCGCATCGATTACACCTGGTCGACCTGGATGGAGCTTTTGTGGGTGAGCCAGTCAATGCTGATGTGATTGAAAATATCTCAGCCGCTTTCCCCGATCTGCCCATTCAAATTGGTGGGGGTATTCGAAATGTAGAAACGGTGGAGGCCTATCTTGCAGCCGGCGTAGAGTTTGTCATTATCGGTACTCAAGCCGTTAGAAATCCTGAGTTTGTCACTGAGTTGTGCGCTGAATTTCCCGGTCATGTGATTGTGGGGATAGATGCCAAAAATGGCTTGGTAGCGGTGCAGGGGTGGGCAGAATCCTCCGATACATCGGCGGAGCATCTGGCACAGAGATTCGAAGACCAGGGCGTATCCGCCATTGTGTATACCGATATTAGTCGTGACGGCATGATGCAGGGTGTCAATGTGGTCGCAACTCAACATCTTGCTGAAGCGATTTCCATACCGGTGATTGCCTCGGGGGGAGTGACGAATATCGATGATATCAAGCAATTGAATAGTGTTAAGGAGGCTGGTATCGATGGTGTCATCATTGGACGGGCGTTGTATGAAGGGACTATCAGTTTAACTGAAGCACAGGCGTTTATAGATGGTCACTAGTGATGAGAAAAAAAGATGGGATTAGCCAAACGTATTATCCCATGCTTGGATGTCGATAATGGTCGTGTGGTCAAGGGTGTTAAGTTCGTTGAGATACGCGATGCTGGGGATCCGGTAGAAAATGCTCGTCGTTATAATCTTGAAGGTGCCGATGAACTGACTTTTCTGGATATTACGGCCAGCTCTGATAACAGGGATACGATGGTTCACGTGGTAGAGGATGTGGCGAGTGAGGTATTTATACCTTTGACTGTCGGTGGGGGTATACGTGAAATCGCCGATGTGCGAAAAATGCTTAACGCCGGAGCCGACAAAGTGGGCATTAATACGGCAGCCGTTTTTAACCCGGATTTTGTAAAACAGGCCGCTGATAAATTTGGTTCCCAATGTATTGTAGTGGCAGTGGATGCCAAAAGGGTTAGCCAGCCCGAAGAACCTAATCGCTGGGAGATCTTTACCCATGGAGGCCGCAAGCGAACCGGTATCGATGCACTGGAATGGGTACAGCGTATGGATGAATATGGAGCCGGCGAAATTCTCTTAACCAGTATGGACCGTGACGGTACCAAGCAGGGTTTTGATAATGAATTGACGCGCGCTGTCTCAGAGGCTGTGAAGATTCCGGTCATTGCTTCGGGCGGTGTGGGAACGCTTCAGCACATGGCTGATGGGGTATTGGAAGGCAAAGCCGATGCGGTATTGGCAGCCAGTATTTTTCATTTTGGAGAATACCGGATCAGTGAAGTGAAAGCCCATATGAAAAGCTGTGGCATCGAGGTGCGAGAATGAACTCGGCCGTGCTCGATATGCTCAAATGGGATGAGCAGGGCTTGGTACCTGCGATTGCACAAGATGCAGACAGTCACGAAATACTCATGATGGCGTGGATGAACCGAGACGCACTGCAGTTAACCATGGAAAAACAGCAGGCAGTTTACTGGTCAAGATCCAGGCAAAAACTCTGGTTCAAAGGAGAGGAATCGGGTCATGTACAGGAAGTCCAGGAAATCAGAATTGACTGTGATGCTGATGTGGTTCTATTGCAGGTTAAACAAATCGGTGGCATTGCCTGTCACACCGGAAGAAAACGGTGTTTTTTTCGGGTGTTAAGCAATGGTGAATGGCAAGAGGATGAAGCCATCCTCAAGGATCCCACCGAAATTTATCAATGAAGACAAGAGCATGAGTAATGATATACTTATACGTTTGATGGATGTGCTTGAAGCACGTAAACAGGCTGATGCCGATGCATCCTATGTGGCGAGCTTGTATCAAAAGGGTTCGGATGCAATCCTGAAAAAAATTGGAGAGGAATCCGCTGAAACCATCATTGCTGGAAAAAACGGGGATGATGAGCAAATAATTTATGAAATGGCCGACCTGTGGTTCCATAGCCTGGTGTTACTGGCGCACAAGGAATTATCAGTCGAGCAGGTTTTACAAGAACTGGATCGCCGATTTGGCCTGTCAGGGCATGAAGAAAAGGCATCCAGGAAACAATCTTAAGAGGTGAAATATGGGTTTTGGAGGAATTAGTATCTGGTCGCTGTTGTTGATTCTGGCCATTGTGGTGCTGTTATTTGGAACTAAAAAATTGCGCAACGTGGGGTCTGATCTGGGCGGTGCGATTCGCAGTTTTAAAAAGTCTGTCAAGGAAGAGGACGATAATGCCGCTAAAGCAGGAAAAGACAGCGGTAATGTGATCGAGGGAAAGGTCAGCGAGGACAAGGATAAAGTTTAATCCATCATGTTCGATTTTGGCTTTGCCGAGATGCTGGTTATCGGCATCGTGGCATTACTGGTCATCGGACCAGAGCGATTACCCTCGGTAGCTAGAAAAGCCGGCACCTACTTTGCACGCATTCGTCGTTTCGTGACCAATGTGCGTGCTGATGTGGAACGTGAATTTCGTACCGACGAATTACAGAAAATGCTTGAACAACAGAAGGATGAGTTGCAATCCTTGCGTAATGTAGTCAACGAAACTCGCAAGGATATTGATCTGGAATCGATAGAAAAAACCATTCGTGATACCGGCGAAGAGGTCATGTCAGATGAAAGCCATGCCCAATCGGATAAAGACAAGGAAGATGGCGCCGAAAAAGATAAACCCAACGTCAATGAATATCTTCCTTAATGGCTGAGACCGAGCAACAACCGGAGGAGAAAAGCGAATCTTCCTCAATGGGTTTGATGTCGCATTTGATTGAATTGCGTGACCGCTTGTTACGTATCGTCTTGGCCATTTTATTCATATTCCTGTGCCTATTTTATTGGGCCAACGATATTTATACTTATCTGGCCGGGCCATTAACCCAACATCTGCCGGAAGGGTCACAGATGATAGCGATTGATGTCGCTTCACCTTTCCTGACACCCTTCAAACTGGTTCTGATGCTGTCGATATTTCTCGGGATGCCTTATATCCTTTACCAAATCTGGGCATTTGTAGCCCCGGGTCTGTACAAGCATGAAAAACGCCTGGCCGGTCCGCTACTCGCCTCCAGTATTATATTGTTTTATTGCGGCATGGCTTTTGCCTTTTACGTGGTTTTTCCCCTGGTATTTGGTTTTTTTACCTCGGTGGGTCCTGAAATGGTCAGTATTTCCACGGATATCGGACGTTATCTTGATTTCGTCATTTCCCTGTTTTTTGGTTTTGGCATTGCTTTTGAAGTACCGATTGCCACCATCATTTTGGTAGCCATGGGGATGACTACACCAGCCAAATTAGCTGAGAAACGCCCTTTTGTAATCGTTGGGGCTTTTGTGATTGGCATGTTATTGACACCGCCCGATATTATTTCCCAGGTTTTGTTGGCAGTTCCGATGTGGTTGTTATTCGAAGCCGGTGTGATTGCATCGAGTTACATTTTTGCGGATAAACTCAAAAAGGAAGCAGAAGAGGAAGCGGCCATGGCCGCTGAACAAGAACAGGCCGCTGCTACTAGTACGGTTTACGGAGATGAGTTTGATGTGGTTGATGATCCCGCACTGGATGCCAATGATAGTGGCCATGCGGATTACGAACCCTTAACGGATGAAGAAATGGAAGCTGAAATGAATCGTATCGAGGAAGAGGAGTATTACTACGACGATGACGATGAGGAAGATACCGCTGAACAACCCACTGCCGATGACTCCAAGGAAAAAAAATAAAGCCCCATTCTCCTCCTAGCCTGATGGATGTTTAATCCAGCGGTTATTCCAGAATAACTGCATTTTTCTATCATTCTGCCGATAGTATTCGGCATGAACAGATTCAAGCCCATAAGACTGACGGTCACACTTTTGATGTTACTTCCTATCAACAGCGCCGTTGCGTTTGAATTATTGGGTATAGACGTGATCAATACGCGCAAAGATGCCTTCAGGCAGGCCCTCAAGGCTACGGGAGTTGAATTGATTTCGGAGGCGGGCGAGGATCAATTTTTTGACAGTTATTCCAGCCAAAATCTGTTGCCAGGTTCCAAACGGCTTTACCTCGGTTTTGTCAAAAAAGACGACCGGTTTGCATTTGCTGAATACGAATTTATGGGTCTTCAGCAATCCCTATTACTCAATAAACTGAGAGAAAAGTATGGGCGTTATCGCGAGCGTAAGGGGCGCTTCCTATCTGATTTTGAGTATCTCTGGAGCCAGAATGGTATTAACATTTCTCTTTTGACAGACTGGGATCAGTATCGAACACGACTGATTTATGCACATCCGGAGGCCTTTACAGCATTACAACAGGAATTCCTTGAGTATCAACAAAAAAACCGGGAAGCTTCTTCCGCGTTCAATTTAAATGCCTTTTAGATTCATTTTACAAAGCTAGCGCAAACCATCAATCCCAATAAAATTGAATAAAAGGGTAAATATTAAGCCGTTTATCTAATTTTTGTGCGGGTTATCACAGGTTTTTAGTGAAATTGAGGTGATATCCAGCTTTTTCTGTTAAACTCTTTTTAAATCAACTGTTTAATGAAAAATGAATTTTCCTTCTTCGATCACCAGTGCTTATACAGGTCTGCAAACCCAGACTCAACGTCTGGAACGAAACGTTGCGGAAGTTTCGCGCATTGAGGCGACTGCTGGCCGTGACAGCTCGACCCAGGATCGTGCATTGGTTGAGCAACTCGATATCATTAACAGTATGCAGGCCAATGCTCGTTCACTCGAAGCAGCCAGTGAACGAATCGGTACTTTAATCGATATCAAGGTCTAAGATTCTATATTGCTATAGTTACTGGCTACAAGCACTGAAGCCTACGCTTGGGGCTCATTAACGTATCAATCCCCTCAACTCGGCAAATAGAGTAAAAGGTTGTTATCAAACCCTTAAGTTTTTACCCGCCAAGCCGATACATGCAGATATCATCAAAAAGCGATATCTATCATGAGAAGTTTCAAAATACCTGCGTTATTGATAAAACATAAAATCTGGATTGGGTTTTCGCTCTTATTAATACTTTTAGTTATCAATGCGACTATTTCCGTAATGCATCTGAGATCAACTCAGACTACCGTCCATTCCGTCATTGAGCAATCCCAACCCCTGGTTCTTGCCGCCCATCAATTTAATGGTTACCTGGCCCAAGCCGCTGGCGCATTAAGTAATTACTTATTAACCAAAAACGATAAACAACGTCAGAACTACCAGAATGATCTGTGGCAGGCTTCGGATATGCTTGCGCAGATGGAAGCCATGGAAACGGTTCAGATATCCCCTGATCTTGCGATAGAGATTGAGGCTATGAAAAATGCTTTGGTGACCTTCCAGGGTTATGAAAAAAGGATGTTGGGCCTGGCGAAAAATAACCTGGAAAATGAGACTGCTTTGGCTTATGCCGCCGAACATTTGAATCCTAATTTTATCACCTTGTTGGGATCAATATCCGCGATGATCAGTTCTGAAGATGAGGAAGAAGTCAGCAGCGAGCGAAATCAGTGGTTAAATTTGATGCATGAAACCCGATACAATTTTCAGAAACTGATGTCAGATTTGCGAATTTATTTAAATCAGCCAACGGCTTCCACTCGGGAAAACCTGGAAAGCAGTTTTGAGGTCGTCGTCATGTTGGTGGAAAAATTTGATCAATATCAGGATTTTTATAATTTTGAGCAGGAAGAAGGTGTTGAAACCGTACAAAATATTTTGGGCCTATACAAAAAACACCTCCCCGTATTGATAGAAATTAATGAAGGTCCACAACGTCGCCTGGATGTGCATTTACTCGACTCCGAAATACTGCCGTTGTTGGCTGCCCTGGAAGATCAGATCGATACTTTGGTCTATGATAAGTCGACGCTTATGCAACAAAGTAGTCAGGATTTACTGACCGATGTTGAAACGGGTATGAAGGCTCAGTTGATACTAACCAGTCTGGGATTGGTTTTTGGTGTCCTGGTAGCCTTTACTATTATCCGTATGGTCACGCGTCCACTCAATCAGACCGTGGCAGCCCTGGAAGATGTTGCGCAAGGAGAGGGCGATTTAACCCGTCGCTTAGCGGTTAAAAATAAGGATGAATTTGGGCAACTTGCAGATGCCTTCAACCAGTTTTCCGATAAGCTCCAGACCCTGATGAGAGAGGTCTCTAAAAGTAGTGCCGAACTGATTGCAGAATCAGGTCATATGGCCCAGGCAGTGGGTGATACTAAATCCGATATCAGCACACAAAGTGAACAGATCAACCAAATTACCACGGCGATTGATTCTATGTCGCTTAAGATCAAAACAGTAGCAGAGCATACAGCACAAGCCGCAGAGTTGGCAGAGAAAACCAGTCAGCATGCCAATGAGGGTAACGAGATTGTGCAACAATCATTCAAATCTAGTGATGAGTTGGCCAACGATGTTGATAAGGCTTCCGATGTTATTAATGAGTTGGAAAATGATGTGGTTAACATCAGTAGTGTGCTCGATGTTATCCGGGGTATTGCTGAACAGACGAATCTATTGGCTTTGAATGCGGCAATTGAAGCGGCTCGCGCAGGTGAACAGGGTCGTGGTTTTGCTGTCGTTGCTGATGAAGTCAGGACACTGGCCTCCAGAACACAGGCCTCTACGGAAGAGATTCAAAAAATGATTCAACGTTTGCAGGATGGTTCCCAGCAAGCAGTTACTGTGATGAACGGAGGCAAGCAAAAGGCGGAAGCGGGTTTGCAGCTATCAAGGGAGGCGGGGGATTCGCTGGACGAAATATCAGCGGTCATTCAAAGTATGCTTAATATGAACCGCGAAATTGCCGTATCAACGGATCAGCAAGGACATTCAGCGAGTCAAATCAATCAAAATATTTCGGCCATCAATCAATTGGCAGGACAAACCACTAACAGTGCAGAAAAAATGGCCAATGCCAGTCAAAAGGTCAATCAATTAAGTGAACAGTTACAGCGCTTGATTGGTCACTTCAAGGTTTAACCATCAATGTAACTGAATCTCGCCTGAGCCAAATCCTCAGGCTTTTTTCATTACTTTAAATATTTTGAGGGTAGTGCCTATATAAGGACTTTATTGTATACTGTTAATCCCTTATTAATCAGTCTCATATAGGAATTTCAATGCCCGAAGCGAGATCTGTCCCGCGCAGACCTACTTTGCTTATCATACTTGACGGATTCGGTATGAATCCGAGCAAGGTCAATAATGCTGTCATCGAGGCTGATACGCCAAATTTTGACCGTTATTTTTCCTCTTATCCTCATACTGCTCTGGAAGCTTCTGGTATCGGTGTCGGACTGCCGGTTGGGCAAATGGGTAATTCTGAAGTGGGGCATATGACCATTGGTTGTGGTTCAATAGTCAAGCAGGATCTGATTCGAATTGATGATTCCATTGAAGATGAAAGTTTTTTTTCCAATCCGGCGTTCATGGGGGCAATTAAAGACGCTAAAAAGTATGATCGTCCGTTGCACCTGATTGGGCTCGTTTCGGATGGAGGTGTGCACAGTCACATTAATCACCTCATTGCGTTGATCAAATTATGTTCAAGGCATGACGTGCTGGCCCAGTTACATATCATCACTGACGGGCGTGATACGCCACCAAAATCCGCCATTGATTTTATGCCCGATATCGAACTGGCCCTGGATGAATATGGCGGGATTATTGGTACGGTTTCCGGTCGTTATTATGCGATGGATAGAGATCGTCGTTGGTCCCGGACGCAATTGGCATGGGATGCACTGGTAAAAGGTGAAGGCAATAAAGCCAAGAATATTACTCTGGCTATTCAGGATGCTTATGAAGCCGGTGAAACGGATGAATTTATCAAACCAACGATCTTACCGGATTTTATTCCTATCGAAAAAGAAGATGAATTGATCTTCTTTAATTTCCGTAATGATCGTTCCAGGCAGCTGACGGCTGCATTAAGTCATGGTGAATTCAGCTGTTTTGATCGGGGTGACTTTGAGCCTATTACGGTAACCTGCATGACGCAGTATGACCCTGAGTTTTTATCTCCTATCGCATTTCCACCCGAGCGTCCGAAGCTGACATTGGGCAGTATCATTAGTCAGGCGGGATATCGCCAGTTACATTGTGCGGAAACTGAAAAATATCCTCACGTGACTTTCTTTTTCA
>JASJBW010000055.1 GCA_030066315.1 Gammaproteobacteria bacterium
CAAGTAGTTGATTACTATACTAAAAACAATGAGGCCAGGGCGAGTTTAGAAGGTATGGTCTTGGAAGATCAAGTCGTCGATCATATATTAAGCAAAGCCAAGGTTGAGGAGAAGTCTACTTCGTTTGAAGATTTGATGAACAATCCGAACCCAGGCCAAGAATAGAGTTTAAAGACAGTCTTAGGAGAAACTTGAATGAAAGGTCGCTTTAAAGGCACAGACATGAATACCCCATTTAATCCACAGGCCAATCTGGTGCCCATGGTCGTAGAGCAATCAGCCCGCGGTGAAAGGGCCTATGATATTTACTCTCGATTATTAAAAGAGCGGGTTATTTTTGTCGTGGGTCAGATCGAAGATCATATGGCAAATCTGATAGTCGCACAGCTTCTGTTTCTCGAATCTGAAAATCCTGACAAGGATATCTCGATCTATATCAATAGCCCGGGTGGAGTGGTTACTGCTGGATTAGCGATTTATGACACCATGCAATTTATTAAACCCGATGTGAGTACTCTGTGCGTAGGCCAGGCAGCCAGCATGGGAGCGGTATTATTGGCGGGTGGTGCTCCAGGCAAGCGCTATGGGCTGCCCCATTCTAGGGTTATGATTCACCAGCCTCTAGGAGGATTCCAGGGCCAGGCCACAGACTTCGAAATTCATGCCAAGGAGATCCTTTCGACTCGGTCCAGGCTCAACAAATTGCTGTCTCACCATACGGGTAAGGATGAAGAGATTATTGGGCAGGATACCGAGCGTGACAACTTTATGAGTGCAGAAGAATCTGTTGAATACGGATTAATTGATAATGTTTTGAGCTCTCGTGCCGATTCTACTGAATAATCGATAAAAAACTGGTACGCGCTTTGTGGTTGTACTTGCAGGCATGGTCTAATATTATCAGTGTTACAGATTAAGATTCAGTGGATTAAGCAATGAGTGATGATAAGTCGAAAAGCAAAGATGAAAAGCTGTTGTATTGTTCATTTTGCGGTAAAAGCCAGCACGAAGTAAAAAAACTGATTGCTGGTCCTTCGGTTTTCATTTGTGATGAATGTGTCGACTTATGTAACGATATTATTCGTGAGGAAATTCAAGAGCAAAATGAATCAGGGCAGAGCAAGCTGCCCATACCCCATGAAATTTTCAAAGTGCTGGATGATTATGTCATTGGGCAGGCCCGCGCCAAGAAAGTCCTATCCGTAGCCGTTTATAATCACTATAAACGCCTGGAAGTAGGGCATATCAAGGATGAGATAGAGCTCTCCAAGTCGAATATTTTGCTGATCGGTCCTACCGGTTCAGGTAAAACCCTGCTAGCGGAAACCTTAGCCCGACTCCTTAATGTGCCTTTCACCATTGCTGATGCGACTACCCTGACCGAAGCGGGTTACGTGGGCGAAGATGTCGAAAACATCATTCAGAAATTACTGCAAAAATGTGATTATGATGTTGAAAAGGCCCAGACGGGTATTGTTTATATTGATGAAATCGACAAGATTTCTCGCAAATCTGATAATCCTTCTATCACCCGTGATGTCTCCGGTGAGGGTGTCCAGCAAGCCTTGCTGAAACTGATAGAAGGTACGATTGCTTCGGTCCCTCCGCAGGGCGGACGTAAACATCCACAACAGGAATTTCTGCAGGTTGATACCAGTAAGATTTTATTTATCTGTGGTGGCGCATTCGCGGGTCTTGATAAGGTCATCAAAGATCGTTCTGAAAAAGGAGGAATTGGATTTGCAGCGGACGTTAAAACCAAGGATGAGGACAGCTTGTTCGGTGAAGTCATTGCTGATGTTGAGCCGGAAGATTTAATCAAGTACGGTTTGATTCCAGAGTTCATCGGGCGGTTGCCGGTAGTGACCACACTGGAAGAGCTTGATGAAGAAGCACTGATCAAGATTCTGACCGAACCCAAGAATGCCATTACCAAACAGTATGTGAAGATGTTTGAAATCGAAGGCTGTGAAATAGAATTCAGGCCGGACTCGCTGTCGGCGGTTGCCAAAAAGGCGATGGAAAGAAAAACGGGTGCTCGTGGTCTCAGAACTATTCTGGAAAATACACTCCTCGATATCATGTACGATTTGCCGGCAATGGAAAATGTGAGCAAGGTAGTAATAGATGCCGCTGTCATCGAGGGTGATGCGCAGCCTTATGTGCTTTACGAAGGCGGAGAAATGCAACGCGCAGCATCTGATTAGTTGCAACTTTAAGCGTCATCAAATTGAATATTCGTTGGGTTGAAATTACCAGGTTGATACCCATTTAGTTCTGACACATGAACAACCAGAGGCGCATATGTCTGAATCGGAAAACACCCCACTTGTAAGCGAAAATAGTCCCCAACTGGTGCCCGTTCTACCATTGCGCGACGTTGTGGTATATCCCCACATGGTCATACCCTTATTTGTAGGCCGTGAGAAATCCATCGAAGCTTTGGATGCCGCAATGGCAGATAACAAAAAGATTTTGTTATTAGCCCAGAAAAATGCCGAGGTTGATGATCCCGAACAGGAGGACCTTTATTCCATCGGTACCCTGTCAACCATCCTACAGATGTTGAAACTGCCTGATGGCACCATCAAAGTGCTGGTAGAGGGTGGTGAGCGCGTCGTGGTTGATAGCTTGCTTGAAACCAACGACTATTTTTCCGCTTCAGTCCAGTACCTGGAAAAAACTACCGCGATCGATGAAAAGGAAGCTGAAGTTCTGGTCCGTTCTGTACTCAATCTGTTTGATCAATATGTCAAACTGAACAAAAAAGTACCTCCTGAGATTTTAACTTCTTTATCCGGAATTGATGATCCCAGCCGTTTGGCGGATACCATTTCGGCTCACATGTCCTTAAAGCTAGATGAGAAGCAAGAGATTCTTGAGATTCAGGAACCGCGACAACGCCTTGAACATATCATGAGTAAAATCGAGGGCGAAATCGATTTGATGCACATCGAGAAAAGGATTAGAGGTCGTGTAAAGCAACAAATGGAAAAAAGCCAGCGTGAGTATTATCTGAATGAGCAAATGAAAGCCATTCAGAAGGAACTGGGTGAAATGGATGATGCCCCCAACGAAGTTGAAGAGTTGCAAAACAAGATTGAACAATCCGGCATGTCCAAGGAAGCCAGGGAGAAAGCTGATAACGAATTGAACAAGCTCAAGATGATGTCGCCGATGTCAGCGGAAGCTACCGTTGTGCGTAATTACATTGATTGGCTCGTGAGTGTGCCCTGGAAAAAGAAATCCAAGATTCGCCGTGATCTGTCCATTGCCGAAGATGTGCTTGAGGAAGATCATTACGGACTGGAAAAGGTTAAGGAAAGAATTCTCGAATATTTAGCCGTTCAGCAGCGGGTTAGGAAGCTGAAAGGACCTATACTTTGTCTGGTCGGGCCTCCCGGTGTTGGTAAAACCTCGCTGGGTCGATCTATAGCTCGTGCAACGAATCGTAAATTTATACGCATGTCGCTCGGTGGTGTTCGCGATGAGTCTGAAATTCGTGGCCATCGCCGCACGTATATTGGTTCAATGCCAGGTAAGATCATCCAAAATCTTTCCAAGATTAAGGTTAGAAATCCGCTCTTTCTATTAGACGAAATCGACAAGATGGCGATGGATTTTCGTGGTGACCCGGCATCGGCACTACTTGAGGTGCTTGATCCTGAACAAAACAACACGTTTAACGATCATTATATGGAAGTCGATTTTGATCTGTCCGATGTTATGTTTGTGGCCACCTCAAATTCTATGAATATCCCGGGACCCTTGTTGGATCGCATGGAGGTCATCCGCATACCCGGTTATACCGAGGATGAAAAACTCAATATTGCGACCAAGTACTTGATTCCTAAGCAAATCAAGGAGAATGGCCTGAAGGATAAGGAAATTTCTATTTCTGAAAGTGCAGTAAGAGAGATTATTCAACGCTATACCCGCGAAGCGGGCGTGCGAGGACTTGAGCGAGAAATTTCTAAGATTTGCCGCAAAGTGGTCAAGGACATCCTGCTCAAGCCCACCAGCAAAAAAGTATCGGTGACTTCACGAAATATAGAAAAATATCTTGGTGTGAAACGTTATCGCTTTGGTTCTGCTGAAGATAAAGATCAGGTGGGTCAAGTCACCGGTCTGGCCTGGACTGAAGTGGGTGGTGAATTACTGACCATTGAATCCGCGGTAGTGCCTGGTAAAGGAAAATTCAACTATACCGGTCAACTTGGAGACGTGATGAAAGAATCCATCCAAGCTGCTCTTACCGTGGTGAGAAGTCGTTCTAACGTTCTGGGAATTAAGCCTGACTTTAATGAAACACAAGATATTCATATCCATGTTCCTGAAGGTGCTACTCCAAAAGATGGCCCTAGTGCAGGTATAGCGATGTGTACGGCACTGGTATCTGCTTTAACTGAGATTCCGGTAAAAGCCGAAGTGGCCATGACCGGTGAGATTACCCTGCGCGGTGAAGTTTTGCCTATTGGTGGCTTGAAAGAAAAATTACTGGCGGCTCATCGTGGTGGAATTACTACGGCCATTATCCCTGCGGAAAATGAAAAAGATTTGAATGATATTCCGGAGAATATCAAGAACAAGATTAAGATTGTTCCTGTAAGGTGGATCGATCAGGTTCTTGAAATTGCCCTGGCTCACCGGCCTACGCCTTTGGAAATAGAGGCAGATGAACCTGTAGAAGATACAAAAGTCAAGTCAAAATCGAAGAAATCAACCGGCTTACGTGCACATTAATTCGGTCAATGTCAACCAGATCATGGTAAGTGCAAACTTTTTGTTAATTTCCTTGATTTTTGGTTGACCCTTCATGCCGCTATTGGTATAAATTCGCGTCTCTAGGAGGGTGGTGCTGAGGTTTTCACTGTTATGAAAATCTTAGCATCGATTGGCAAATTTCTTTTTTTCCTATCAATGCCCCTATATAAAAAGGCAATATCAATTCAATTAACTAATGGATAAAACGAATGAATAAATCTGAACTTGTTGAAGCAGTGGCTAGTGCCGCAGATCTTAGTAAAGCAGACTCTGCTCGTGCCGTTGATGGTGTTATCGCGGCTGTAACTGAAGCGTTGAAATCTGGGGACCAAGTCACCGTTGTTGGCTTTGGTACTTTTCTTGTTCGCAAACGTGAAGCACGTACTGGACGTAATCCACGTACTGGTGAAACTATCAAGATTGCAGCTTCAAATGTACCTGCATTTAAAGCTGGTAAAGCCTTAAAAGACGCTGTAAACTAGCGCGCCTTCGAAACGCGGGGTGCTTAGCTCAGCTGGGAGAGCATCGCCCTTACAAGGCGAGGGTCGCAGGTTCGATCCCTGCAGCACCCACCAGTTTCAATCAGGAGTGGTAGTTCAGTTGGTTAGAATACCGGCCTGTCACGCCGGGGGTCGCGGGTTCGAGTCCCGTCCACTCCGCCAAACACCAAAGCGTTCCATCAGGAACGCTTTGTTATTAATTTTCACCTTTGATTGAACTCGCTTCAATTTATCATTCAACTCAGTTTTTAAAGACTCATCATGTTACAAAGCATTCGCGATAAAACATCAGGTTGGATTGCTTACCTCATCATAGGTCTTATCAGTATTCCTTTTGCACTATGGGGTATCAATTCCTATCTTGGTGGCGGCGAGCAACAACCGGCTGCCATTGTTAACGGCGAGGAAATAACCCAGCGTCAGTTGGATTATGCCTATGCGCGCTATCGTGAACGTCTTAATTCTGTTTTTGGTGGTAGCTTGCCTGCCGCTTTTGGCGATGAAATTATCCTCAAAGAACAGGTCTTAACTCAGCTCATCGAAGAGCGCGTGTTACTTGAGCATATCGCAGACCAGGGTTTTCGTGTGGGTGATGCTAAATTGTTTGAGAATATAAAAGCGATGGCCGCCTTTCAGGAAAATGGTGTATTTAATCAGCAACTCTATCGCGACCAGTTGGCTTCACAAGGATACAATCCTGCCTTATTTGAGCAGGAATTACGCCAAAGTACTGAAATGCAACAGTTAAACCAGGCAATTAATAGCACAGCTTTCAGCGTACCTGTTCAGCTTCAACGTTATAATGAATTGCAAAACCAAGCTCGACAATTACGTATTCTGACCATTGAAAATGCTGCAGAGACTGTCGCTGTGACTGACGAGGCAATTACGGATTATTATAATCAGCAGTCCAGCTTATTCATGGAACCCGACAGGGTTAAAGTAGACTACATCGAACTGAGCCTAGACAGTGTTAAACAGGCCGTTGAGCTTGACGAAGAACAGGTTCTACAAAGATATGAACAGTTTGCTGATCAGCTGACGACGCCCGAATATAGAACTGCGAGCCATATATTAATCTCGGTCAGCAGTGATGCCAGTCAAGAACAGGAAATTGAAGCAAAAGATAAAATCTCTGCATTGAAGTCACGTATACAAGGGGGTGAGGATTTCGCAAAACTGGCAAAAGAGTTTTCCGACGATCCCGGTTCTGCCGAAGAAGGTGGTGATCTCGGTGAGGTTGAACGCGGGATGATGGTCAAGCCCTTTGAAACGGCATTATTTAATTTGCAGGTTGATGAGGTGAGTGAACCGGTTAAGACTCAGTTTGGTTGGCATCTGATCAAGTTGCATGAAATTGCTGGTGGTGACACTCCAAGTTTTGCCATGGCAAAAGCAGAAATCGAAGAAGAACTCAGAACAGAACTGGCAGAAAGTCAAATTTATGATTTGGCTGAAAATCTAGCGAATTTGGGCTACGAGCAACCCGATTCATTATTGCCGGCTGCAGAGCAGTTAGGATTAACGATAAACACTAGCGACTGGTTTAGCCGAAATCAGGGTTCTGGTATTGCGGAAGATAACAAGATTCGCCAAGTGGCTTTTTCTGATGATGTTCTGAATCAGAATAGAAATAGTGAAACCCTGGAGCTGGAAGATAATCGTATTGTGATCATGCATTTGAATAGCCACAAACCCGCTGAACGCAAACCACTTGAACTTGTTAGAGAAGAAATCGCAACCAGTCTTAAGAATAAGGAAGGCCGTGCCCAGGCTATGGAGAAAGGTAAGAATTTACTGAAAGCCATACAACAACAAGGTAAAAGCCTGGACAATATAGCCGAAGAGACTGGCATCGCAGTCGTTGAAGTGGGCTATATCCAGCGCACCAGCTCGGCTTTGGACCGTGATGTGTTAAATGCTGCTTTCACTATGGCCAAGCCTGATGGTCAAGCAGTTTTTGAGGGTTTGAGTGAGACAGATGGTGATTATACGCTGATCGAACTTTCCGATGTCAAAGTGGAGGTAGCGTCTGAGAAAAGTGAAGGCGAGGAGTCTTTTAAGGTATTAAATGATGCTTTGGCCAACTTCGAATACCAGGCGTTGATTAGAAGTCTGACTGCGAAAGCCGATATTTCACGGACACCGGTTGCAGAATTGCAATAAAAAAGCCTTTCTCGCGAAAGGCTTTTAACTTGATGTATTGTGACTTGATTTACTCAAGTACTCCCATGCTGACGATATTGTAACCAGAGTCTACGTATATATTTTCCCCGGTAATACCCGCAGCTAAATCCGAACATAAAAATGCTCCTGTATTACCTACATCTTCAATTGTGACATTACGTCGCAATGGCGCATTGTGCTCCACTTCGTCAAGGATTTTCTTAAAACTGCCAATACCAGACGCTGCCAGGGTTTTAATGGGTCCGGCGGATATGGAATTTACCCGAATGCCCTCCGGTCCGAGAGCTGCAGCAAGGTAACGCACACTGGCTTCCAGCGACGCTTTGGCTACTCCCATGACATTATAATTGGGCAGCGCGCGTTCTGCGCCCAGATAGCTCATGGTAATAATGGCGCCTTGGGTATTTTGCATCATTGGCCGAGCCGCCTTGGCCATGGCGGACAAACTATAAGCACTGATATCATGCGCAATGCGAAAAGCTTCACGATCAAGATTTTCAAGGTAATCACCATCAAGGGCTTCTCGAGGAGCAAAAGCTACAGAATGTACCAGGGCATCAAGTGAGTCCCAGGTCTTATTCAAGGAGGTAAACAGGTTGTTGATATCGTCATCGATAGCTACATCGCAGGGCAGGACGATATCCGAACCAAATTCAGCCGCAAACTTTTCTACCCGGGGTTGGAGTTTTTCATTGGGGTAACTGAAGGCAAGTTCAGCGCCCTCGCGATGCATGGCCTTGGCGATGCCATAGGCAATAGACCGGTTACTGGCTATGCCAACGATTAATGCTTTTTTTCCGCTTAAAAAACCCATAGACGTTGTTCTCTTTCTGTAAATGGGTATTTTCTCAATGTCATTGCCTGGATGCAATCGTAATCGAGGATGGAATTACCTTTTGCGTACGACAGCAGTAAAAAAGAAAAAACCTGGTTTCATAATTTATTTATCTCTTTCAACGTCTCAGGTAAAGTGATAGCTCAATCTAATAATACGCTCACGAAGTAACTCTTGAAGTTTCTAGTTAACCTGGTAGTCACCGTCTGGCTGATTTTAATAACGGGTTGTAATGATGATCCGTGGAATAATCCTTATTCCGCAAAGCAAAGCGGAAATATTTTGTTCACCGCTTTTTCCGGAAGGCCCAAACATTTAGACCCAGCACGTTCTTATAGCTCGGATGAATATGACTTGATAGGTCAAATCTACGAGCCACCGCTGCAGTACCATTATTTAAAACGACCCTATGAATTAGAACCATTGACCGCTGTATCGATGCCGGAAATTCGATATTTTAATAGTGATGGTCAGCCCGTGACTGAAGATTCTGATGATATCCAGAGTTCAGAGTATCTCATTGAAATTCAACCCGGGATTCGTTACCAGCCACACCCAGCCTTTGCCAAGGATGAACTGGGCAACCCGCGTTATCTAAATTTAAACGCACGTGATGTGGACGATGTTTATGAATTAGCTGATTTCCAGCATGTGGATAGTCGTGAATTGACCGCGGCTGATTATGTTTATCAGATTAAACGCTTGGCTAACCCCCAGTTTCACTCACCCATACTGGGGTTGATGTCAGAGTACATCGACGGTTTGGATGAGTTGTCTATTCAATTGAAACAGACCCATGACACTTTACCCAAAGATGGGTGGGTGGATTTGCGTGACTTTGACCTGCCCGGGGTTCGGGTGATTGATCGTTATCGCTACAGCATTCGCATTAAGGGACTGTATCCACAATTCAAATACTGGTTGAGCATGCCTTTTTTTGCACCGATGGCTTATGAAGTTGAACGGTTTTTCCAGCAGCCAGATCTTATAGAAAAAAATATTACCCTGGATTGGTATCCGGTGGGTACTGGGGCCTATTTACTATCAGTAAATAATCCCAATAAGCAAATGGTTCTGCAGAGAAATCCAAATTTTCGCGGCATGATTTATCCGGCCGAGGGTATGGCTGAAGATCGTAAAGCCGGGCTTTTGAATGATGCCGGTAAATTAATGCCATTTATTGATCAAATCGTATTCAGCCTGGAAAAAGAATCTATTCCTTATTGGAATAAGTTTTTACAGGGATATTACGATACTTCCAGTGTGAGTTCAGATAGTTTTGATCAAGCGGTCGAGATAGGTGCAGGCGGTGAAATTGATTTGACCGATGAAATGAAAGACAAGGGTATTGGTCTTAAGACCAACGTATCCTCTTCTATCTATTATTTTGGTTTCAATATGCTCGATGACATCGTTGGTGGTTACTCTGAAAAGGCAAGCAAGTTACGCCGCGCTATAGCCATCGCGGTGGATTATGAAGAATACATTTCAATCTTTCTAAATGGACGAGGTGTTCCTGGTCAAAGCCCGATACCACCGGGTATTTTTGGTCACGTAGAGGATGAATCAGGATTCAATGATCAGGTTTACGAGCAAATAGATGGTAAGTTTCAGCGACGTGATATTGCGCAGGCAAAACGATTATTGGCAGAGGCTGGTTATAATAATGGCATTGACCCCAAAACCGGGCAAGCATTAATTCTTTATTTTGATACCACGGGTAGTGGTCCCGATAGTAAGGCTCGGTTGGCCTGGTGGCGAAAACAATTTGATAAATTGAATATCCAACTTGTTATCCGTAATACTGATTACAACCGATTTCGAAGTAAAGTCAGTCAGGGTACAGTGCAAATGTATCAATGGGGTTGGAATGCGGACTACCCCGATCCAGAAAACTTTTTGTTTTTACTTTATGGTCCCAACGGTAAAGTGGAAACTCAAGGTGAGAATGCTTCAAACTATAGTAATCCAGAATATGATCGCTTGTTTGAAAAAATGAAAGATATGCAAAATGGGCCGGAGCGACAAGAAGTTATTAACAAGATGATTAGGATAATTCGGTATGATAGCCCATGGTTGTGGGGATTCTATCCCAAAAGTTTTTCACTGCATCATGACTGGTATTTCAATACCAAACCTAATGCCATGGCACATAACACCCTGATGTATAAACGACTCGATCATGAACTGCGCCAACAGAAACGCAATGCATGGAATCAGCCGATATGGTGGCCGCTGATGCTATTAATTGTGTTATTGATCTTGAGCATTATTCCGGCTTGGCGAACCTGGAAACGTAGCGAGACTGAAAGTCAATTGAAGAAAGTCAGGGGAGCGCAGAATTGATGGGCGCTTATATCATTCGGCGAATTCTATACGCGATTCCCTTGTTGATAGGAGTTAATCTGCTGACTTTTGCATTGTTTTTTCTGGTCAATACTCCGGATGATATCGCCCGCATGCATCTGGGACAAAAAC
>JASJBW010000013.1 GCA_030066315.1 Gammaproteobacteria bacterium
TACGAATAATAATGATGGGACTTCCCCAAGTGTATTAACGTTTTTATGACACCGGCCATCAAGCTTCTCACACGGTCCAAGATTGACTTTAAAGTTCACCAATACGCCCATGACCCTAATCACGTCTCTTTTGGACTTGAAGCTGCAGAAAAATTGGCCGTGCCAGCCGGACAGGTCTTTAAAACGCTCATCGCTATCCTGGAAAACAAGACGCTCGTGGCGGCTCTTGTACCGGTTAATAAAAAACTGAACCTGAAACAACTCGCCAGGTCACTTAATAGCAAAAAAGCCAGCATGGCAGAGGTAAGCGAAGTACAACGTGCAACCGGTTATATGCCGGGAGGCGTCAGTCCCCTCGCCCAAAAAAAATCCTTACCTACCATAATTGATAACTCCGCATGGCACTATGACACCATCTTTGTCAGTGCTGGACGTAGGGGTTTAGAAATCGAACTCACGGCAAACGACCTGCAATATTTATCTAGGGCAATCTATGCAGATATTAGCCAATTGGCGTGAAATAGTAAGCACCTCTGATACACTTGATTGCATGGACGGAATCAAACCTTTTCAACTATTCATCATGGTAATAACTTTTATCGTTATTTCTACACATGTCCTGGCAGAATCATCCATAGGTTTACCTACACGCAGTCAAAATCCGCTTTTACAAGGCTACTTTTTACCCGTAACACCACACATCGGATCGACTGGTTGGTCATATTCACATGCCCTGTATATCACTAATACCTACCAGGTCGAACAGACTGGAGCCGAACAGGCCATCGTAGATGTGGAGAATACCCGTTATGATTTGCAGGCAAATTACACGCAAGAACTCTGGCACTTTAATATAAATGCATCATTAATCGACAATAGTAGTGGTTTCATGGATCAAACCATCGAACGATGGCATGATTTTTTTGGTTTACCCCAGGCAGGGCGTGACAAGGCCGTCAATAATCAGTTAAAACTGTATTATGCAAAAGACGGTGTGGTCTTGGTTGATTCTGAAACCGCAGATAATGGAATATCAGATCTACAGCTGGGAATTGGTTATCAGCTTAAAGATAACCTGCAACTTTGGATCGCGGCAGAAATTCCCCTGGGGACTTCTTACGATTTTATTTCCAATGATGGCATAGACCTTGCGGGCTGGCTCTCATTAAATTCATCGATCAATGAGAAATCCCATCTCTACGGCACAGCAGGACTGGCCATTCCACATCAAGGAGGATTGTTGAAAAATCAACTGAACGATCAGTATGCATTCGGGCAATTTGGTTGGCGTTACATCCTGAATCCCGATATTCAATTCTTGATTCAGGGCGACTATCATTCCCCAATTATCAAGAAGAGTAACCTAGATATATTTGATCATTCTTTTCAAGCACAGTTTGCCCTGCGCCTACCCAATCTGTTAGACGGCCTGCAGCTGGACATATTTTTTTCAGAAGACCTATTTCCCGGGCACGCACCTGATATTACCTTTTCGATACGTATTGCAACGGTCGCATTCTGATCCTGCCTGCCCACCAAGGATCATTGAGTTATGGCTTCAGTTTCGCTAGCATCGAAACCACTATAACTTTTATAACAACCATGTCTTTCAAACGCAGGCTCCATCTTCTACTCGAAAAGCTATTATTTCTGTGGGTTAGAGTTGATATCTTACCGAAAGACATGGCCATGGATGAATCGGATCACCGACCAATACTCTATGTCATGGCTGAACGCGGACTGTCTGAATTACTCGTGCTTGAGCGTGTAGCCAATCAACTGGGGCTCACCCACCCTCTGGAAAAAATTGCAATACACGGTTACAAACATCATTCCGTCTACAGCATAGCGTCAAAAAACCCACTGACGGATTGGATCATGCAACAGAAAAAACACAGTCTGATGCTGGAAGAACTGATTACAGCCGTTGAATCGGATCAAAACATGGATATCAAGCTCATTCCGGTTTCTGTATTTTGGGGGAGAGCCATTGCCCGCCAACGTCATTGGCTAAAGGTTTTATTTTCAGACACTTGGGAAGTCGCTGGCAGAACCCGTAAATTTCTGACTTTACTGGTCAACGGTCGTAACGGCACTATTATCTTCCAACCGGCCCAAAGCTTCAGGGCGTTATGCCAACAGGCCGGAGATAACGTCGAAAATCTTAATGACTTACTGACCGAAGATTTGCGTCGCCAACATGAAGCCACCTATGGTCCGGAAATTACCCCCCTTAACACAACCATTAACAAAGTAGTAAATTCAGACCTCGTTTTAGAAATCATTAATCAACAAGCCGAACAAAAATTCCGTAACGTGGTGGCCGGACAGAAGCAGGCGGTTAAATATGCGCGGGAAATTTTCTCGGATTGCACGCAGATTTCCCAGGAATTGATGAAACGTTTACTCGATATCTTTTGGAATCGTTATTTTTCCGGCATCGAAATCTTTAATCTTAAATCGCTTAACGAAGTGACATTAACGCATCAACTAGTCTATGTGCCTTGTCACCGTAGTCATGTTGATTACCTGCTACTGTCTTATGTCATTTTTCATGAAGGACTTGCCTTACCCTACATTGCGGCGGGTAATAACCTGAATATGCCTATTATTGGACGCATTTTGCGTGGTGGTGGTGCTTTTTTCCTCCGTCGCAGCTTTCGTGATAAACCTTTATACAGTGCGGTCATGACAGAATATGTTCGCGAACTGGTAAAACTTGGAGTACCTATCGAGTACTTTGTAGAGGGTGGACGCAGTCGAACTGGACGCCTACTAAAGCCTAAGTTAGGCATGTTATCCATGACGGTTGAAGCTTGGATACGATCTCAAAATCGCCCTCTAGCCTTCATTCCTGTTTATATTGGCTACGAAAAACTGATAGAGGGTCGTGCTTACGTTGGCGAGCTATATGGGCAAAAGAAAAAATCTGAATCCCTGTTGACGACCATAAAATCAATACTGTTTCTCAAAGGTCAATTTGGCAAAGTGACGACCAGCTTTGGAAAGCCCATAAAATTGGATGAGATGCTCGAAACAAGCTATCCACAATACAGAAATAAGGATAAAGCGTTAGTAAAAACAAATGAAGACTTTCGTCGATCGGTGGAACAGCTGTCGCATCAAATCATGCAGGAAATTAATCGTGCCGCAGTAGTTAATCCAGTTAATTTGATCGCCACTACCATGTTAGCCACCCCAAGGCAGAGTATTGATGAATTTGACCTGTTGCAGCAATGCGCCTTTTACCGACGCCTGATCAAGTCTCAACCCCGTCTTGACAGTGTCATCTTACAGGATGAAGTGACTGAACAGGAGATACTTCGCATAGAAAAACAGGGGCTCATACACATCCATCATCATACATTAGGCAATATCCTGTACTTAAAACCTGAGCATGCCGTGTTGATGAGTTATTATCGCAATAATTCGTTGCATGTTTTAATTATCCCCTCACTGGTTGCCTGTTGCTTTCTCAATACGCGTACCATTCAACAAGACAAATTGATTGGTATAGTCAGGTATGTCTATCCATTCCTGGCTTCAGAGTTACACCTGCAATGGAATGAACAAGAACTGGTGGCATTCATACCTCAGATTATTGATTTCCTGATTGAGGAAAAGGTCCTGTTAAAAACAAACACCTTGCTTAAACGCCCCGACCGGAGTGATGCTCATTACCTGACCCTTTCACGCCTGGCCCATATTGCACAACCAATTCTGGAACGCTACTACATGACCTTCGTGGTGCTCTGGGAAAGTGGTGGTAACCCTCTAAGTGAGGATGAATTAGAACAACGTTGTCACCTGGTGGCCCAAAAGATATCCATGATCTATGGCATTAATTCCCCGGACTTCTTTGACCGACAATTGTTTGGACATTTCATCAATACCTTGTTTGAGCAAGAATTTATTGAACGTGATGCCAACAATCACCTGGTATTCAAAGATTCATTCAATCAGGTCAATGTCGATATACGAATTTTATTAAGTGTTGAAGTGAGAAGCACCATTCTGCAATTACTCAATACCCAACATCGACACGATGAAGCACTTAAAAAAGATTAATATTTTCCGGTTAAATCTCTAAATCTACGACGCTCTTTTTTACTCGGCCGATGATCCAGTACTGGACGTTGCAAGCGTGCAAGCTTACGTTGCTCTGACTCTTTTTCACGCCGCTTGATACTACTTTCCGTCTCCCGATACAAAGTTTGCGCGATTGAAGCAGACCCTCTTCTATCTGCAAGGGCCTTAACGACAATTTCTAAACGATCAAAACCTCTTTGAATCTCATAAGTATCATCTATCTTGACCGCACGTGAAGCCTTAATTCTCTGACCCTGTAGATGAACCTTACCACCATTGACCGCTTCACTAGCCAACGCACGTGTTTTGTAGAAACGAGCCGCCCATAACCATTTATCAATCCTGACCTTACTTTCGCTCATGCTCAAGCTGGCTCAGATGTAACTTCGGGCCCAACTAACAAGATCTCCAAGGCCCATGGCCCCGGGTTGGCGTACGATCTCATTGCCGTTCTTGTAAATAGCCAGAGTAGGAATCGACTGGATGCGTAAACGGCCAGCCAGGTTCTGTTCATTTTCAGTATTAACCTTGATCAACCTGAAGTCGGGCTCTAATTGTAAGGCAGCCTGTGTAAACACCGGTGCCATCATTTTACAGGGCCCGCACCAGGGAGCCCAAAAATCAACCAGTAATGGCTGATGACTTTTAGCCACAAAACGATTAAATCCGGCTTCATTTAATTCCAGTGGCTGTCCATCAAATAACGCTTTTTTACATTTACCACATACTGGGTTATCCCCTAGCCTTGACTTTGGCACATTATTAATGGATCCACAAGAAGCGCATACAATATGATTTTGTTCAGACATCTTTAATCTCTAAAAAAATGTTCAATTTCTGATCATGACCAGGCTAGTTCAGGTGGTATGCAGTAATTTTTGCATTTCCGCGATCTCAATCTGAGCTTTATCCATAAAAAAATGACCTTCATCATCAAATTCATGAAGCCCAAGTTTCCGCATTACTGGTAAATCATCAATACGTTCATGCGGTAATCCATCATCTTGTAAATGCTCCTGCTGATAAATCAATTTTGACGCAATAATGATATCGGTGTAATCCGTTTCCTGCTTTGTATCCCTTTCCCAGTTTTCGTTATTTTCGACAATATCAATGAATTCCGGATCGAAATTCCATTCGTTCAATATAAGGGTGCTGACAGGTACATACAGATTTTTAATACTTTTTCCTAACTGATCGATACTTACCATCATAGATGGGTGTTCATCGATGTATTTCAATATGGGTATCAGCCCCAGATTTTGCACCAGGCCACTTAACAATGCCTGTTCGGGATCTAGATGTTTGGCCTGGCTCTGGGTCACGACATACGCTATCGCCGCAACCGCAGTGCTCTCCTGATAAATTTTCTGAATTTGCTGCTTGATCAAACTGGTCTTGGCTTTAAAGAGCTGTCTAACTGAAAGACTAAAACTCAAATTTTTGGTTGTTTCCAACCCAAGGCGACGTACCGCATCACGAACCGTTTTAATTTCCCGCCAGGTTCCATACAGGGGGCTATTGGCTACTTTGACCAAACGAGCACTCAACACCGGGTCGGTTTGTACAATCTGGATGATTTCAGTACTGCCAACTTCCGGATTATTGATGGCCTGCCGTATTTTAAATGCAGCCTCCGGTAAGGCTGGTAAATCCAGCTTATTATTGTTAAAGGCTCTCAGTAAATGTTGAAACAGTTCATTCTCTGCTTTCGATAAATCAAGTTCTGAAGTTTCGACCCTGGCTGCCTGAGCCTGAAAATAAAGACCATCAAACAATCCGCGATCCACGAGCAAGATCCAGCCATGGCTGGTTAATACGGCAGAATCTTCATCGAGTGCCTCATTAAATAAAGGTGTAAGTGCGCGCTGGTCGAGATGGGTAAAGCTTTCGGTAACGAAACCACCGGATAATAAGGAGACTTCCCCTTCAAGCAAATAAACCAATTGACCCCTTTCTGCCGTGACCAGTGTTCTGGGTTCTAGTTGTTGCACCTCTGATTGTTCGAGCAGCAGCTGTAAATCATTTTGGCCCAACTCATCCAGGGGTGATAACTGGTTACACTTCGCAAAGTCAGACGGCAGCCTGGTCATGATAAGTCTTCTTGATATATTTCATCACTCGATCAGCCATGGAAAAACCACTCAGCACGGCTCCCTCTATCCGCGGTGATGTACACCAGTCCCCACAGGCTCCCATCGCCTCCTGTTCATCAAATAAACAATCCTGATCAAGGGTATTGATAGGAGTGGCATGTTTCCAGCAATGTACGGCCGAGGTCTGCGGTTTCACCGGATTAATATCACAAGCCTCGAAAAACGCATCCAACAAGGCATGCATGACCCTGCCACGAAAACTCGCGGCATACTGCAATGACCACTCGGGTGATGAATGTATCACCCAACACTCGGCAGCATTCTGCTGATCATCAACACCTTGAAACTTAGAAATCCATGATAAGGGAGAGTCCAAAACATAGGCAGCATCAAACGGAAGATTCAGAGAATGCTCAAACGTAAACATGGCGCTCCAACACACAGTCATATCAATCTGATCTGCCTGAGCGGCGATAGAACCCACACGTTTTGATAGTGTAGGCACCTGGTGAGCTGCCGTGGCAATGATCACAATATCAAATAATCCCAGATAACTGCCACGATCATCAAACAGTCGCCATTCACCATTAGGTTGTTTCTCTATCTCTGCAATGGCGGTCGAGAGTTTGACTTGAGTATTATGAGCGAGGCTATCGGTAATGGCCTGCATGTGAGGATACCCCGTATATCGCTGGGTATTTTCATCCAGATTATAAATCTGGCCATGTTCCAGTTCTACAATCCAGCCGTTCCAGGGCCTCACCAGCCCCGCATTTTTCCATGCTTCGACAATATTAAGAAATAAAGGATTGGATACCGTGAAATACTGTTCCCCATGATTGAATCGATGCTCTCCAAATTGGTAGCGGCTGATACGTCCGCCGACAAAAACGGATTTTTCAAAAACCTGCACCCGGGCAAATCCCTGCAAGGCAGTTGCACAGGTCAAGCCCGCCAGCCCTGCACCGATCACAGCGACTCGAGGAAGGTAAAAATTATTCATCTGATTGCTTTAACGAGGGAAATTCGCCCGCATAACGTGTGATCCATTCCTGGGCCGCCTCTTCACTGGTTATTTCACGTCCTTCAATAATCGCAATCTCAGTACGATAGTGCTCAATGTGACAGATCTGTTCGATCATCCGTAAACGATACAATTCGTCTGGATCATCGAATTGCAGCCCAATTTCGAAACCTTGCTTGACAGGTCTACTCCATACAACCCGACCTGACAGACTCCGATGTTTATCGAGTAAAGGGAATCGGATTTTTACGGTTTTGCCTTTGGGAAGGGTTTGGGTAGAGACGAACGCTAGTCCTCCGAGACTAACGTTATGCAAGAGCTCACGGGGTGGAGAGTAATCATCATCCGGCATCCGTTCGATGGAAACCTGAATAGGTACATCAGTAGGATGCCGGATAAATTTTCTTAACTTCGCATTATTCTGCAATGGTTACCAGCATTTCATTAAGCTTGTGGACAAAACTGGCAGGATCGTCCAACTGACCACCCTCAGCCAATACCGCCTGATCAAACAGGATACTTGACCAGTCCTTGAATTTATCATCAGTTTTTTCCTGGTCCAGTCTTTTAACTATAGGATGATCCGTATTTATCTCAAGTATTGGTTTGCTACCGGGCATCGCATGACCAGCCTCTTTTAACAAGCGCTGCATGTGCATGGCCATATCATGCTCATTTAAAACGATACAGGCAGGTGAAGTCGTCAATCGGTTGGTGACACGAACCTCTTCCACTTTATCCGATAAAACATCTTTCATGCGTTTGATCAAATCTTCTGATTCCTTGGCTTTTTCTTCCAGCTCTTTCTTGCTGGTTTCATCATCCTTGTCAAGATCCAATTCACCTTTGGCTACCGACTGTAGCTGTTTCCCTTCATATTCGGTCAGATTTGAGGTTAACCACTCATCTACACGATCTGACAATAACAGCACCTCGATACCCTTTTTTCGGAAAATTTCCAGATGCGGACTGTTACTGGCTGCTGAATGGCTGTCTGCAGCGACATAATAAATCTTATCCTGCCCTTCTTGCATACGTTCAATATAATCATCAAGGGAAACATTCTGATCAGCTGAATCTGTCTTGGTCGAGGCAAACCGCAGTAACTTGCCAATCTTTTCCTTGTTGGCAAAATCTTCTCCCGGGCCCTCTTTTAACACCTTGCCGAATTCATTCCAGAATTCCTGGTATTGTTCGGGATCATTTTTGGCCATCTTTTCCAGAAGACCGAGTATTTTTTTGACTGAACCGCTCTTGATACTGTCGATGACCTTACTGCTTTGCAGGATCTCACGGGATACATTCAAGGGCAGTGAACTGGAATCCACCAGGCCGCGCACAAAGCGCAAATATTTGGGCATGAGCTGCTCGGAATCCTCCATGATAAATACCCGTTGAACGTATAATTTGATGCCATGTTTTGACTCGCGATCGTACAGATCAAAAGGAGCACGCTTGGGAAGGTATAACAACGAGGTATATTCATTGGTACCTTCTACCCGGTTATGCACCCACTCCAGCGGTTCCTCAAAATCATGGGCCACATGCTTGTAAAATTCCTTGTACTCATCATCGCTGATTTCATTTTTCGAGCGGGTCCATAATGCAGAGGCCTGGTTTACAGTCTCTTCTTCAATGGTTGTTTCACCCCCCTCCTCTTCTGGCTCAACAACCTTTTCCATCAATACCGGGAAGCTGATGTGATCACTGTATTGAGTGATAATAGAACGCAGTTTCCAATCATTGAGGAACTCATCTTCATCCTCACGCAAGTGCAAGGTGATCTCGGTACCTCTTGTGGCCTTTTCGATGCTCTGGATCTCGTATTCTCCCTTGCCTTCAGATATCCAACATACCCCCTGATCAGGCTTTTCGCCAGCCTTACGGGTTTTAAGAGTCACCTTGTCGGCGACGATAAACGAAGAATAAAATCCCACACCGAATTGCCCAATTAATTGGGCATCCTTGGACTGTTCGCCGGTCAGGTTATCCAGAAAAGACCGGGTGCCAGATTTAGCAATGGTCCCAATGTGCTCGATCACTTCTTCACGATTCATTCCGATACCATTGTCGGTAATGGTGATATTACGATTATCCTTGTCGTAGGCGATTTTGACTTTTAAATCGATATCCTCTTCGTAGAGTGAATCATCTGAAATTGCCAGAAAACGTAATTTATCGCAGGCATCTGATGCATTGGAAATGAGCTCTCGTAAAAAAATTTCCTTGTTTGAATAAAGGCTGTGGATCATCAGATCCAATAATTGATTGACTTCGGTTTCAAACCCTCGGGTTTCAGTATTGGCTTCAACGGTCACGGTATATTCCTCTTCAACTGTTTATACAGGTCATACGACCTACAAATCACCCGGATATATGCGGGTAAAACCTCTTATTTCAAGGGGTGTTAATTAAATACCGGATGAAAGACAGCCTGAAAAAATAGAGTCGTTAATTAATCTGCTGGGTCAGCCACAATTGTTGAATATTGTGTTTTAGCAATGAACGTCGGGCGTCTTCTTTTGTGACATCCAGCAAGGCCTGATAAATTCGACGTGCATCATCAACCAAACCCGCCTTCTGTAGACTTTCAGCGGCATTGAAACGAGCTGTCTGGGCCCAGGGATCCATAGCTTCAGGGCCGATAAACATGGCCGATTGCAAATACAGTAAAGCGGCCCGCTCATGCTGTTTTAATGCCTTGAAAGAATCGGCCATCCAGAAGAGAATTTCGCGGCGTTGCAGGGACTCGATAGCAAGATTCATCAGTTGACGAAAATGTCGGATGGCCTGTTCATCAGCCTTAATCGTCTGCAGGTCAAATAATACCTGAAGTATTCGATCCGTATCGTCCTTGGTGGGTTCCCGGTAACTCCCAATCAGCTCGCTTAATACTTCATCTCCCTGCTCAATTTGACCGCCAAGTATCAGTACCCGAGCTCTCCGTAATAACCAATCAAACTGTCGTGTATTTTGTGGTACTGAATTCAATCCAGACATCAGCCGCGAGGCTTCGTCAATATCGGTCCGCCTTAAAGCAATATCTACCAGCTGAAATCGAATCTCTAATGGAACCAGTTCGACATCCGCAAAGCGTTTGCTGTTATTGAACAGTTCATACAATAATCGCTGATGAGCAGGGTTCTGTAAATCCAGGGTTTGCAGATAAGCCGATGAAGCCTGTTGCCTAATTTCGGATGAGCGGCTTTCACTGATCAGTAATGCCAACAGACTGCGTGACTTGATCGGTGTTTCCTGCCTGATTTTCAGTGCCAGCTCCAACCAGCTCTCATCATCACCGACCAGCAATTCACTACGATTGCCCACCATGCGGGCGTATTGTTGATAAGCTTGCCATAATTGATCGGCGTTGACCTCATAAAGTACATCATCCAGTTCTGTATCTATACCCAGACGGGCCTCCAGAGCAATCACCGCATTTACTGGGCTCATCTTTTGTGCCGCAATCGCTGCAATCGACCAATAGACTGCGGCCTGATCAACATCATCTTTAAGCAGTTCCACCCGCTTTTTCGCCAGATTCCAAAGGGTCTGAGCACTGTGTTGTTGATCATAATATTCAGCCAGGAGTTTCATCGCCAGGCCCTTCCAATTAAGCTGCTCGGAGAGTACCTGGATCGCTTCGTCATAGCGCCCGGCCTGCATTAAAACCCGCCCCCGTAATAGCACCCACTCCTTATCATGTTCAGGAAAATCCTGTTGCATGCGTAATAACGCGACACGTGCATCATCGATGCGCCCATCCTGAAGATAGGTTTCAATGATTAATTTTCTCCAGGTTTGATATTCTCTGGAGTCAGCTCCTTGCACTTGCCATAACTGTTGACGGAGTAATTGGCGCGCAGTGCGATTCTGCCCCAGGGCAAGATAGGCACGGATTCGATAGGTGGTAGACTGAGCCTTAAACTGCTCGGGCAAATCATCAGGTAGTCCTTCAATACGAATCAATAATTCATCCCATTGTTTCCACTCTGAAAGAATACGGTAACGTTCCTGTTCCCAGAGAATCCACTGATATAAATCTTGATCAATGTCTGGCTGTGCCTGACCCATCATTTTTAAGGTGAGTAAAGGAGCGCCAGCGGCCGAAATATTTTTCAGTGAATTCAACTGTTGGTCCGCTAAGGCGGACTGCATCACGGCGGTTAGCAGGATTGTCAACAGACAGGCTGACAGGCGAATACTCATCATATGCAAGCGTAAAAAAAGGTGTGATGCCGAA
This sequence comes from Gammaproteobacteria bacterium, assembly GCA_030066315.1. GTDB lineage: Bacteria > Pseudomonadota > Gammaproteobacteria > JACNJF01. The sequence continues at coordinate 11,453 of JASJBW010000013.1, forward strand.
GCATACACACCTTTTGGGTTAAATCAAAAAGTAGATTGATGGGTCGGTCTAGCCTATAACTTTTCCTTGATACGAGCTGCTTTACCGGTTCGACCACGCAGATAATAAAGCTTGGAACGTCGCACTTTACCTCGGCGTTTGACTTTGATTTCAGCGACCAGTGGACTGTGCGTTTGGAACACGCGTTCAACGCCTTCACCATTAGAAATCTTGCGCACGGTAAACGCGGAGTTAATACCACGGTTTCGCTGTGCGATAACAACACCTTCAAATGCCTGTAAACGTTCACGATCACCTTCCTTAACCCTGACCTGAACCACCACGGTATCACCGGGTCCGAAATCGGGTATATCGGTTTTAAGCTGCTCAGCTTCCAGTTCAGCGATAATATTACTCATGATATTTCCTCATTAACTTAATTCAATTCAACCGGTTTTTTCAGACTCGGTTATAAATGCTTCGAGCAACGCCTGTTGCCGCTCATCCAATTCAACCTTGGCCAGCAAGTCAGGCCGCCTTAACCAGGTTCTACCCAGTGCCTGTTTATCTCGCCAGTCCTGTATCTGTTGATGATGTCCCTGTAATAACACGTCCGGAACACTGAGCCCATTAACGGTTTCTGGCCGCGTATAATGCGGACAATCCAGCAATCCTTCACTGAAAGAATCCATTTGCGCCGAATCATCATGACCTAATGCACCAGGCAACTGACGGGTTATGGCATCGATACAGATCATTGCGGCCAATTCTCCGCCACTAATGACGTAGTCACCGATTGACCACTCATCATCCACATACAATTCAATCAAGCGTTCGTCGATACCTTCATATCGACCGCACAACAAGATCAGTGATTGTTGTGTCGCCGTGTGGTTCACCAACATCTGGTTAACCAGTTTACCCTGAGGGCTTAAGTATATAATCCTGCCCTCAGTATTTTGCGTTCTGACTGCCTGTATACAGGCTTCCAGAGGTTCAACCTTCATCAGCATACCGGGACCACCGCCATAAGGACGATCATCCACAGTACGATATCGATCTGTGGTAAAGTCCCTGGGGTTCCACAGGTGTAACTGCAATAAGCCTGACTTGGCAGCCCTACCAACCACACCATGATCAATCACACCCTGAACCAGATCAGGGAATAAAGTAATCACATCAATACGCATGACTAGTAATCTTTGTCCCAGTCAACAATGATCCGCTGCTTTTCCAGATCTATCGACAGAATGACCTCTCCCATTACATAGGGAATGAGCCTTTCTCGATCACCCTGAACTACCATGACATCATTGGCACCGGTTTCCATCATCTGGTCAATCCGGCCCAAACTAAAACCATCCTGTGATAACACCTGAAGTCCAATCAACTGACTCCAGTAAAAATCACCCTCCGCCAAATCGGGTAATTGACTTCGACGGATGAATATCGATCCACCGGTTAAATCATTCGCTTGATCCCGATCCGTGATACCTTGCAAACTGGCAATTACATTTTTACCTTGACGTTTACCACTGACTGGGTAAATTTTCATTTTATCGTCCTGCTGGATTACCCAGGGACTGTAGGTCACGATGTTTTCTCTGGGTTCCGTATTAGAAAAAACCTTGATTTGACCTTTTACACCATGTGCTCCAATCACATGACCAACGGCTATCAGGTCATCTTCAACCTGAGACATGGAATATTTTAATGGACTATGCTGCCTTTCGAGCGCACTTGATCAGATTAGCTACACGTTCCGAGGGCTGCGCACCCTGGCCTAACCAATAATCAATTCGATCACTATCCAGACGTAATTCTTCATTGGAACCGCTGGCACCTGGATTGAAAAAGCCCAACCGTTCGATATATCGACCATCACGTGGACTACGGCTATCGCTTACCACGATGTGATAAAACGGGCGTTTTTTTGAACCACCACGAGCCAAACGTATAGAAACCATAAAAAAACCTCAAACTGTCAACAGACAATAGCAAACCGCCTCACCAGCGGGTCAGGAAACCGGGTATTGTACCCATTCTTACACGTTTGTGAAGAGCCAAGATTAACTATTTATTAGGAGAACGGCACAATCCCGGATTTTGCAGTAAATTTGGAACAGGAAGCATTAAAAAGGCATTCCGGGTGGCATTTTCCCTTTCATCGCCTGCATCATGCCGCGCATTGCTCCTTTGTTACCCATTTTTTTCATCATTTTTTGCATCTGCTTGTGCTGTTTAAGCAAGCGGTTCACATCCTGGATCTGGGTTCCCGAACCTGTTGCCACGCGACGTTTACGTGAACCATTGATGATTTCCGGTTTACGACGTTCCTGGGGTGTCATCGAATCAATGATGGCAAGCATTCGCTTCATCTGCCGAGAGTGTTCCGGATTTTGCAGTTGTTGACTGATATTACCACCCATACCGGGTAATTTATCAATAAGCCCGGTTAATCCTCCCATTTTCTCCATTTGGGCAAATTGATCACGCAAGTCTTCAAGATCAAATCCTTTGCCTTTACGGACTTTTTGTACCAGTTTTTTGGCCTTATCCTGATCAACTTTCTGATGAGCCTCTTCAACCAGAGACAGAATATCGCCCATGCCCAGAATGCGTGAAGCAATTCTATCAGGGTGGAATGCCTCCAACGCCTCGGTTTTTTCACCGGAGCCGATAAACTTGATGGGCTTACCCGTAATCTGCCGCACAGATAAAGCGGCACCGCCACGGGCATCTCCATCGGTTTTAGTCAGTATGACACCGGTCAGCGGTAGCGCATCTCCAAAGGCTTTGGCCGTATTCGCGGCATCCTGACCGGTCATACTATCCACCACGAATAGAGTCTCTTGAGGAGCAATCGCTGCATGAACCGCTTTTATTTCATCCATCATCTGGTCATCTATATGGAGACGACCGGCTGTATCCACGAGTAGGATATCGGCATTTTCTTTTTGAGCCGCAGCGCGAGCTGCCTGTACAATCTTGACCGGCTTTTGTTGCCGATCTGAGGGATAAAATACCGCATTAACTTCGTTTGCCAAGGTTTGAAGCTGGTCTATCGCGGCCGGACGATAAACGTCTGCACTCACGACCATGACGTGTTTTTTCTCCTGCTCAATCAGACGTCGAGCCAGCTTGGCTACTGTAGTCGTTTTACCGGCGCCCTGTAGACCTGCCAACAATATGATAACCGGTGGTTTGTGGTTGAGGTCGAGCGCATCGTGACTGGCTCCCATAACATTCACCAGCTCATCATTCACCACCTTGATTAATGCCTGCCCTGGAGAAAGACTGGTTAAGACTTCCTGGCCTACGGCTTTTTCTCTAACCCGATCAATAAATTGGCGCACTACAGGCAGGGCGACATCAGCCTCCAGTAGCGCCATACGGATCTCACGCAAGGTATCCTTGATATTATCTTCAGTTAAACGGCCCTGGCCACGCAGGTTTTTAACGGTACGACCGAGTCTTTCGGAAAGATTGTCAAACATCAGAGTTGGGACTCTTTAATGAAAAAAAGGCAGTATAACGCGAGCGTTAAAGCTTGAACACTTCACCACCGCTGAGACTATGGATGGACAGGTCTTCAATGGCTTGCTGACATTCTTCAAAGATTAAATCTTCTTCGCCCGGTTTGAAATGTGTCAACCAGACCTGTGGTCGATGTTTTAATTTCTTCAGATCTGCTCCCAACAGATCCGGACAGTAATGTTTAGAGATACGACTGATCTCACGGTCATGATTAGCAAAAGCAGCCTCTACGAAAAGGATATCAAGATGATCATATTCATTTAATCTTTCCCACAAACTGTCATTGGTAGTGGTATCACCACTAAAGGCCACCGTACTGCGCTGATCCGCAACACAATAACCCACTCCGGGAACAGTATGATTGACTGGAATCATTTCAAAATCCCGATTTCGGATATTCAACACCTCACCTGGCTGCATCACTTCAAACCGAATACAAGGCTTTTCTTTATTAGGTAGCTCAGAAAAATCAGGCCAGATTACCCAGTTAAAGATATGCGCCTTCAATGCCTTAATGGTTTTTTCCTGAGCATGTACCACGATGGGTTCTTGATGAACACCAAACATACTATCAGCAAGCAAAGGTAAACCCGTGATGTGATCCATATGGGAATGGGTCAGAAAAATATGGCGAATACCCGTCATTTGATTCAAGGGCAAATCGCCCAGGCCAGTACCGGCATCAATTAAAACATCATCATCGATCAGGAAAGATGTGGTCCTGAGGTTTCCGCCTATACCGCCAGACCAACCTAAAATTTTAATCTGCATAAAAGAAGAATTGCTTTTTCAAGCTTATATAATTATTTCTGGCACACATCCTATGGATGGTTAACACTTAAGACTATAGCAATACCTTAAGATAATGCATGTGATTCAGCGCAATCAACTGAAATAAATCTCTATTATTTTTCATAAGAGCAAGTCGCTAAAAAAATATAAAACCGGATGGCCTTTACCTTAAGTATAAGTGATTTTATGTGCTGATCTCACTGCTGAACAAAATACATTTTAACCTGTTCGTGAGCTTCTACTCATTGACGAATTGAGCTACTATATATTTTTTAAGCTAATCCATATTCCCCAATCTTATTAACATTGTGTTAATCACCAGTCTCCTTATTTTTTGTGGTTATTGTTTAACCGCGTTCTTAATTTTCAAACATCTCGGTGATCCACAATTTCCGCGTTGGCCAAAATTGACTCCAGCTTTATTAGCCATTGCCTTACAGGCAGTACAACTCAATCAACTCATTTACCCCGGGCAAGGCTTGATTAACCTCGGCTTTTTCACGGCATTTTCCTTGATCAGCTGGCTGGTATGTATACAAATCCTCATCAGCAGTCTATACCGCCCCGTAGAAAGTCTGGGTATTGCCATGTTCCCTCTGGCTGGAATAGCCAGTCTTTTGTCGGTCATATTTCCCGCCACAGAAGCGGTCAGTGGCGTCAGTAGTCAGTTGATTCAGGGACATATCATGATTTCCGTGATCGCTTATAGTCTCATCATGCTAAGCGCATTACAGGCGATTACTTTAGCTTTCCAAGAGCATGCCATTCGTTCACATCATCCCGGTGGGTTCGTACGCTTCTTGCCACCATTACATGATATGGAAACACTGCTTTTCCAGATGCTGGGCTTCGGTTTTATCTTTTTGAGTACAGCATTGATTAGTGGTTTTTTCTTTGTTGAAGATTTATTCGCCCAACATCTGGTGCACAAGACGGTATTATCCATTATTGGCTGGATCATCCTGGCTATCTTGCTGTATGGTCGCTATCGCTTTGGTTGGCGCGGCAAATTGGCCATTCGCTGGACGCTCACCTCTTTTGTTTTCATCATGCTGGCTTATTTTGGCAGTAAACTGGTACTTGAGTTTATCCTTACCGGTAAAAGCTGATCTTTGATCCTTAATCTGTCATAAGTTGATTTCGTGAACGACATCTCTGTTAGTTTCCTGTTTATCGCACTCGTTGTGCTCATTTTTTTATCGGCTTTTTTTTCTGGATCAGAAACGGGCTTGATGAGCCTGAATCGTTACAAGCTCAAACACCAGGCTGACAAAAAACATGGTGGTGCAAAACGGGCCTATGAATTACTGCAAAAACCCGACCAGCTGATCAGCCTGATTCTGCTGGGCAATAATTTTATAAATATACTGATCACTCAACTGGCCACACTGATTGGTTATCGATTATATGGAGACACCGGGATTGCCATAGCAACAGGCGTCCTGACAATCATGTTACTGCTGTTTGCTGAAGTCACTCCTAAAACCCTGGCCGCCAATAAACCTGAGAAAATCGCTTTTGTTGCATCTTATGTGTACAAACCCCTGCTTAGGATTTTATACCCTTTGATCATTGCCATTAACTGGATGGTTAAGCATGTTCTCAAGATGTTACAGATGCGTGATAAAGAAGAGCCCAGCATCACCGCATTAAACTCAGATGAATTGCGCATTGCCGTCACCGAAACCGGTGGTCTCATTCCTGATTCACATCGAGATATGCTGCTCAGCATCCTAGATCTGGAAAAGGTGAAGATCGATGACATCATGATTCCACGCAATGAAATTGTGGGTATCGATCTCACCGCAGACTGGGATGAAACGCTGAATCAAATTACAAAAATTCCGTTTACACGAATTCCTATTTACGAGGAAAACATCGATAACATTGTTGGCATTGCCATGATGCGTAAGATCCTGCCATTATTGATGTCTAAAAATTTTAATCCTGGCTCATTAAAAGAAATTACCCGAAAGCCCTATTTTATTCCTGAAGGCACACCCCTCACTACTCAATTAATTAATTTCCAAAAAAACAAGCGACGCATGGGTTTTGTTGTAGATGAATATGGTGACATCCAAGGATTGGTTGCTCTCGAAGACATCCTTGAAGAAATTGTTGGAGAATTTACCACCGACCCAAATGCAAAATTTACCGCCTTTTTTCAGGATATTGATGGCAGTTACCTGATCGATGGCAGCACACATGTCCGCGAAATCAACCGACAACTCGACATCCATTTACCGACCTCGGGTCCTCGCACCATTAATGGTTTGATTCTTGAACACTTGGAAATGATTCCAGAAGCTGGAACCAGTCTTAAAATTGACGACTATCCGCTCGAAATCATGCAAGTCAAAAACAATATGGTTAAAACCGTACGCGTAAAACTGGATATCACTCAAATGGATGCAGAACCCCGAGCAAATGGCTAAACAAGCTTCTCAATTTCAATGTCTTGAATGTGCTTCTCTCTTTAGTAAATGGTCTGGACAGTGCCCGGATTGTAAAAGCTGGAACACTATAGAAGAGATCAAACCCGTTCATGCCTCTCCCCGGCAACGTGGCAACTGGGCTGATCTCAAAACCAACAGCGAAATTGTTACCCTGAATCGAGTACCTGACGCGGCAACAGCCCGCTTTAGCAGCCAAATAGATGAATTAGACCGGGTTTTGGGTGGCGGCATGGTTCATGGTTCGGTTGTGCTACTAGGTGGTGATCCCGGTATTGGTAAATCAACCATCTTGTTACAATGCATGACTCAGGTCAGCCAGCACACGAACACCCTCTATGTGACGGGTGAGGAATCACTACAACAGGTGAGTTTGAGGGCGACCAGGCTCGAATTACCTCGTGATAATCTCAATTTACTCAGCTCCACCTGTGTCGAGGAAATTATTGCCCATGCCATCAATTTGAAACCGGCCGTCATGGTGATTGATTCGATTCAGACCATCTTTACTGACAGCCTGCAATCTGCACCCGGTTCAGTCAGCCAAGTACGCGAAAGTACAGCATTACTGGTACGTCTTGCCAAGCAAAATAACATTGCTATCTTTCTGGTCGGACATGTAACCAAGGAAGGTCAGCTTGCAGGTCCGCGCGTTTTGGAACACATGGTGGATACCGTTTTATACTTTGAAGGTGATAACTCCACGCGTTATCGCGTTATTCGAGCCGTTAAAAACCGATTCGGCGCGGTCAACGAAATCGGTATTTTTGCGATGACCGATCGCGGTCTTAAAACTGTTACCAATCCCTCAGCTATATTTCTCGCCAATCATGAAAAACCCGTTTCCGGAAGTGTCATCATGGTAACCCGCGAAGGCAGCCGCCCCATACTGGTCGAAATTCAAGCTCTGGTCACAGAGAGTCATCTCGGTAATCCGAGACGTATCAGCGTTGGCTTGGAGTCCAATCGCCTGGCCATGCTTCTAGCAGTCTTACAACGTCATGGTGGTATTCCTTTATATGATCAGGATGTATTTATCAATGCCGTGGGAGGTGTGCGCATTAATGAAACCGGAGCTGATTTGGCCATCATATTGGCGATTTTATCAAGCTATCGAGATAAGGCCGTGGATAACAAACTGCTGGTCTTTGGCGAGGTCGGTTTATCCGGTGAAATTCGTCCCGTGCCCAATGGTGAAGAACGCCTTAAAGAAGCCAGTAAACACGGATTCGATCGAGCGATCATTCCTGCAGCCAATAAAGCCCGGGGTAACCAATATCCGAGTATGAAATTGATTGCGGTGAATCACTTGGCTGACACACTGAATGTTTTATAATATCGTTTTCGCTTTTGTTATTTCATCATGTCTTCTTCTAACAACAACATTAAGGATTTTGAAAAATCCCTGAAACAACTCGAATCCATAGTGCAACAGATGGAGAATGGCGAATTGGCGCTGGAAGAATCCCTGATAAAATTTGAAGAAGGCATCAAACTTGCGAAAAGTTGTCAAAATGCATTGAGTTCTGCGGAATTAAAAGTCAATCAACTCATCGAAAAAAATGGATTGCAGCAAACCATAGCTTTTGACGAACCGAATGATTGATTCCAATGAATTTGATCAGCTGTTAACGAGTTTTAAACAACGCGTTGATCAGGCCCTGGAAAAGTGGCTTCCACCCGAGCAATTAAACCCCGTTATTTTACATCAGGCCATGCGCTATTCGGTATTGGCGAGTGGCAAAAGGGTACGTCCGGTTCTGGTCTATGCTACGGCCCTGGCTTTAAAAATTCCTCTGGAACGAGTCGACGGTATTGCCACAGCCATCGAAATCATTCATGCCTATTCACTGATCCATGATGACTTGCCGGCCATGGATGATGATGACTTACGGCGCGGCCGACCTACCTGCCATAAAAAATTTGATGAAGCCACGGCTATTCTTGCGGGTGATGCGCTACAAGCACTGGCGTTTTATATCCTCAGCCATGATCCGGCCATGATTGACGACAGCAGCAAGCGGTTACAGATGATTGAAAAACTCGCCTTGAATTCAGGTTCCAGAGGAATGGCAGGAGGACAGGCCATCGATTTGGCTTCCGTCGGTAAAACACTGGATATTACCGAGTTGGAAACGATGCATATTCACAAAACAGGGGCCCTGATCCGCAACTGTATCCAGCTGGTCTCCCTTTCCACCGATTCGGTTTCAGCAGAAAAAATCGAGGACTTGGACCGCTATGC
>JASJBW010000056.1 GCA_030066315.1 Gammaproteobacteria bacterium
GGGTTTATGGTATCAACGCCTGTCTGAACTTCTTGGACTGATTATTCCCGCTATCTTGTGCTATGCCCTATTGCTTTGGATAATGGGCATTCGACGGAAACATCTGATCCACTAGCCCTTCATGAAACTGATTCGCGGTTTGCATAATCTGACCCAGCCACTTCCTGGCAGCGTGGCCACTATAGGTAATTTCGATGGCTTGCACCTGGGTCATCAACATGTCATCAATCAATTGAAGGCTGTCGGCGAAATTAAGGACCTGCCCACCGTAATTATCTTTTTCGAGCCACAACCGGTCGAATTCTTCACCCCGGAACAGGCACCACTCCGACTCTCCCGACTGCGTGACAAGATTATCCAGATGGGTGAAATGAACGTGGATTACCTGCTGTGCCTGGAATTTAACGCCCATCTGGCCAGCCTGTCGGCCCAACACTTTGTGGATGACATCCTGGTAGAAAAACTCGGTATTCGACACCTGGTGGTTGGTGATGATTTTCGTTTTGGGAAAAACCGCACGGGTGATTTTCACTACCTGCAACAACGTGGCCACGAGGCGGGTTTTGAAGTTGAGAATACTCATACCCTATTAATTGATAATGAGCGTGTTAGCAGCACTCGTATCCGTCAATGCCTGGCGCGAAATGACATGGTCTCTGCCCGGCAATTACTAGGACGACCTTATACGCTCTCAGGAAAAATAGCGCATGGGAAAAAATTAGGCCGGGAGCTGGGGTTTCCTACCATCAATCTAAAAATGGGAAAACGGCCCATTGCGGTCAATGGAATATTTGCGGTATTGGTCAAAGGATTGGATAATCGCGTCCTGCGTGGCGTCGCCTCAATTGGAACCCGGCCCACAGTGAACGGCGTAGGCACCATTCTGGAAGTATACATCCTGAATTTTACTGAAAAGGTCTACGGTCGCTGCGTGGATATTGAAATCCTGCATAAATTGCGTGACGAAGAGAAATACGACTCATTGAATGCCCTGACTGTACAGATCAATCAGGATATCAATGATGCAAAAACCTATTTTGAGCATAACGAGATACTGGAAACGACGTGACTGACTACAAACCGACTCTGAATCTACCCGATACCGGTTTTCCCATGCGTGGGAATCTGGCCAAGAATGAACCCGCTCGCTTGCAACGCTGGCAGGAAAAAGGTCTGTATCAACACATTCGAGCAGCACGTCAGGGCCAGAAACGTTTTATCTTACATGATGGCCCTCCCTACGCTAATGGCGACATCCATATTGGCCATGCCGTTAACAAGATCCTTAAGGATGTCATCGTCAAGGCGCGTACCCTGAATGGTGAAGATGCGCCCTATGTACCTGGCTGGGATTGCCATGGCTTACCGATCGAACATGCCGTTGAAAAAGATATCGGCAAGGCGGGTATAGCCGTTGATGCCGATGCTTTTCGACAGGCCTGTCGTGATTTTGCGAATCAACAAATCGCCAATCAGAAAAAGGATTTTATCCGCCTCGGCGTGCTCGGTGACTGGGAAAAACCCTACCTCACCATGAACTTTGATACCGAAGCCAATATCGTGCGGTCGCTGGGCAAGATCATCAGTAAGGGTCATTTGACTAAAGGAGAAAAGCCGGTTCACTGGTGCACGGATTGTGGATCGGCACTGGCTGAAGCCGAAGTAGAATATAAGGACAAAGCTTCGATGGCTATCGATGTAAAATTTCCCGTGGTGGATGAAGATGCTTTCTTCAGTTGTTTTCACAATGTTCCTGAACATCGTGGAGACGGTCCTTTGTCTGTGGTTATCTGGACGACAACACCCTGGACCCTACCGGCCAACCTGGCGGTGGCTTTGCACCCGGATTTCGAATATGTCATTGTTGAAGCGGAAACTGCTCAGGGTAAAGAACGACTGGTTCTAGCGGAGGCATTATTAAAAGACGCCATGGCTCGTTACGGCATCGATAGTTACCAGGTCATTGCTTACGGCAATGGTGCCGCTCTGGATCGACAGCAATTACGTCATCCCTTTTACGACCGGGAGTCATTACTGATTATCGGCGATCACGTCACCCTTGAAGCCGGTACCGGTGCGGTCCATACCGCACCCGGGCATGGACAGGAAGACTTTATCATCGGCCAGCAATATGGACTGGACACCTATAACCCGGTGGGTGATGACGGTCATTTTCTACCTGATACCGAATTGTTTGCCGGCGAACATGTATTAAGTGCCAATCAACATGTCATTGATGTCATGAAGCAGCATAATGCACTGCTACATGAGGAAAAACTGGTTCATAGTTATCCACATTGCTGGCGTCATAAAACGCCGATCATATTCCGGGCCACACCGCAATGGTTCATCAGTATGGACCAACAGGGTTTACGCCAGAATGCCCTTAAAGAAATTGAAAATATCCAGTGGATCCCTGACTGGGGAGAAGCGCGCATCAATGGCATGATTGCCAATCGACCTGACTGGTGCATCTCTCGTCAACGCTTTTGGGGGGTACCCATTCCTTTGTTTATTCACAAGCAAACGCATGAACTGCACCCTGATACCGAAAAATTGATTGAACAGGTTGCCGAGCGCATCGAAGAAAAAGGTATCGGAGCGTGGTTTGACCTGGACCCTAAAGAACTGCTCGGTGATGAAGCCGAGTTATATTCGAAAACCTCTGACACACTTGACGTGTGGTTCGATTCAGGCACGACTCACTACAGTGTTTTAAAACATGATGATCGCCTTGAGTTTCCAGCGGATATGTACCTAGAGGGATCAGATCAACATCGAGGTTGGTTTCACAGTTCTCTGTTGGCCTCTTGCGCCATGAACGGTGTAGCGCCCTATAGGGAGGTGCTTACCCATGGCTTCACCGTGGATGCCAAGGGCATGAAGATGTCGAAATCTGTGGGCAATGTGGTGGCTCCCCAGAAGGTGATTAATTCCCTGGGAGCCGATATCTTGCGTCTATGGGTAGCCTCCACGGATTATTCAGGTGAAATGAGTATTTCTGATGAAATCCTCAAGCGTACGGCTGATGCTTATCGACGTATTCGTAATACCTTGCGTTTTCTACTGGCTAATATGAATGGCTTTGACCCCAATGATAACATGGTGGATCCTACTGACCTGCTGGCCCTTGACCACTGGGTGGTTGCAGAGACACACAAACTGCAACAAGAGTTACAGCAATTGTATAACTCCTACCAGTTTCATGTGGCCATTCAGAAAATACATAACTTCTGTTCAGAGACCCTGGGTGGCTTTTACCTGGATATCATCAAGGATCGCCAGTACACCACACAGGAAGACTCGCTGGCCAGGCGCTCCTGCCAGTCCGCGATGTATCATATCGCTGAAGCTATGACTCGATGGATTGCTCCCATTCTAAGTTTTACCGCGGATGAAGTTTGGGAATACATGCCGGGAGAACACGCTGAACTGGGCGTATTCACGGCGACCTGGTATGACGGATTGTTTGACTACCAGGGTGTTGAAATTGACGAAAGCCTGTGGTCAACGCTACTGGCGATTCGAGAACAGGTTTCAGGGATTCTGGAAGGCCTGCGTCAGGATGGCAAAATAGGCTCTGGCCTCGATGCAGATATCACGATTTATTGTGATGACGCATTATTGAAAGCACTGGAAGTCATCAATGATGAATTGCGCTTCGTCATGATCACTTCAGAAGCAGCCGTCGCAAAATTGTCGGAGACACCCGAAAATTGTGACATCCAATCCATTCAGGGTGACCGTTATCAATTTGCCATTGAAGCCGAGGCCAGCCCACACCCCAAATGTGTCCGCTGCTGGCACCATCGCGCTGACGTGGGAGAAGATCAACAACACCCAGAGTTATGTGGCCGCTGCGTAGAAAATGTAGAAGGCGCAGGGGAACAGCGTCGGTATGCCTAAAAACCTCATGAACATGCTTAACACACAACGGTCTGATGCTTAAATACCTCTGGATCAGCATTCTGGTTATTATCGCGGACCAGGCCACTAAATGGATAGCCAATACACAGTTGGAATTTCATCAGGCCGTACCGGTAATGCCTTATTTTGAATGGTTTCTTTCCTACAATAAAGGGGCCGCATTCAGTTTTCTCGCGAATGCGGGCGGATGGCAACGCTGGTTTTTCACTGTTTTTGCCATCGTGATCAGCATAATCTTGTTTTTTTGGATCAAGAAACTCGACCCCAAAGAAAAACTGACCGCTATTGCCTTGAGCCTGATCCTTGGAGGAGCCCTGGGTAACGTAATCGACCGTATTCACCTGGGCTATGTCATTGATTTCATCCAGGTTTGGCTGGGGAGCTATCCATGGCCTGCTTTTAATATAGCGGATTCAGCAATTTTTCTAGGTGCAGTACTACTCATTGGCAGCGGTATGCTCAGCCCTTATCAAGATGACCAAACATCGAAACGTGATGAAAAAAATTCAGCGTAACAGTATCGTGACGCTTCATCATCAGATTGGCTTTACGGATGGCACTGTCCTGGAAGACACCTTTAATGATGAACCCCTGACCTATCGGCTGGGCGAAGGAGAATTGGCCGAAGGACTTGAACTTAGCTTATTGGGTTTACAGGAAGGTGATGAACAAACGCTGGATATCGGCCCAGATCTTGGATTTGGTTATACCGATGACAATCTGATCCAGACACTCAATCGTAGTGAATTTAATTCCGATTACCCTCTCGAAGAGGGCCTCATCATTGAATTCAGCGTTCCTAGCGGTGAAACACTTCCGGGTACACTGCTCGAGGTGGGCGCAGAACAGGTGAAAGTTGACTTTAATCATCCATTAGCCGGGCATACCACCCGCTATCACGTCAAGATTATTGAAGTCGAAAACCCAGACCCTCAAGAAGCAACGCTCAACTGATGAAAATTATATTGGCCAATCCTCGTGGATTCTGTGCGGGAGTCGACCGGGCGATCGAAATTGTTGAACGGGCGCTCGAATTGTTTGGAGCTCCGATATATGTACGCCATGAAGTTGTCCATAATCGTTATGTAGTGGGCGACCTGAAAAACAAAGGGGCCATATTCGTAGATGAGCTCAGCGAAGTCCCTGCAGATCAACATGTCATCTTTAGTGCCCACGGTGTCTCCAAGGCTGTACAGAGAGAAGCCGAGGAACGGGGCTTGAAGATTTTTGATGCCACCTGCCCCCTGGTAACCAAGGTCCACCTGGAAGTCTGTCGCTACAGCAAGGCGGGTATTGAAACGGTTCTGATCGGTCACAAGGGTCATCCAGAAGTCGAGGGTACCATGGGCCAGTACGATTGCAGTAACCATGGTCAAATCTATCTGGTTGAGTCTGTTGAAGATGCCAGGAACTTACGGGTTAAAAATCCACAACAGCTTCGATATGTGACCCAAACCACTTTGTCCAAAGATGATACTGCTTTGGTGATTGACGCGTTAAGAGAAACCTTCCCAAAGATTGAAGGCCCCCGTAAAGACGATATCTGTTACGCTACACAAAATCGCCAGGATGCGGTTAAAAAACTCACTGAGTCGTGCGACTTGATTCTGGTCGTAGGATCTCAAAATAGCTCTAATTCCAATCGCCTGCGAGAAATCGCTGTCAATCACCATATCGAAGGTTACCTCATAGACGGGGTCACCGATATCCAACCTGATTGGCTGACTGATAAAACCTGCGTAGGGGTCACCGCCGGTGCTTCTGCACCAGAGCTGCTGGTTCAGGAAGTCATTGAATACCTGCAGTCACAGGGCAACAGTTCAGTCACATCACTAGGTTTTAGCGAAGATGTCACCTTTCAACTCCCTCGTGAGTTGCGCTGATTAATGGGTATTACTTAACAGTAGATTTAAGGCAATCACGATAAATAACAGGCTGATCAAGCGATTAAGGATCATTTTTTTCTGCCCTGCCCCACTGAAAAACTGGCTGTAGTACCCCGCCAGCAGAGCGATAGCCCCAAAAACCAGAAATGTGGAAAGCATGAATAACAGCCCCAGTACCATAATTTGCACTGAGGCTTGTGTTGATTGCTGTTGTTGTACAAATTGAGGTAAAAAAGCAAGAAAGAACAGGCCCACCTTGGGATTGGTGACGTTCATAATGAAACCTCGTCGATAGAGTTTTACCAGGCTCAGTGGCACACCCTGAGTTTGCCGGCCTGTTTGCCGGTGTTGGCCCCAAAAACTCCAGGCCAGGAATATCAGATAACCCGCACCGACCATCTTGAGCAGGGTAAATATCGCCGGCGAAGCCATAATCACAGCGGCCACCCCAAAAGCAACAAAAGCGGTATGAATAATTAAACCGGTACATAATCCCATGACTATGATCAATCCAGGACGGCGACCATAGGCCAGTGATTGGGATAATACAAAAAGATTATCAGGCCCAGGGGTTAGGGCTAAAAGTATCGAGGTCAGAAAAAAAACTAACAGATTGGCAGCATCCACGATTAGTTTAATCGTTCACTCAGCCATTGCAGCAAAGACGGACTGATTACCAGGGCAATCAGGCCTAAAATCAGTGCCACAACCAATATAGGCATCCATTTTCTGGCCTGTTGTTGCCGGTCGGTTTCCTGGTTGATCTCTTCCACGCGTTGACTGATGTCACGTAACACTTTTTTAGCAACACGTCGCTCAACTTTCCGTGTGACCAACTTATCGAGCTCTTCTTGATTATCCATGATGACACTCAAAAATTATCAATGTTTTGTATTATACCATTGCTGACCTATGATCACCCAAAGGCCAACTTGAAATGGACCCGGATATGTCACTGAATATGCTCGAGGAAATAGCGCAATTTTGTCCCTATTGTGGAGAACCCATCACGCTGCTGATTGATACTTCGATCACCCAGCAAAACTACATCGAAGACTGCTCTGTATGTTGTCGACCCATCACGGTCAAGGTACTGCTCAATGACTCTGCAGACATTCAATTAGCATTGTTCCAGGAAAACGATCATTTTTAAATTGAGCCCTATTATCGATTCAGCCTGCATTCATTGACCCTGCTCTAAACTCCCAGGCATCAATCCACAAACCTCGGAGTTGACGATGCAAAAAACCATTAAAAACAGTTTTAAAACGGGTCTTGTTGCTTTAAGCATAGCTGGCCTATCTTTGAGTGGCAATGCCCAGGCACATGCACCGGTCTACGACTATTTTCCCTATTATTTCCTATTTTACGATCTGGAATATAGACCGCACCATCACCATCACTACCCGGGAAAACGACTGATCAAAAAGCACCATAAAAAGCATCACCATAAACATAAACGTAAGCATCATAGCCATGATCACTACAGTGACTATAAACCCCGAAAGCATAAACATCATGGACATAGACATGATCACAAGCGTAAACATAAGCAGCGTAATCATGAACATGGTGGTCAATACCTGCGCAAATACCGTGATGATGACTAACAGGGGTATGTTTTATGAAAACGTTAATCATGACTTTAATTCTATTTCTGCCAGGGCTTGCCCTGGCAGATAGTGAACAAGCCACCAGTCGATCGACGGGTAAATATGCAATCGATCCTACAACGAATCTTAGCGAGGTGATAAAACAGGTTAAACCGGTATTAGCTTATCCACGGAGCGATATCAATCTTGCCGCTAAAACTGCTCTTCACGGCGCAGAAACCACATTCGAAATATTTGATGCCTGGCTGGAATTATCGGGAGATCTGGATGATGATGGATTTTATCATCATCTGAAGGTTATTTTTGATGCGGATACCTCATCGGAATATGCGACCGTTTATGTCAAATTATTCCTCAGTTATGAAGGTGGGCCCTGGTACCAGTATACCGAAAGTGATCTGTTTGAAATTCATCATGACTCGGCTGATGACACCTACGAGGTTTTAACAGAATTAATCGATGGATACGCACCCGGCTACTACGAGGTACTGGTTGAATTACACAGCTTCTCACATCATGGCGTCATGGACAGCCTCATACTCGATACGGACCTGTCCAATCGCAGTATTGCCCTGGAAGACAGAGAACATGATGATCCTTATCTTTACGATGATCATTACGATGCGGATTACGTTGATGTGAGCTACGGAGTAGGTGTCTCGGGTAGTTTCTCAGTTGCCGGTATGATCATGCTCATGATACTGCTATTCATTAAGTGGCGCTATTTTCAGGCCAGAAAATAAAATGTCCCAGAGTTACACCATCTAAGAGGGGGAGAGTATAGATGAGTGCAACCCTGGAACTAAGGGTGAACAGTTAAATTAAAATCATTCAGAATTATTGTTGTGCCAGTACTTTATCCTGGTACAGGCTGACCACCTGCTTCCACTGATCCTCATTTAAAACAGTACGCATATTTTCACGGCAACGCATTTTACGTTGTGCCAATTGCAGACGAAGGTGTAACACCTTATCCATCAAATCCTGTAAATCGGCTTGTGCTGCATTCGTGAAAGCCGCATCATGCAAAGCCGCTTCTGCTGAAGTCACTGAATTGGCTAAATCGTGCACAGCTTTTTTATTTTCATTGCGCCAAGCCTCTAAAGCGGCTGATTGCTCCTGAGTTAAAGCCAGTTGATCACCATGTTTTTTGATCACCTTCATGAAATTGGGTAACGGATTCGCATGTTTCATGGCCATTTTATGACCTTGATGCCCCATACCAGGCTTATGCTGACCATCCATCGGGGATTTCATACCTTGGCTGGCAGCATAACCCGTCACTGAAACAGTGATCAGCAGGGTGGTCATCATAGAAGTAAACTTTTTCATATGCATCCTGTTCAGGTAATCTTGGAGCGCAAGCTTAGGTAAAGCGACCTTAATGGGGAAGTGACATTTTGTCGCACCCCCAGTCTTTAACTTTACTTTTTTAAACTTTTCATATTAATTCAGCCTTTGGCTTCACCAAGAACAACTCACTGCTTAGCATCCGAATGATTTCTGATAATTCTCAAAGCCTGATCAAAATACTTAGGCAGCTTTATTTTTTGCGCAATATCACGATTACTTTTATCGTGCTCATGGTCCTTCTGGCGCTATACAGCCTGCGCATCAATCTCCCGGTGATTCCCTTAACCATCGTGGTGACCATCATGGCGGTCACCAATTTGATCACCCGCTATGTCATTGATGCGGGCAGGAGCATTACACCTCCCATCATTTTCTTTCAATTGCTGGTTGAGATCATTTCTTTTTCCTTGATCCTTTTTTTTTCTGGGGGCGCCACCAATCCTTTTACATTTTTTTATCTGATTCCCCTGGCCATAGCGGCCACGGTCATACCCGGAAAACCCACCTGGTGGTTAACAGGCTTAACCATCTTACTTTACAGCCTGTTAGTTAAATTTTATGTGCCGTTGTCGTACAGCATGCATGATCATCATCCACCCGGAAGCGATGGCCAGTTTTCCCAGCATGTACTGGGTATGTGGTTTGGCTTCATGGTCAGTGCCTTATTGGTCACCTGGTTTATTACCTATCTATCTCGAGAATTAAAACAACGTGACAAGGCCATAGCGGAAGCGAAACAACGTGAGTTACGTGATCAACAAATGGTGACTCTGGGTACACTGGCTGCGGGTACCGCTCATGAATTAGGTACCCCATTGGCCAGCCTGGCAATTGTTTCGGGAGAGTTAACGGATGGTTTTAATGCAAAAGATCATCCGGATTTGTTTGAAAATCAAAACATCCTGTTAGAACAGATTCAACGCTGTAAATCCATTCTTTCGGTACTGTCAGATTCTACCGGTGAATCTCGTGCCGATGCGGGCCACCTGATTCCGATTGAAACCTTTATCGATGAAACGATCGATCATTGGCAACAACTTCGACCAGATGTAACGTTAAAATATCAGCAGCATGTTACCGGTAGCGCAGGGCAGTTACTGAATGATCGCATTATTCGACAGGCCATTATTAACCTGTTGAATAACGCCGCGGATGCCAGTCCTGAATTAATCTCTGTCGATACTTCGATTGACGACCGAATTTTAAAGATTGCGATCAAAGATGATGGACCCGGCATGACAGACGAACAAATTAACCTGGCTGGAAATGTAACTTTTTCAACCAAACCGGATGGCATGGGTATCGGCCTTTTTCTCGCCATTACAACTTTGCGCCGATACGGTGGAGAGGTTCAATTCCAGCGCCCGGATTCGGGAGGAACACTTACTCTCGTGATGTTGCCCTTGATATAATTTCACCATGAATGATTCAGCCGTGGAACCATCAAACAACCTGTTAATTGTGGATGACGATGAAGTCTTTTGTCATGTGCTTGCAAAGGCTTTAAATAAACGCAACTTCACTGTACAGGTTGCCCATAACCTTGCACAAGCCATTAGGCTGGCCCAGGCAACCCGCCCCGAATATGCCGTGGTCGATCTTCGAATTGGCCATGAATCCGGTCTTAACGTGATAAAGACACTGGTAAACATTAACCCTAATATTCATATCGTGGTATTAACCGGATTTGCTAGCATCAGTACGGCGGTTGAATCCATAAAATTGGGCGCCACCCATTACCTGACCAAACCCGCTGAAGTGGATGAAATTATCCAGGCGTTTAAACAACACCAAGGTAATGTGGACATTAACGTAGAAAATAAACCCATGTCTGCCAAGCGCATGGAATGGGAACACCTGCAGAAAGTCTTAAGTGATCATGATGGAAATATTTCTGCCGCTGCTCGAGCAATGGGTATGCATCGACGCACGCTACAACGAAAACTGCAAAAAAAACCTGTGAAATTCTGAACAATACGGC
>JASJBW010000014.1 GCA_030066315.1 Gammaproteobacteria bacterium
GATTCAGACGTAAATTTTTTATCCTGCGCCCCCATAATTGCCAATACCCTTTCTTTTGCATAAGTATTCTTGAATATCCATTATAGATTTATCTCTGAATTTATGTGAGCGTTTAATAACCCCCGGGACAGAAAATTATAATGACTCAGCAGAATGGTGTTATGAGCTCGTTATTCCATTTTGCCCAGCCTCATTTGCGCTTAATCTTCTATCAAGGCTGGATTTTTGTAAGCTGCACTGAAATATTTATGATCAATTGACTTGAAAATTGACTCAGCCCCCATTTTTTATATACACCATCTCTTTTCTATTCAAATCCCTAATACTTGCTTGAAACTTGTACTCAATCCAGGGCGATGGTAACCCACACTCGATTACCACCGATTAAATCTAGACCATTTAAGGCCTGGCATTGATGCCAGATAAGTCAATAAATCCTGCTTTTAAGCTTGTAGTTTGCATCTGTTCTGCTATATCTAACAGCAGTGTTATTGCCTGTTTACACCTTGAGATAACATCATCACGCATATGCGATGTGTGTAGCAGTTAGTATTTAATGAAAAAAAACACACCCACCCATCAATCTGAAATCTTACCGGTCGTTCTGATCGGTTTCATCCTTATTCTACTGGCTATAGGCATATCATGGCTGGTGAGTAATCGACTTCTAACCGACATATCAGAACAGGTATTAAGATCAAGGGATATTGCTGCCAAAATGGACATAGTTGCCTCCATGTCTGAAATTGCTCGTACCCGATCACGTTTAACCATGGAAATGGTTTACACCGACGATATTTTTGATCGTGACGAAATAGGCATGCAACTGAATTCAAAAGCTACTGAGTTCAGTATTCTGCGACAACGCTTAAATGAGCTTGGTCTGGATTTAGAGGAGGAAGCCGTTCTTTCCAGTCAACGAGCCTTCATCGAAGACGCTTTAACTGATCAACGCCGCGCGGCAACCCTGGCCCTCAGCATGGAGGACCATGACCGCGAGATCGCCGCGGAAATAGTCATCCAGGATGTCTATCCAAAGCAAAGCGTTATTATCGATCATTTCATGCAATTGTTAGAAATGCAGAAATCGCAACTGGACCAGATTGCTGTTGGAACACAGGATAAGATACGGATAAATCAACGCGTTGAATTAATCTTAATTCTACTTCTATTAGGTTTATCCGTTGCAATTATCTTGTTCATGTTACGTTCGATTAAGCGCATCGAGGGACAGCTGGTTATTGAAAAAGAAAAAGCGCAAGTAACGCTCGGCAGCATTGGCGATGGCGTAATCACCGTCAATAAGAATGGGCAGATCATATACAGTAACCAGGCTGCCGAAGCAATTACAGGAAAATCATCCAAATCGTTACTTAATATGCCCATACTCGAATTATTCGAACGTCGGGCCTATGATGAATCACAGTCTTTATGGCAAATACTGGAAGACATGTTAAGCGGACGCCATATTGCTGAAAATTTCAGCGGAATCCGAGCCAAATTTCGTCATCAACCTAGTCAAGTATTAAAGGTTAGTATCGCCCCAATTATTGATCAAAATCAGACCATTAGTGGCGTAGTCATCAGTTTTCACGATATTACTGATTCACAAGCACTGATGGAGAGAATCCAGTTCCAGGCAACTCATGATGCACTCACGGGGCTGTATAACCGAAGGGCATTTGAAGAAAAGGTCATTCAGATGCTGAATCTTTTCAACTTCGACAGCAATCATTCGTTTTGCGTTATAGATCTGGACCAATTTAAGATTGTCAACGACAGTGCGGGGCATGCGGCTGGTGATCAGATGTTACGGCAAATTGCGGAGGTCATGAAGCCGATGATACGCCGTAGTGATTTACTGTCGCGTCTTGGTGGCGATGAGTTCGGATTATTTCTTCCCAATGTTAGCCCTAATGAAGCCATTAACATTGCAGAGAAGCTGCTTAAGGCCATCCAAGGTTTTGGATTTTACTGGGATAAAAATATATTCCGTGTAGGCGCCAGCATAGGCATAGTTAATATAACATCGGACATTAACGATTATGATTACTTATACCGTGCTGCGGATTCTGCCTGCTATGTGGCCAAAAGTCAGGGCCGTAACCAGATTTACCTATTACCGATGGATGCGGAAATGCTGGAGAAGAAGTCGCATGAATCGGAACTCCTGCAGTACCTGGGCATGGTATTAGAGAAAGGTGAGTTTCACCTGTATGCTCAGGAAATTAAGCCTATCAGTGATCGAGTCAAGGAACACAAACATGCAGAGGTACTCATCAGGATGATTGATGAGCAGGGCGAAATCATTCCACCTATGGCTTTTATTCCGATTGCAGAACGTTACGGACTGATGGCAAAGATCGATCGCTGGGTTTTGCAGCAGGTATGTGAGTATATTCTCGCCAACCATGATAACACCCTTTATGCTGTGAACCTTTCTGGTGAATCACTAAGTTCACGGGACGTCATGCGTGACATGTTGGATTTGGTGACCCACCTGAAGATTCCCAAGGGCCGATTATGCCTTGAGGTTACCGAAACTGTAGCTATTGCGAATCTCGAATCAGCCAGTCATTTCATGGCTGCTTTACGAGAACAAGGCTGCCTAATCGCTCTGGATGATTTTGGTAGTGGTTTGAGTTCTTTTTCCTATCTTAAGACCTTACCTTTAGATTATCTCAAGATCGACGGGGTATTCATCTCGGCATTAAATGAAGATCCTTCCGCAAGCATAATGATTGAGGCGATCCATTCCGTTGGTTCAAAGTTGGGACTTTATACAATTGCCGAATATGTCGAGGACAAAGAGACCCTGGAAGAGTTGAAGAAGATAGGGATCGATATGGCACAAGGTTTTTATTTTGATCGCCCCAGGGAATTGATTAAGCCGGTTATCTGATTAAAAGTTTATAGTTTGAAATAGCTTTTGTTGGTATTAGCTCATATCAATTTTAATTGAATTCCTTTACCCGGCGGCTACGGGATTTTTTACGCAAGCGGGTCATCCTCCCAATCTAAAATATGTCATGGTTGTCTCTCAAACACCCAACAAATCATGCTACAAGTGATGATTGATAATTGTGGCTTAGGATTGGTAACGGCTTTTAAACCTCATTCATTACAATACCTACTCCCCGAAAGCGTGCATTGACTCCTGATGCGATCCTGGGCTGCAAAGCAGCCAGACACTAACCTTGATCTAAATCAAGGTTAATCTTTGATTTGATTGATACTTAATCAAGACAGTATTAGCCTAGTGATAGAAGGATACAATAGGGAGGGAATAGAATGTCTATGCTTGAACAAATTAACAGCACCTCAACTGAGACGGAACTTTTTCAGTTGGTTGAAGAAAATTTAGTGGATATCGAAACCCCTTTAAGCTGGACTGAAGAGGCTGATAAGCTTCAACAAAATGGTGAAATTGATAAGGCTAAATTATTACGAGCAGCAGTCAATCGGTTGCATAATTTTTAAATTATACAGAGGTATAGAATCTGCTCACGTGGGATAATGAATACTTAATGTGGAGGATTGTTTTTTTAATTATTTAGAGTGGGCTTTAAAACCGCAGTGTACTGTATAAACCTCAAACCCTCCTTCACAGAAGCACTCTTATAAAATCAATACTTCTATTCAGGTAAATCACCAATCCATGCAATAGTTTGCCTCACTTTCCTCCGAGACAGACACCTTGTATATACTCTTTCATGTTCCTATCAAATAATGATATAAGGCTGATAATATCTATTGTCTAAGAACCGGAAATGAATCAATATGAAAAAGCTGTGCTGTTTTGTAATTTTAAATTGGTCTTTAATAACTTATCCCTCATTTGCTACTGAGGTTCCTCAACAAAAATCATCAATACAAGAGTTATTTTTAATTATGGGCATGGAACAGCAAATGAAATCAGGGTATGAAGCCATGCTGCCACTGGTTGATCAACAAGCGGCTCAGTTAAATCTAAACCCAAGCGCAAAAGAAGAGCTCAAAAATATATATAGAAGCTGGTTTAACAATGATATTGACCGGAAAGAGATTAACAGGAAAATCAGTAAAGCTTATGAAGACACGTTCAGCGAAAAAGAAATCAACGAGCTCATCGCCTTTTATCAGTCTCCAGTCGGCCGCAAGTTCCTGGAAGAAACACCAAGATTGATGAAAATTGGGGTAAGAATAGGTATGGAGGAAGCCCGTGCTAAGGAATACCTGTTAAACCAAAGGTTACAACCGTTTTTAGATGTATATTCAAAGTAATGGGAAGAGGCAAGAGGAACATTTTGCTGAGCCCACTAATGTTCAGTCATCAGTGAGCGTCATTCGACTCTGAATGATCGATAAAAAATATACCGCAAGTAAAAAAAATGAATCAAACCAAATCAATAACGACCAAGACAAATGGTCGCCTCATTCCGGACTATCTGCGTAAAACTTATTGGTGGGCCTATCTACATCCGAGGGGAGTTAAATTTTTCGAGCGGCAGTGGCTGGTCAACTTGATACTTTTTGGAAATTATAATTATCTTTGTGATCAGGTTATTGAACAAATACAAGGCGCTGCGCAGAAGGGAGGTATCCTTCAGATAGCATGTGCCTACGGCGACCTGACCCCACGACTGGCCAATTTGCTTGATCAGAATGAAAAATTGGATGTTATTGATGTCGCGCGGATACAGTTAAAGAACCTGAAACGAAAGTTATCTCCAAGCCACAATGTTCAGTGCTATTTACAGGACTCAACCAATCTGAATTTTCCCAGTAACAATTACAAGGTTGCCTTACTTTTTTTTCTATTACATGAACAACCACTGCAACAGCGCATTGACACTTTAAAAGAAGCTTTACGGGTAACCGATCTCGGTGGGCAGGTTGTCATTGTTGATTATCACCGACCATCATACTGGTTTCCCTTACGTTATTTGTTATTCCCTTTTCTTAAACTACTAGAACCCTATGCTAAGGATTTGTGGCAGTATGATATTAACGAATGGTTACCTTCGGACATTCCGCCGCAAAATATTCATAAACAAACGTATTTTGGCGGTTTATATCAAAAGTTAGTGATCACCAAACCCATGTGAATATCAAACGGTCACTCTTGAACTCATTAGCTTATTGGCGTTATTCCATCGAATTCCTGGGAACAGTGAAAGCCAGTTATCGTCTTTAAATTCGATTAATACCATCCTATGGTGACTTCTTCTGATCCTGAATCAATTGGGTTTGATTAGCCTAATCTCTTCCCCAAGAGGAAAATCGATTTCAAAAGCCTGGCCGAAACCTGCGACATAATTACCCTTGATGGGATCCAGTTGGAACAGGTTGAAATCGCCTAATTCCCGAAGTGTCCTAATCAGTTTGCCGAACCTCTCCTCCATCATTAGCAATATTGATTCAAACAGTGCTTCCTGTCGTGCGATCACGGTCGCCTTGCAATGACAGGTCAATCTTTTACGTGCAAATGCCTGCCCACTATCTTCGGTGTTCATCAATAAGACGCTAGCCACACCCGAATGTTGTAAATTCGCTGTATGCGAAGCCAATTGACTGATAAAGATGTAGTAACAACCTTCATGCGCTACATAAGGGGCATAGCTGGCTTCGGGGAGCCCCTCTGCGTTAACTGTTGCCAACATCAGGGCGTGGGTATCCTGCAGAAAACCATTCAATTGCCGCTCAATATTTTTTTTATCCGGAATATCGGTAGGCATGATGTTTACCCATGTTTAAATATAGATTTGTCACTCTACTGGTTACGTAAGGTTATTAACAGAGTGTTCACATTGATCTTCAATCGAAACCTGTTAATGAGGCCGGCATTACCAAGATAATAATCAAATTCCTGAAACAATAGTAATCGCGCATCATAGGTACGGTTTTTTATTCTGAAGCGTATCTTTATCTTTTGTTGTGTCAAATTTGTGATTATATTCAAAAAAATATATATTCAATTTTATGGATATAGATGCAAAAGAGTTATTCTCTGCTTTATCACACGATATTCGTCTTCGTTGCATCATTTTATTGCTAAGCCACGATGAACTCTGTGTCTGTGAAGTGACTTATGCCATTGGTGTCGCGCAACCCAAAATATCCTTGAGTCTTGGGCAACTTCGTAAAATAGGCTTGGTAAAAGATCGTAGAGAAGGCTTGTGGATTCATTATCACATTAATCCTGATCTTCCGTTATGGGTAAAAGAGCTTTTATATAAGTTACACCAGGGAGTCAAAAATGCCGCTCCCTATATTAATGATGAAACGGTTGTAGCTGCTATGCCCAACCGTCCTGGAGCGCCTCGTTGTGCTTAATTTAACCTTAACAATTAATCCTTTCATTAACATCATTGCTAAGGCTCCAGAACAATGAATTATACAATCACATGGGGCGATAAAACGGTTCGAGTAGACTACTTTGGAGAAATTAATAACAAGGACATCGAAAGTGCGCATTATTCATTAAACGGCGATGAACGTTTTTATGAATGCAAATCATTAATCCTGGATATATCAAAATGTAATATGGACAAGGTTTTTGTTGACGACCTAATAACAATTATTGGGACGGACTTAGGAGCTTCTGAAACCATTAAATCATTAAAGGTCGCTATGATAGCGGTAGAAGAACAAAATAAACACAAAGCCAGTCGTTACATCTCAAAATGTCGTAACTTTGGTTATCCGTGGGATTTTGAATTATTCGAATCATCTTATGCTGCTCAGGCCTGGCTCGATTCTTAAATCATCGATAATCTCAACAGGTCGATAGCGGTACCTCAACCATCTAAATCCTATCGTCCTTTCCTATAAGAGTCTTTCGCTTTCTATGTCTCGTGGCGCTGTCAGCGACCTTGTATTGTCACAGTGCTTAAACAGTGGTGTACTTAACAGAACCTTTTTCATGAACGTTGAGGCCCGTATCATTCCACAGGGCCCCAACCCTTTAAAAATGTGCTTATTATGCCCTCAACCTGCTTTGAGGAGGTTAACGATTTCTTGTGGTTCCAGTCGCTGGGTGTAGTCTGCATTAACAAAATCATATTTTATGATGCCGTCTGAACCGATAATGTAAGTGGCCGGTACTGGTAAAAGAAAGGTGTCATCGCCATTGTATGCCGGAATATCGAGTCCTGCACCGAGATAAATGGGGCGCAGTTCTTCGGCCAAACTAAATACCAGACCCAGCTGCTCGCTCACAGTGTTGCCAGCATCGCTCAGGATCTCGATCCCGATGTTGTGACGGGTTGCAGTGTCCTGGGCGTGATCCGGCGTCTCGGGGGACATCCCCACTAAACGGGCACCAGCCGCCTCAATCTCAGGCAACGCGTCGGCCAAAGCTTTCATCTCAAAATTACAATAAGGACACCAGCCACCCCGGTAGATATTCAGCACGACAGTGGAATCGTCCAGAAAATCTGCCAAACGACGCATCTCACCATGTTGGTTTGGAAGCGTGAAATCGGGTATGCGGTCACCAGCACGAAGTACTCTGTTTTCAATGCCTGAGTCCTTGAGCTCGGACGTGGTCCTGGCCATGGTTTCAAGGACTTCAGCAGGCATTGATTCCCTTTTGGCAGCGTTGTATTCGTCGATTGCGGATTGCAAAGTTTGCATTTTTTAGCTCCTGATAATTTATCTCACCGAGATTATTGATTGATTGTTCAATAATTCTAGGGATAATTGAATGATCATTCAAGTATTATTTTGAATAATCGTTCAAAAACTCTACAATACAAGGGTATAAGCAATCATGACCACTGGAGTCACTATGGCCAGACCCGCACAATTTGACCGAGATACCATCCTGGACAAGGCTATGGGAGCCTTCTGGGAACAAGGCTATTGCGCTACCAGCATGGCGAATCTGGTGGAAACCACTGATCTTAAACCCGGAAGTCTTTACGCGGCGTTTGAATCCAAGCAAGGACTGTTTCTTGAGGCCTTGGATCGTTACGGGATAAGCAGTGTGGAAAATCTGCACCTGCACCTGGAGCAGGCCGACTCACCCCTCAAAGCTATAGAGACCTATTTTGATCGACTGGTCGAAGGTATTGAAAAACGGTCAGATAAAAATAGTTGTTTTCTGGTGAACACCGTTTTAGAGCTATCACGCCGGGACGAAAAAATTCGTGAGCGCATTAACCACCATTTCGTACAGATAGAGTCTGTTTTTGAAGACGCACTGAATGATGCCCGTGAAATTGGCGAGCTGGACTCTGGTTCCGATTGTGGGGCATTGGCGGCATTTTTAATGAATAATATCTGGGGACTCAGAGTGCTGGCAGGGACACACCCAGCACCAGGCCGGGCTCAGCAAGTTGTAAAACTCGTGAGACAGGTGCTCAGGCAATAATCCGAGTGTGTCAGTCTATTTCAGACGCTTTTGCGATTAAGCGCGCCCAGTCATAGAAAACCTATTGGAGTTAAGCTTAGTCTCATACGCAGTATCAGTTTCAGAAGGACCCGTTCTACCTAACCGGACGATGATCGGGCAAGAATCTTAATCATTGATTGTCACTTTATTTTTTACGAATCTTTCCCGGAGAATCACCCGTGTTCTTTTTATAAGCTTTTGAAAAAGCAGCGGTACTCTGATAACCACACATCTCAGCAATTTGATCCATGCTCAATTCACCCTGCTCCAATAATTCTGTGGCCAGGTCCATGCGATAAAGCACAAGATAGGCCGCTGGAGCAATACCAACCAACTGGTGAAACTTGTTTGCAAAAGCTGTTCTTGATAATCCGACCTGAGAGGAGAGTGATTCTACCGTCCAATTCTTTTGTGGAGCGTCATGCATTAGATTTAATGCCTTCGTTATAGCAGGATCAGTAAATGCTTTTAAAAACAACCTGTCTTTATCTGCTGAATTCATGAAACTACGCAAAATATAAGTAAACAATACCTCGGATAAGTGGTCCATCACCATGTTCATACCTGGCAGGTTACTTTGGGATTCGTACCTCAAGAAATTCAACAAAATCTCAAGCCAATGGTCATCCGGATTATCCCTATCACGTACCAGAATGTATTCTGGTAAGGCTGCAAGTATTGGATTGGCTCTCTTGCTACTAAACTCGTAATGACCACATATCAAACTGACAAATCCGAGATCAAGCTTCTCCGGTTTATCATCGGGATGAAAAGGCAGTAGCATATGGCTTGCATCATGCGGGAGTAACAAAAGATCTCCAGCCTGAAGGGGTTCGTCTACGAGTTGGTCGCCGACTTTTAGCCAACACTCGCCATCAGAAATTACATGAAAATGAGCGCACCCATCTCCAGAGGTATCTACCGAGAAATTTCCGCAGAAATCTCCATTGAAAAAAATATGCCCCTTTACTGATAACTTTTGCAATAGCAAGGAAAGTGGGTCCATGCGCTCAGACCATAGAATTTCAATCACGGAATAGTAAATGAAATACCCATAAGAAGTAATCTGGAATGTGTGCAAATAGACATAAATTGAGTACAACTGGACATAGCCTTACCGCGTTGATTGCTTAAACTTCTAAATCATCAGGTTTTGGCTGGGAATGATATGCAGCAGTTAAGACCTTTCGATTATTTTTTAATTTACCCAGTTGAAAGTGCAAGAGGTGCGCAATGAACAAAAAAATCAAATCTATGCTTTTACCCGTAACATCTGTGATCCTGGCAGGTGTGTTCTTGATGTTTGGCGCTGGCAAATTGATGGATCCTGTAAAATGGATCGATAAATTCGTTGCCTGGGGCCTTCCTGAATGGTTTGTTTCGGTATCTGGCTTTTTAGAGATAGCGGGTGCTATTGGACTGTTGATCCCGGTGATACGCAGTCTTGCAGGTCTGAGCTTGGCCCTCTTCATGGTTGGAGCAGTGGGGACTCATATTGTTCATGCCGAGATCGGGATGATTTTTGTCGCTGGATCGATTCTCGTCGCAAGCGCGGTTGTGGGATGGATGCGACTCCCTGAGACAAAGGCGTATTTCCATCAACTGAATGGCGCCTCTGGAAAAGTTTCTGAGGTTTAAAAAATTAAAGCGGCAAACGTAGTATCGTAGCCAGTCCTAATCAAAGCCAGCTTCATTTGAGGCTGGCTTTGCTGTTTGAATGCCTCCTTCCGATAAGCGGTCATTCCCATAGAAAGTCTTCAACTGCGGGTAAATGCCACTAACAACCATTTCTCCGATACCGCTGGCATCGCGGTATAACGACAAAGATGTTCGAGCGTTTACCTTTCCCACGCCTGCCCCACGACCCCGATGTGCAGACTAAACCCAACCACTTTCGTTACTTGAGTAATACGAGTTTCTTCTTCTCATACCCCCAAAAAAAAAGCCTGCTCGAGGCAGGCTTTTTTCACTAGGCAACATCGTTGCCCGTTATATCGGCCGGCTTAACCGATTGCGTTAGCCAGTACCAGCAAAAACAAGAAAATGGCAAAGATAGAACCGAAAGTAATCGTCATACCTCTTTTCATCGCTGCATCGTCATGGTTATCCATCGTATATATCCTCTAGCTATGTTATTGATTAACCCACATGGGCCACCTGAACTTGAGCGGCTATATTAAATGACTTTCGATAAGCCTCATAAGAGAAACATCTGATAGCGGTATTAGTGAAATTTTACGTGACTTTTTAAGGGGTTATATAACTATCAATTATTTAAGGTTATGTTCGCTACTTCGGGACTTTGAATCCATCCTCGCCTGATGTCAGCTTCCAGGAAGCTGCCTATTGGCTATTGATGTTTGGTATAGTCCCCCACGTAAAACGAAAATAATCAACCAAAAGGAGAACTAGCCATGAGTGATAGTCAAGAAATCGAAAATCTAGTGCAAATCTATTTTAACAGTATGTATGAAGCGTCGGCTGACAAGGTGAATGCTGTATTTCATCCTGATGCAAAGATCACTGGCTACATTGAAGGGGAACTGCATTCTATGACCAAACCAGAATTTGCTGACTTTGTGGATAGTCATCAGCCTTCGGCCAAAGAAAATGGCGAAACTCCTCGACTGGACTTGGTTAGTGTTGATATCGCTGGTGAGACGGCTCTAGCAAGAGTTCGTTGTGATTATCTTGGACTGACCTTTTTGGATAGCCTCTCATTGCTGAAAACAGAAGGAAAGTGGTCGATCTATAACAAGCTATTTCATGTTAAAGGACCTGCTGGCTGAAGAAATAGAGTGAGTTGGGGTCAGCTTTTTTGGTCTGCCCGCTTAGGGTCGATAGCGGCTATTTAAACCTATACCTTTAAATGTCCCCTTTATAGGGTCAAATTTATAGTAATGCCCAACAAACCTAGCAAGTAAAAAAAAGCCCCAGGAATGTGGGGCAAATTTGGGGTTATACTCACTTCTACATGAAAGTAAAAAAACTGTTTAACAGCTTTAAAACAAAAAATAACATAAAACTAAAATTGATTAGTTGATGCTTATCATTTTTTATGCCCAAATCACATCATTTACCAATCTCTGTTTTGGGTCGAAACCAGTGTTTTAATACTTATTTAGTTAATTTCTTCGTCTTTAAGAGATGATTTATATTCATCAGTTTGGTAGTTATCAGGCATATCTTTCAAGCTAATTTCTTCAGCAATTTTTTCAACCACAAATTTAATCACTTCTTCCGGTGTGTTGAAAAGTTGGGTCTCTTTGTTAACACCCGCCAGTTTATTTTCTTTGTAGTTACATCTGTAACTTCTATCACTGGGATTTGGTAAAATGTTGCATTGTATTTCGTCGAAACTGAAATGTTCTCTATCCCCTCTACCATTAGAATAACCCAACTTCACTTTATGGCCTTTTGGGATATGTTGTGCCAATTCCTCAAATCCTTTTCTGATTGGGTCCATCATCCTGATAGCATCAGCGACATGCCTGTCATGAGCTTCATCTGAATCAAGTGTCTCTTTATTATGGCTCTCAATTAAATCATTGAGGTATCCACCTATCCCATCTTTTGATATATCGTAGGATTGGATTTCAGATTCCCTATCTGGTGTCTGAGTATTGGTTTTAAAAATAGCTGCATTGATTGCGAGCAATATTTCCAGTTCATAAACTCGTGAGTTTGATACCTTTAGCGCTTGTTCAACATTCTTCAACTCTTTTTTAAGAGTAGAGATTTTTTTAATAGAATTACCAAACATACCCCTGAATCCTGACTAACTATTATGAGCAAAACATTCTCTTAATATTAGTCGTAAATCCAGATTTAGCAGGAAATAACTGCATCAAGCATCATTATTGGCTGAAAATTCAGGATGAATGTATTTATAGAAAAAGAAGTTGGGAACCCTATTAGGGGACCTGAAAAAGTCTATAGTTATTTACCCAACAGTAAAATCTCAAATAATTTTCAATTAATCCCTGCTTAACTGCCCTTCATGTTGTGCTGCGTAATAGGCTACTTAGTAGCCATGAACAATCATTAAAATATGATCAAGTGTAAAAATACAAATGTAATTGAAAAGCCATAGTAATGAGTCGAATTATTCAATGAAGACGGTTGTATTCGGCGTATCCTGCCATTAGATCTATTTTTTGATATGCATTGGATGTGACGGTTATTTTACTTATACTTCCTTCAGAGTGAGAGCAAGTATCCGGTTGTCGTTGAAACAACAAAAACTAAATCATGCTGTATTCATCGAACGGATCAGGGGCGTTAAATGTCTACGACACTTAAAATAATTCCCGCTCTCATACTATTCGTTTATATAGCGCAGGTTACCCCCATTGCGAACGCCGACAGTGATCCTGTCACCATTACCATAACCCCAGCACGGGTAGAAAAACCCAACCAAGATATCCCGGGGGCGGTCAATACAGTTGGCCAAGATCTCATCCAAACGGCAACGGAACAACTCGGTATCGATGAACCCCTGAAACAAATTCCAGGGCTATTTTTTCTTAACCGCTACAATTTTGCGCAGGATCTGCGTGCTTCTATCCGGGGCTTCGGTGCGCGCTCAAGTTTTGGAATCCGCGGTATCAAAATTATCGTCGATGGAATCCCGGAAACCCTACCCGATGGTCAAGGCTCAGTCGACGGTGTAGATATTGGTTCAGCACGCCAAATCAGCGTTATCCGCGGTCCCGTATCAGCACTTTATGGGAATGCGTCCGGAGGTGCGATCCTGATTGAGACTGAGCGCTCAACGGGATTGCCATTTGCAGAATTCAAATTGATCGCCGGTGAATACGACTATCAAAAGCCGCAGGTCAAGCTGGGCGGCACGGCAGGTAACTTGGATTACCTTTTGAATGTATCCGATACCTCGATAGAGGGTTACCGCGACCACAGTGATTTTGACAACACCCAGTTAAGTGGCCGTTTCGATTACTCGCTGGAAGATGACGCTGCCCTGGTAACGACCATACATCATACTGATCAGCCAGTTGCCAAAGATCCTGGCGGAATTACCCTTGAAGAGGCAGAAGAAGATCCGAAACAGGCACGTGATCGTAACCTGCAGTTCGATGCTGGAGAGGTACTGGAACAGACCCGTATTGGTTTAAGTTACAAAAGGCGTGTTGATGAACAAAGCGACCTTCAGGCCCGCATTTACTATACGACTCGAGATTTTCAAAACAGATTACCGTTTCAGGGGAGTGGTGCGGTTGATTTGGAACGGGCCTTCAGCGGCGGTGGCTTGACTTCAATCCATTCAGGTGAATTTGTGGGCCAGCCAACCCGCTGGCTACTGGGTTTCGATTACGACGTGCAGGATGACGATCGTCAACGCTACGATAACCTGGATGGTGAGCTGGGCCCACAGACCTTAGATCAAAATGAAAAGGTGACCGCGTTCGGTCTATTTATGCAGAATGAAACTCGGATCACCGATGCGGCCGAACTGACCGTGGGCCTGCGCTTCGACGAGATAGAATTCGATGTTAGCGATCGTTTCATCAGTGATGGCGATGATTCCGGCAGAATCATTCTCGACCAGATCAGCCCAACGATCGGCATTAGTGTTAATACGCAAGCTGATACGCGTTACTATGCCTCCATTTCCAGTTCGTTCGAAACCCCAACCACCACCGAATTCGCCAACCCAGGTGGTGGAGGCTTCAATCAGGATCTGGATCCGCAACAGGCGCGAAATATTGAGGTTGGTATCAAGACACAGGGGAGTAGTTACCGGTTCGAGATCGCCCTTTTCCATATCGATGTCGATGACGAACTGGTACCATTCGAGCTGGCTGGTCAGCCTGGCCGGACCTTTTACGAAAATGCCGGTTCATCGACAAGGAACGGTATTGAAATTGCCTACCAAAGAAACCTGACGCGGCAGATCGAACTGGCGCTGGCTTACACCTGGTCGGATTTTAAATTCGATGAATTCGTTGATGACAACGGTAATGACTTTGGTGGCAAGCAGATCCCAGGTATTCCGGAGCACCTGCTGCAAGTTGATTTAAGCTGGAGAAACAATACTGGGTATTTTGTCTCTCTGAAGAACACCTACACTGGCACACTTTACGCCGACAACGCCAATAAGGCCAAGGTTAAATCCAGTATGCTGTCCGATCTGCGTATAGGCTATCGGCACTTTTACGGTCGCTGGGAAATTGACGGCTTCGTCGGCGTTAACAACCTGTTCGATGATGACTATTTTAACAATATACGTATCAATGCATTCGGCAATCGTTATTACGAACCGGCAGCTGAGCGAAACGGGTTATTCGGCATTACTATGAGAAGGAATTTTTCCCGTTAACTGCTAGAGAGATATCAGCGGGTAGGAGATTAGTTTGCGGTATTAGTATCGATCTGCAACCATAACCTGAGCAGACCATGGTTCGACATTGATGAAGTGTCTGCTTTATCATTAAACAGTCATTAATATCATCGAAATAAGCAAAGAATGGACACTCTTGTAACTTTGGACAGCACCCGCCAGCAATTAACCGCGAGATACAAACAGGTGCGCCAGTTTACTGAAAAACTGTGTGAACCGCTTCAAACTGAAGATTACCAGATTCAATCGATCATCCAGACCAGCCCCCCTAAATGGCACTTGGCGCATGTGAGCTGGTTATTCGAAGCCTTCGTCCTACCTAAGTTCAAACCCGGCTACCAGGTTTATGATCCCCAATTCGATTTTTTATTTAATAGCTACTATTACACCCATGGACAAATGTACCCTCGATCTCAACGAGGTATGCTGGCAAGACCCACTGTTAATGAGGTCTATCGATATCGCGAATATGTCGACGAGCAGATGTATCAATTGATCGAAAACATCGATGAAGCGCAATGGCAAGATCTAGCATTTTATGTGATTTTAGGACTCAATCATGAGGAGCAACATCAGGAGTTGATGTTGATGGACATCAAACACAATTTCTCAATCAATCCGCTAAAACCCGCATATCGTAATGACCTTGTAGATGAAAAAGTTACGACCAGTCCACAACTGCAATGGATCGGGAGAGCCGGTGGTATATACCAGATCGGTAGTCATCAAAATGACTTTTTTTATGATAATGAAACCCCAGCTCATGATGTCCTGCTGGAGGATCATCGTTTAGCTGACCGTCTAATCACCAATGAAGAGTATTTGCACTTCATGGAGGATGGTGGTTATCGAAATCCAGCGCTATGGCTATCCGATGGCTGGGCCTTGATTCAGCGAGAAGGCTGGACCCATCCATTGTACTGGTCTGCAAACGATGATGGTTGGAACGAATATACTCTTGGCGGTATGCGTACTCTCAATCCACATCAACCGGTATGCCATCTCAGTTTTTATGAAGCCGATGCCTATGCCCGCTGGGCAGGTAAACGGTTACCATTGGAAAGCGAGCTTGAATGTATGTTGGCGGAATTGCCGGTCAGTGGTAATTTTTGTGACAGTGATTTACTGCATCCTGCCCCGGCAAAGCATGGTGGACAATGGTATGGTGACTTATGGGCTTGGACCCAATCACCCTACACAGCCTATCCTGGGTTCAAGCCATTGGCTGGATCGATTGGCGAATACAATGGTAAATTCATGTCTAACCAGATGGTGCTCAAAGGTGGCAGTTGTGCCACGCCTCCGGGTCATACTCGAGCCAGTTATCGAAATTTCTTTTATCCGGAAGAGCGCTGGGCATTTACCGGTTTGCGACTGGCAGATGATATGTGAATAATTTTTTATTTAATTTAATCGTTTAACATGCTTCGGTAGCTCACGTGGAAATATCTTCCAGTAGCATCGAACTATCACTCAGTCTGATGGATAATGGATCAGATTAATTAATGGTACACAGTCATCATAGATCGGTGGCATTGACTCAAATATCAAAAATTCAACGTTTCCTTCCCGTAAGTTACCGTTCGCTGACAAGGCAATCAGGATCTGTTTAGCGCCAAAGGTATGTATTGGTATTTCTGATTTCTTTAGTCAATAATTCCAGCACTGATATCACTCATTGAGCTCATCTATAAGGTAATCAACCAAAGCTTTTATCCTGGCCGACAGATGGCGTCGAGATGGGTATACGACAAACAGTGTCAATGGTGTTATATCGGTGCTCTTTAGCACCCTGACGAGCTTGCCTGATGAAAGCTGGTCTTCAACGAGAAAACTCGGAAGGATGGTTAATCCCAGGCCCTCGCATGCCATTTCAGCCAGAACATCGCCGTTATTAGAACAATAATCCGGCTTGATCGACAGGCTTTGTTCTCCCTTCGATGTTTTGAATTTCCACTCTTCACGTTCACTGATCACGCTGTAATGTAGGCAGCGGTGTTTGAGTAAATCCGTAATGGTTCTTGGTGCACCCATTTGTTCAATATATGCAGGCGATGCACAAATATATTTTGGGATGGGTGCTATTGGCCTCGCGATCAGTGAAGAATCGAGCAGATGTGAAATGCGCACAGCGACATCTATGCCTTCATTGATGAGATCATTCTGTTTGTCCTCGAGATCAAGGGTTATCGCGATAGCAGGATGAGCTCGCGCAAACTGTGCCAGTGTCCTACTCAATCTGCGTTGCCCGAACGATACCGGTGCGGCAATTTTCAGAGCTCCGCTCAGTTTGCCCGATGCCTCGGAAAGCGCATCCTCAACGCAATGTAGTTCATGCATTAATCGCTGCAAATTTCCATAGTAACTTTCACCCGCACTGGTCAGGTGAACCTTCCTGGTGGTTCTCTGCAGCAGGCGAATACCCAGGCGTTCTTCCAGTGCCTTGATTCGCCGGCTTACCGCTGCTGGCGTAGTATTGAGCTTGTGCGCTGCCGCGGTAAATCCCTGGGCACTGACCACGGCGAGAAAAACTTCACGTTCATCAATCATAAGGGCAAGTCCTATTATTGCGTTTAACGTAATAGTCTATTGCGATTTATGCTATTTATCAATCCTGAGTAAAATAGTAGGTTATTGCCATCAACACCATTAATTTCAATTTTTTTAGAGGACGAAACCATGTTGACAGTACGCAAAGCAGATGACAGGGGTCATGCCAATCATGGCTGGCTCGACAGCTACCACACTTTTTCCTTTGGCAATTACTATGATTCCCAGCATATGGGCGTTTCCAACTTACGCGTGATCAATGACGATACCGTCTCGCCCGGTGGCGGATTCGCCACCCATGGTCACACGGATATGGAGATCGTGAGCTATGTCTTGGATGGTGCGCTGGAGCATAAAGACAGCATGGGCAACGGCTCCGTTATGCGCCCCGGTGATGTACAACGTATGAGCGCTGGTACCGGCGTCAGGCATAGTGAATACAATCACTCATCCGAGGAAGCGGTTCACTTCCTGCAGATCTGGCTGGAGCCCAACCAAATGGGTGTCGAGCCCAGTTATGATCAGCAGCATTTTCCATTGGCTGATCGTCGTGGCAAGCTGGTCTTGTTTGTTTCTCCTGATGGCCGTGACGGTTCTATCGCCACTTACCAGGATGCCTATATGTATGGGACCATTCTCGAGGCAGGCGATACGCTGACTCATCAGTTGGAACAAGGTCGTCAAGCCTATGTACATGTTGCGCGGGGTAAAGCCAAGATCAATGGACAACCGCTGACTGCTGGTGATGGCCTCAGCATAAACGATGAACAACAACTCGACTTTGCGGGTGTCGAGTCCGCAGAGATCCTGCTGTTCGACCTGAACTGATCGCAGCAACTTCATACAGAGGATATACCCATGAAAAGTATCGCAGTGTTATTTCACAGTGGCTTTGGTCACACCACGAATGTGGCCCAGGCGGTCGTCGATGGTATAGGTGCAGTTGCAGACGTCACCTCGTCGCTGGTCGAGATTGATGCAGACGGTGAGTTATCCGAGGAGCAATGGGCCGAACTGGATGCTGCAGCTGCCATTGTTTTCGGTTCACCAACCTACATGGGTATGGCGTCCTGGCAGTTTAAGAAGGTTGCAGATGCCTCCAGTAAGCGCTGGTTCACCCAGGAATGGAAGAACAAACTGGCGGCAGGATTTACCAACTCTGCAACCATGAATGGCGACAAACATTCGACGCTGCATTACTTCATGACCCTGGCGATGCAGCATTCGATGCTGTGGGTTGGATCAGGGTTGATGCCTGCCAATAGCAAAGCTGCCACCCGCGACGATATCAACTATGTGGGTTCATTCAGTGGTCTTATGACTACATCGCCTTCGGATGCCGGTGTCGATGAGGCACCGCCCAAAGGAGACATTGAAACCGCGAAGTTATTTGGTCAACGTGTTGCGGAAGTCACCAGGGACCTATTCAAGTGATACGCCACAAATGCTTCTGCCAGCCCGCCGGGGCTGGTATGTACTTATGATAAAACTGAGAGTGAGAACTCCATGAACGATCGTGATACTTATTGGCCAAGCCTGCCACTTGAAGATTGGCAGGACAGCTACTCAACACTGCACCTGTGGACCCAGATAGTGGGTAAAATTCGGCTGAGTCAAACTCCCTGGATCAATCATTCCTGGCATGTCCCGCTTTATGTTTCGGCGCGCGGCCTGACCACGTCCGCTATTCCCTACCAACAGGATACATTTCAGATTGACTTCGACTTTTGCGATCACCAACTGATTATCTCAGCAAGTGATGGTAGGCATGAACAGTTCGCTCTGGAACCTATGTCTGTGGCGGACTTTTACCAGAAGACCATGAGCAGCCTGGCTCGACTGGGTTTAGATGTAACCATTTATACCAAGCCCGTTGAAATACCCGATCCCATCATGTCATTTGACGAAAACACCCAGTTGGCTGCCTACGACAAGGAAGCGGTTACTCGCTTCTGGCGGATCCTGACTCAGGTCAATCGAGTCTTAACTGCATTTCGGTCTCGTTTTGGGGGCAAAGTCAGCCCTGTGCATTTCTTTTGGGGTGCCTTTGATCTTGCCGTTACCCGCTTCTCGGGACGAACGGCACCGAAGCATCCAGGAGGCATGCCAAACTGTGCCGACTGGGTAATGGAAGAAGCCTATTCGCATGAAGTTTCAAGTGCGGGATTCTGGCCTGGAGCCGGACTTGGTGAACCAGCATTCTATGCTTATGCCTACCCAGCACCCGAGGACTTCAAAAACTATCCGATTAAACCGCAGGCAGCTTATTACCAGGACGAATTGGGTGAGTTTATACTACCCTACGAAGCGGTGCGAAGTGCTGATAATCCGGATGCAGCTTTAATGGATTTCCTGCAATCGACCTATGAGGCTGCCGCTGTTTTAGCCAACTGGGATCGCGACAAATTGGAGTGCGATTTCGAAAGCGTAATTAAATAATTAATCTACCGTAAGTCAAAATTCACTGACCGTCACTCCCCAGTCTCGGTCCTTAAATATCGATGCTAACCATTAGAGAGCACAAACCATGTCCAAACCATACATTGCTGATACCAAACCCCAAGCAGTAGAACTCAAGGCAGGCGAAACTGTTTGGTGGTGCAGTTGCGGCCGATCCAAGGACCAGCCGTTCTGCGATGGCTCACATCAGGGCAGCGAGTTCGCACCTATAGAGTTCACTGCTGATAAGGATGGCAAGTTCTTTTTTTGCCTGTGCAAGCGCAGCGCTACCCAGCCATTGTGCGATGGTTCGCATAAGCAGATCAGTCAGCAGGAACTGGATGCTCAGGATGGCCTGCAGACCGTCTGGTACAAGGTCGCGGAGCCAAATGACATGCAGCAGGGCGAGGTGCGCGCGGTGCAGGCCGGCAGTCAGAGTATTGCCCTGACCTGCCACCGTGGCGAGATCGCTGCGCTCGACAAT
>JASJBW010000053.1 GCA_030066315.1 Gammaproteobacteria bacterium
CTTTGCGCGACAAGGATAATAATATCAAACATCAATATATCACCCCGGTGATGCCCGCGGCTGAGCGTGTTGTTCTGGGCTGGGCCAAGAACTGGTCCGTTGAAGAAGGTGATGAGCTGGAAGTTAAAGCTTCTGCTTTTTATGCAGTCTTGTATGCTTTATGAGTAAACCTCTGACCTGCTTTATCTATCGCAGTGAACGCAAGGCCGATACCTATCTATACCTGTTGGAAAAGGATAATTTTTCATCCGTACCTGATGCTTTATTGAGTATTTTTGGTGAACCCGAGTTTAGTTTTGAATTTGAGTTATCACAGGATCGTCAGCTGGCCAAGGAAGATCCTGCCGAAGTCTATGCCAATCTCAACCAACAAGGCTATCATTTGCAAATTGCAGATGACCTGTTGATTGAGCAGCAACTGGCACTACGATCGCTCAATTAACCGAGTGATAACCCCTACCTGAGTAGCTTTTTGTGTTTCATTCCGGTGGAGTGCCGTATCACAGCCTTAGAAGAGCCATTATTAAAAATTTTCCTGACTGTTGATTCAGCCCAGTTAAGTCTTTTTACCATTTGCAGATCTTCTCGGCTATAATTCCGCCTCATTTTTATTAGCAGTTGTTAATACACTGATTCTCGGATTGTTAAATGATTGAAAAGCTTAGAAATATCGCCATTATTGCTCACGTTGATCATGGCAAGACCACCCTGGTAGATAAATTACTCGAGCAATCCGGAACCTTTGATGAAAGGGCGCAAATGGGTGAGCGGGTGATGGACAGTAACGAGTTGGAACAAGAGCGCGGCATTACCATTCTGTCCAAAAATACTGCGATTCGCTGGAATGACTACCGTATCAATATTGTCGATACCCCGGGTCATGCCGATTTTGGTGGTGAGGTTGAACGCGTCATGTCCATGGTGGATAGTGTGTTGCTGCTGGTCGACGCGGTAGATGGTCCAATGCCTCAGACTCGATTTGTCACGCAAAAAGCTTTGGAACAGGGTCTGAAACCTATCGTCGTGGTCAACAAGATTGATCGCCCCAGCAGTCGCCCTGACTGGGTAATCGATCAGACTTTTGATCTGTTTGATCGACTGGGTGCTACTGATGAGCAAATGGATTTTGAAGTTGTGTATGCATCAGCTCTGGAGGGTTTTGCGACGTTGGACCATGAACACACGGGCGTTGATATGACCCCGCTATTCGAGACTATTGTGGGCAAAGTGCCAGCCCCGGATGTTGATCCTGATGGTCCCTTTCAATTACAAGTCAGTTCATTGGATTACAGCAGTTATGTGGGTGTGATTGGTATCGGTCGCATTAAACGGGGCCGGGTAAAAACCAATGACCAGGTTGTGTTGATAAATAAAGAAGGTACAACACGTAAAGCCAAGATCCTTCAGGTGTTGGGTTTCCACGGGCTGGAACGAGTCGAGGTACCACAGGCCGAGGCGGGTGACATCATTGCCTTTACCGGTATCGCGGGATTAAAAATATCAGATACCCTGTGTGATCCGGATCAGGTGGAAGCCTTGCCTGCTCTTACGGTTGATGAACCCACCGTGACCATGAATTTCCAGGTGAATACATCACCTTTTGCGGGGAAGGATGGTAAGTACGTCACCTCGCGCCAGATTTATGAACGTCTGGAGAAAGAGCTGGAACACAATGTGGCTTTACGTGTCGAGCAAACCGATGACCCTGACCGCTTTAAGGTTTCCGGACGTGGTGAATTGCATTTGGCCATTTTAATTGAAACCATGCGTCGGGAGGGTTTTGAACTCGGTGTATCGCGACCTGAAGTGATCTATCGGGAAATAGAGGGTGTCATGCAAGAGCCCTATGAATCCGTCACCATTGATGTGGAAGAACAACATCAAGGTTCGATTATGGAAACCTTTGGAAACCGCGGTGCAGAATTACAGGATATGGTACCTGATGGACAAGGACGTATTCGCATGGATTTCAAGATACCCGCCAAAGGATTGATCGGTTATCGCAATGAATTTTTGACTGCAACTCAAGGCACAGGTTTGATGTACAGTGTATTTGATCAATACGGTCCGGTAAAAGCGGTGGATACAGCCAATCGTATTAATGGTGTTTTAATTGCCAACTCTCAGGGTAAGGCACTGGGTTATGCACTATTTAACCTGCAGGAACGCGGCAAGTTGATGATCGGGCATGGTGAAGAGGTTTATGAGGGCATGGTGATAGGTATCCACAGCCGGGGCAATGATCTGACGGTAAATCCTTTGAAGGCAAAGCAACTGACCAATATTCGTGCAGCAGGTACCGATGAGAATTTGGTTTTAACCAAGCCCATTCGTATGACGCTTGAACAGGCCCTGGAGTTTATCGATGATGATGAGCTGGTTGAAGTGACGCCCACCTCTATTCGAGTGCGTAAGAAGTACCTCAGTGAAAGTGATCGTAAACGTGCAGCCCGCAGTGCATAAACGAGTAAGCCAGTGACGACCAGTTTGCGCCAGAACCGATGGTTGAAATGGACGCGCACATTGATCGTTTATTTACTGATATTCTCGGTGGCTGGTTTTCTCGGAAATCTATGGATGAGCCGGGACCAGGCCACTGGGTTTGCTCCAGTCATTCAAGGCCAAAATCTAGAAGGTGAATGGCAAAGGATCCAGACCCGTAATTTTAGCAAGCCCGTTTTAATTTATTTCTTCGCCGAATGGTGTCCTATTTGCAAAGTCCAACATGGCGTGATTTCATCATTGAATGATCAATACCCGGTGATGGGTATTGCCATGCAATCGGGTGATATCAAAAATGTACGGCGATACGTGACAGAACAGGGACTTTCATTCCCAGTGATTAATGACAGGGAGGGTTCAATCAGCCGTGCGTTTGGTGTGCATGGTGTACCGGCCAGTTTTATTATTGATCAACAAGGTGAAATCCGCTTCAGTACCCGAGGATATGCCACCTTTGCCGGTCTTTGGATTCGTTTATGGTTAACTGAGACATTTAAATATGCAGCTACCGGATAAAGAACCTGTTTTAAGAGTGCCTGCCATGGTGTCGGATTCCAATCATAATGGCACCATGTTTGGGGGCTGGCTCATGGCGCAGGTGGACATCGCCGGTAGCATACCAGCATTAAGGTATGCAAAAGGCGCAGTGGTGACCGCTGCTGTCAATTCCATGAATTTTTCTGCACCATTGTTCATCAGTGACCTGGTCTCGTTGTATGCAGAAATTAGTCATATTGGCCACAGTTCCATTACTGTAGAAGTGGATGTCTGGGTTGAACGGAACAGTGCTGATATACAAACCATCAACGTCGCCAATGCCAGCCTGGTCTATGTAGCCATTGATGAACAGGGTAAGCCACGTTCACTGCCTAAAACATAGTAAAGTCAAATAATCCGAACCTTTAGTTGCAAAAAGCAACTAATTAAAATATAACTCTATTAATAGATGTGGTTCGAGGAGGCCCTGGCTATGAACGTTTTGATCTTTTTTACAGGTTTACTGGCGCTTTTTTATGCCATGGCGCATGTTTCCCTATCGTTTCGACATTGGTCAATGATTACCGGTGCCGCTTTATTCGTATTTACTGTGATGGGCGGATTCAGCCCTGGTTGGGGTTTCCTGGTGTGGTTTTTATTCCTCGTTCCCACACTGTTTCTCAGTATTGATCAGGTCCGGATGCGTTTTCTTTCCACGCCGCTGTATCACCGCATCCGCAAAGTGCTGCCACCCATGTCTCAAACTGAACGTGATGCCATCGAATCCGGCACGGTCTGGTGGGAGGGCGAGTTGTTCCGTGGTAATCCGGATTGGAGCAAGTTACTGAAATTCAAAAAAGCTTCATTAACGGCAGAAGAGCAGGCCTTTATTGATGGTCCCGTAGAAGAATTGTGCGCAATGATCGATGACTGGGATATCACTCATAATCGTCAGGATCTTCCACCAGAGATGTGGCAATTTCTGAAAGAGCATAAATTCTTTGGCATGATCATCCCCAAGAAATATGGCGGCCTGGCATTTTCTGCAACTGCACATTCAGAAGTCGTGATGAAAGTTGCTGCGCGTAGTATCTCTGTGGGGGTTACCGTAATGG
Source organism: Gammaproteobacteria bacterium (assembly GCA_030066315.1). Taxonomy (GTDB): domain Bacteria; phylum Pseudomonadota; class Gammaproteobacteria; genus JACNJF01. The sequence continues at coordinate 4,095 of JASJBW010000053.1, forward strand.
TGCCGAATTCTTTGGGGCCGGCAGAACTGCTACAACACTACGGTACTGATCAACAAAAAGATTACTATCTTCCACGCTTGGCCGATGGACGCGAGATCCCCTGCTTTGCATTAACTGGACCCGATGCGGGTTCAGATGCGGGATCCATTCCTGATACCGGAATCGTATGCGAAGATGTATTCGAGGGTAAGAAAGTTCTGGGTCTACGTCTGAACTGGGAAAAACGCTACATTACGCTAGGACCCGTGGCGACCGTCTTGGGTCTTGCGTTCAAAGCCTATGATCCCGATGGATTACTGGGTGATCAACATGATTTGGGTATCACCTGCGCACTGATTCCAGTAAAGACACCAGGCATCGAAATCGGTAATCGCCATTTTCCATTGAATGCGGCTTTCCAGAATGGACCTAACCGAGGTAAAGATGTCTTTATTCCCATGGATTACCTGATCGGTGGACAAGAAATGATGGGTAAAGGCTGGCGTATGCTGGTCGAATCGCTCTCAGCCGGTCGTGGAATATCATTGCCTGCCGTAGGCGCTGGAGCAGGAAAGGTGTCTGCACGGGTGACAGGCGCTTATGCCAGGGTACGAAAACAATTTAAAACCCCAGTTGGACGATTTGAAGGTGTTGAAGAGGTGTTGGCACGTATAGCTGGGCTGAGTTATTTCATGGATGCAGGGAGATTACTCACCTTGTCGGCCTTAGATGCGGGTGAAAAACCGTCTGTAGTGACTGCAATTCTGAAATATCACAACACTGAGAAAATGCGGCAGGTTGTAAACGACTCAATGGATGTTCATGGAGGACGCGGAATTTGTATGGGTCCTGAAAATTACATTGGTAGGGCCTACCAAACCTTGCCGGTGGGTATTACTGTGGAAGGTGCGAACATATTGACCCGGAGTATGATTATTTTTGGTCAGGGTGCCATTCGCTGCCATCCTTATCTGGTCAGAGAAATGGAATCGGCAGGAAGTGCTGACCCTGTACAGGGCACAAAAGATTTTGATAGTGCTTTAACGGGGCACATGGCTTATTTCACTCGGAACCTATTTAGAGCTTTTATGTACAGTATTAGTGGTTCGCATCTTGCAAAATCGCCAGTAAATGGTCGGGTGAGTCAGTATTACAAGCGACTTTCACAAATGAGTGCAGCTTTTGCGGTGATTGCGGACCTTTCACTGATGATTTTGGGAGGCGCATTCAAGCGCAAAGAAAAACTGTCAGGACGATTCGCAGATGCGCTGGGTTATATGTTTTATACCTCAGCGATCCTGAAAAAATTTGAAGATGATGGCCGGCCAAGGGCCGATCTTCCTGTCGTCGAGTGGAGTGCAAAATATTGTCTCGATCAGGTTCAGATCGCACTGGATGAAATTCTCAGAAATTTTCCCATCAAACCGATAGGATTGGCGATACGATTTCTTGTTTTTCCTTTGGGTTTAAGCCTGCGTCAACCCAACGACCACCTGGGACAACGGGTTGCTTCTATACTGTTGAAACCAGGTGAGGCGAGAGACCGCCTCACCAAGGGCATCTATATTAATGAAGATATTGAAGATATTACGGGCAAGCTCGAAGTAGCGATGAAAACAGTTATTGCGGCTGACCCTATTGAAAAACATTTGCGGGCTTTGAAAAAAATCAAACCGGATTTAATGCCTTATGAAGACTGGTTAAATGAATTGGTTTCTGCTGGAGACCTTACGGATGAGGAGGTTGCGCTGCTATTAAAGTCCAAGGCGTTAACTCGAGAAGTTATCATGGTTGATGATTTTGAGCCAGGGCAACTGGGCGGCCATGAAAAAATGATCAGTGACGTGGCTTAAGCATTAAACCGGTCTCTTTGAGTGACATAACCTTGCCATAGCGCTTTTGTAACAAAAACGCTATGATGGTATAAAAATTATAAGAGGAGGATGACATGGATAAGCCATGGTTAAAATCTTACCCGGAAGGTGTCGCTGAAAAGATCGATGTCGATGCCTACCAGTCTGTTGCAGAAGTGTTTGAGCAGGCGGTAGAGAAGTATTCTGAACTGCCGTCCTTTTATAATATGGGTACCACTCTGAGTTATGCAGAGATGGGTCAACTCACCACCCAGCTGGCCGCCTATCTTCAATCTATTCCAGGAATGGAAAAAGGGGATCGGGTTGCCGTCATGATGCCAAACCTGTTACAAAATCCTATTGCTATTTTTGCAATTTTACGCGCTGGTTTTACAGTGGTTAATACCAATCCTTTATACACAGCGCGTGAATTGAAACATCAGTTACAGGATTCCGGGGCCAAAGCCATTATCGTCGTTGACAATTTCTGCCATACGCTGCAGGAAGTCATCCAGGATACCGATATTCAACAAGTGATTACCACGCAACTCGGTGATATGTTGAAATTTCCCAAGTCAGTGATTGTTAACCTGGTTGTCAAGTATATAAAAAAAATGGTACCAGGGTACTCTTTGCCGGGCAGTATTACTTTTAAACAGGCATTGGCTGAGGGTGCGAGTAAAACCTTTACGCCAGTTCAATCGACGCATGATGACATCGCTTTTTTACAATATACCGGAGGTACAACCGGATTGGCCAAGGGTGCTGTTTTAACCAATAGGAACATGGTTGCCAACATGCAACAAGCCTCAGAATGGATTGCGGATACCGTGGAAGAACGAAAGGAAATTATCATCACGGCATTACCGCTGTATCATATCTTTTCCCTGACCGCGAATTGCCTAACCTTTATGAAGGTGGGTGCACTCAACTTTTTAATTACCAATCCACGTGACTTACCGAATTTTGTAAAAGAATTATCTACCGTTAAGTTTTCCATCGTGACTGGTGTGAATACCTTATTTAATGGGTTATTGAATACCCCCGGATTTAAAGAACTGGATTTCTCAGCATTAAAATTAACCCTCGGCGGTGGAATGGCCGTACAAGAGTCCGTGGCTGAGCGCTGGCGTCGTGTTACCGGGGCCCCGTTACTGGAGGCCTACGGCTTGACTGAGACCTCACCGGCGGTCTGTATTAATCCTTTGAATCTGAAAGATTTCAATGGCAGCATCGGATTACCCATTCCATCAACCGAAGTTTCCATTCGCACCGAGGATGGTGAATTTCTACCTCAAGGTGAAGTCGGTGAGCTTTGTGTCAGAGGTCCTCAGGTCATGCGTGAATATTGGAACAAGCCCGAAGAAACCGCCTTTGTATTGGACGAAAAAGGCTGGCTTAAAACCGGGGATATCGCGGTTATGGATCAGGATGGCTTTTTCCGCATTGTTGATCGCAAGAAAGATATGATCCTGGTTTCCGGTTTTAATGTTTTCCCCAACGAAGTGGAGTCAGTGGTTGCTTCTTGTCCGGGTGTTCTTGAAGTCGGTGTGATTGGCGTTGACGATGAAAAAAGTGGCGAGGCCGTTAAGGCGGTCATTGTCAGGAATGACAATAGCCTGACAGAAGAAGAAATTATTGAGCACTGCCGTAAGGGCCTGACGAGTTATAAAGTACCCAAGATTATCGAATTCCGTTCAGAATTGCCAAAAACCAATGTAGGTAAGATTCTGCGTAGGGAATTAAGGGATCAGTAGAAAGACAGGGATTTAAATTAGGTCAACCAGTGAATGGCATGCAGTCTTTAAGGATTAATCCTTAACCGTATAGCCGGCATTGATGATCGCTTGTTTGATCTTGTCGTTATCCAGATGATCGCCGTTAATCATCACTTGCCCACTCTCCAGGTCCGGCAAGGCTTCCTCTACGCCATCAAGCGCTTCGATTGATTGTTTCACATTAGCGACGCAATGCTGGCAACTCATTCCGTCCACGTTCAGTGTGATACCCATGTCACTCTCCATCATTTTATCCAGTTTCAGTTTACGTTGAATTTGACGGTCATAATACAGCCAGGCGGTTACTATAAGAAGAATTACAAATGAAAAAATACCTATTACATTATCTGAATGCTGGTGTACTGCCAGGATTAATTCTTCAGCGAACATGGACTCAAACAGCAGTGCAAAAGCAATGCTCATAACAATAACCGTGGATAGGTATACACCTAAAAGGCGTAGACCCAGGGTTCGATAGATCGCCCCAATTGTGGCCACATTTGTGGCAGGCCCGGCCATTAGAAATACCAGAGCTGTTCCCAGAGGCATACCGGCCATGACTAAAGAGGCAGCAATAGGGACTGATCCCGTTGCGCAGACATACAAAGGAATCGAAATCGCCAGCATTAACAGCATGCCGGTAAATCCCTGGGTCAGAGCCATATCCGCAAAGTAATCATCTGGTGTTAAAGCGGTAATCAATGCGGCGAGCAACACACCGATAATGATCCACTTCTCGATGGCGCCATACAGTTCAACCACTGTGTAATGCCAAAATTCACCGAATGTTTTTGGTACGGGGGTAAAGTGACCATCATGGTTTTCTGCAATACTAGAGGGTTTGTCGGCATGATCAGCAATAAAACCACCGATTATTCCGGTTACAAAAGCGGTGATCACCTTAAAAACAGCAAACGGCCACCCGAGGAAATTGGCGCTGACCAATATAGAGTCGACTCCAGTTTGCGGCGTACTGATCAGGAACGCAGTTGTCGCCCCATTGGAAGCACCTTCTTTGCGAATGGTAAGCGCAGTCGGTACCACACCACAGGAACATAATGGCATGGGAACTCCCACCATGACCGATTTTAATACACTGCTCAGGCTGCGTCGGCTGAGCGTTTTATGTATAAAACCTGCTGGTAATATCAAGTGAATGATGCCTGCCAGGATCAGGCCTCCTAGTAACGGCGGGCTCAATTCCAAGAGGATCTGCCATAAAGCCGTGAGATAATGGCCTATGAAAGACATATAACCTTCATGTTATTTTTGTTTCCAGGTGCCATGAGATTGGCTCCAGATCTTGGCTTTATCCGGAGATTCAAACTCATCACCATCGATACGGCCATTATAGATAATGGTATCTCCATGATAGGTCCACATGTGGCCCTGGTCAGAGTCCAGAATCAGGTAAGATTTCCCATTCCAGTGTGCCTGGTAACGTCCCTCATCGGCAATAACAGGCTGACTCAATATCAAGCCAAGTGCCGTAAGTAAAATCGGTAATCGTCGTTGCATCAGTTTCTCCATAATGTAGGGTACCTATTAAGTATAAGTCTGAAAGGTCAGGTTTTCCGATTAAGTGTGTCCACTTATTTTGGCATGCAAGGGCTTAGTTTGTTCAAACTTTTCCATTTGTTCTGGCGTTGCCCTGGTTTGATGTAGGTTTTTCCATTCTTCGATGGGCATACCGTAGACCTGTTGCTGTGCTTCCGCATAATCCATTTCCAATCCCTGTATCTTGGCTTCGGCCAAATACCATTTAGAAAGACAATTTCGGCAGAATCCTGCAAGATTCATTAAATCTATATTTTGGACGTCGGTGCGTTGACGGAGATGTTCTATGAGACCGCGAAATGCGGCTGCTTCTATTTCGATTTGTTGATTTCTGGTCATGGTAAACTCGCGGTTTATGAAAACCCACAATAACATAAGTAATCTCGAAGATTTACCTGCCGATGAGCTGGATATTGAAGGGTTTCATCATTGGCATACGCAGCTCAAACGAAGCCAGCAACGCGGCTTATTAATAATCGAGGCAGAAAGGGCGCATTGTTTAAAATGGATGCCTTTGCTTAAAAACTCCGGTCAGGTAGTCATTCTGTCTGATCTTGAAGAGCTGGATACAGCGTCTGTACGCTTCTCCAAGGCAGAGCGTCTATTGGGTCTTGAGGCCGATATAGTCATCCTGGATTTATATAGTGGTATGAGCGTAGATGTCCTGTGCATGGCGCTGGGCTTGATCAAGGCAGGTGGTTTAATGGTTTGGTTTTGCCCTCCCGATATCATGAATCAGGTTGATCCCTATGGTCAATGGCAAGGGCAGTCGCAGCCCAGATTCCTGCCTTATCTGTTTTCAGTCCTGCAAAACTGTCCGGTCGTTGTAAAAGTAAAAGAGAATCAGCGCATAGAGGCCCCTGTTTCATTGCCGGAGGCCAGGTTACCGAGTTTACTGAAAGGATGTACACCTCAGCAGGCTGACCTGCTGGAAAGCATGAAACAGTGGCTGTTAAACAGCAAACAGCCTTTATTTTTTTTAACGGCTTTTAGGGGCAGGGGTAAAAGTACCTCGTTGGGTTTATTTGTTCGTGCTCATGCCGAAAACAGAAAGATGGTTATTACTGCGGCTTCCCGAATTCAAGCCAGCGTTTTATTAGCTTGTCTCGACGATAAATCGAGCGCCCGATTTATGGCTCCCGATGCTCTGATTCAACAATCACCTGAGATAGACTGTTTAATCATCGACGAAGCCGCAATGATTCCTTTCTCAGTGCTATCCGAATGTACTAAGAGGGCAGGAAAGGTCATCATGGCGACTACAACGGGAGGTTATGAGGGTACGGGTCAGGGATTTCAGCATAAATTCATGCAAGCCTATTCTTCCCAGCAATATGTGCATGCCACGCTGGATATTCCCATTCGTTGGGGGCATCCAGATCTGTTGGAAGAGCGATTTAATCAGGCATTAATGTTTGATTTAAAAACAGATGAACTCATTCATGAATCTAACAGCATCAAATATCAGGTCATCAGCAAGCAGGAATTAAGTGGCAATATAGCGAAATTAAAACAAGTCTATGAGCTTTTGATGTCTGCGCATTATAGAACCCGGCCCTCGGATTTACGTCAATTAATGGATGATGATAATCAGTGGCTAATTAATGCACAAATGGGTGAAAACCTTGTGGGAGTCATACTACTGAACCGGGAAGGGGGGATTGATACTGATCTGACGGAAGCAATATTTATGGGGCGTCGGCGTCCTCAGGGGCATCTACTGCCTCAAATGATTACTGCACAGGCAGGCATCAGGGATTTTGCGAAATGGAAAGGCCTGCGAATACAACGTATCACTGTGCATGAAAAATTCCGCCGGCAAGGTATAGGGCGAGAACTGGTGAACCAGGCTATAAATCTATTGAGGCATGAAAAACTGGATTATATTGGGAGTTGCTTTGGCTTAGATTCCATAATGGCCCCTTTTTGGGAAAGAACAGAACTTGAGCTGGTCCATATCAGTGCGGGTAAGGGGAAATCTACTGGGCGACAAACCGTGGCACTATTACAATCAGATTTACCCGATGTTAAACGTGCCATTCAAGTTTTAAAGCAGAAAATGCAACGTGATTTACCCTTGTGGTTATTGGGCTATTGTAACAATATGATTTGGCGTGATGTGATAGCCTTATTGTTAATGAGTAAAATCAAGTTTTCATTAACCACCTTGGACCGGGATGAGATAGAGGCTTATAGCCAGGGGCATAGAGGGTTTGACTTGACCCAACCCGTATTACAGCGGTATTTAATTAATCATGTTAATCAAATCGTCTCCTTAGCTATTGATGAGCAGCAACTGCTGGTTGAAAAAGTGATACAAAATAGGCCATGGTCAGCCTTTACCGGTGTTGGCAGGGGTGATGGGCGCAAGGCTGTTAACCAGGGTATTCGAAAATTAGTCGGTAAACTTCAACAGGGCGTTGGCCAGTGAATTCATCAAAAGCAGAATGGGTACAGATGGATCGTGATTATGTCTGGCACCCCTATGCCGCCATGCATTCTGACTTGCCAGTATTTCCGGTCAAGTCTGCTTCTGGTGTTCACATTACCCTTGAAGACGGAAGAGAATTGTTAGATGGTATGTCCTCCTGGTGGTGTGCCATCCATGGTTATAACCATCCCTATCTTAATCAGGCTATCCAGCAACAACTTCAGTCCATGTCGCATGTCATGTTTGGCGGCCTGACACATGAACCTGCTGCCAGGTTAGCCGATACCCTGGTGAAGATTACCCCTAAACCATTGCAAACCGTGTTCTTTGCGGACTCTGGTTCTGTTTCTGTAGAAGTAGCTTTGAAGATGGCTATTCAATACTGGGCGGCTCGCGGTGAATCAGATCGACAAAAGTTTTTGACGATAAGGGGGGGGTATCATGGTGATACCTCGGGTGCGATGTCAGTTTGTGATCCCGTTACCGGTATGCATAGTCTGTTTTCGAAGGTGTTATCTCAGCAATATTTTGTTGATAAACCCGTAAGCCGTTTTGGCGAATCCTGCCAAAATGAGGATTTATTAGCTCTAGAACAGGCTCTGCAAAAGAATCTTAAGCACATTGCTGCAATTATTCTGGAACCGATTGTACAAGGTGCTGGAGGAATGCGTTTTTACTCGGCAGATTACCTGGCAAAAGTCCGTGCATTGTGTGACCAGTATGATGTCTTGTTGATTGCAGATGAAATTGCAACAGGTTTCGGACGCAGCGGCGAGCTTTTTGCGTGCCATCACGCCGGCATATCACCGGATATTATGTGCGTGGGTAAAGCCTTAACCGGTGGCTACATGACTCTGGCTGCAACGTTGGCTACAGCTGAGGTTGGCGAAACAATCAGTAATCATGCACCAGGAGTATTTATGCATGGCCCCACTTTTATGGCAAATCCTCTAGCCTGTGCGGTAGCCAATGCCAGTATTGAATTGTTATTAGGGACAGAGTGGAAGGTAAAAGTCAAACTAATTGAAAATTGGTTGCAGGAAGGTTTGAAGCGTTGTGAACTTTTGCCTCAGGTGGAAGAAGTCAGGACACTCGGAGCTATTGGTGTAGTAGAATTAAAGCAACCGGTAGATATGAAAGTGGTTCAGCCGGCATTTGTGGAGCAGGGGGTTTGGGTGAGACCTTTTGGCAAGCTGGTTTATCTAATGCCTCCCTTTGTTATGGTTAAAGCAGATGTAGACAAATTAACTCAATCAGTATACAACGTCGTCAGTCAGATTAATCATGCTTGAGTGCTTCATGTTTATTTATCTGTCATAAAGTGTTCGGAACCGTTTGATGATGTTGTAGTCTTATGATGACGTATCCAGGAAAGTTCATGAAACATCTAAAAAAAACTCACAACCAGCGTTACGTGCCTGGTCTTGAATGGCGTCTGCTTAAAAAGCTTCCGAAATATTTGCTGGCGGGTACGTTAATTCCGGCTTTTATGTCTCTTATTGTCCGCTTCTATCCCTTAGAAAGCCTGGGCAGTGATGTTGCTAAGCAACAAATGAGTATTGATATTTTGTCTATAGCTATTGTTATCACGGTATGGACCGCAGTTTTTACCATTGCGATTGGCTGTGTTGTTGTCTGGATTATGAAAGGACCTACGTATACGGCAGATTCATACGAATTACAGGATTCCAATCATCCCAGAACGGGCGATCAAGAAGATTAGGGTATTTTAACCTTGCGACTATTGTTCCTATCAGGCCTTTGGTTTTTCATGATGTCGACGGTTCAAGCTCAGTCGCTAATTAATCTTGTACCATTTGAATGGTCCAATCGCCTTATTTTAATCAATACCCAAACACCATATTTGGGGGCACTTCAAAAAAAGCTTAAGGAACACACGCATGAAATCGATGATCGGCATATTGTCTGGTTTATTCTCTCAGGTAATCAGGTGATTAGTAATTATCAGGGTAAAATCAATGATGATTTTAGTCACTCAATACGTAAGCTGTGGTTTCCTCGACAAAATACAGATCTTGAAGTGGTCTTAATAGGAAAAGATGGCCGCGAAAAATGGCGGAATCAGGTTCTGGATTTGCCAGAAATTTTTGGTGCAATTGATGTAATGCCCATGCGCCGGTATGAAATGAAAAATCAGTAGTCGATATAAATATAAAAGAGTTCTGATTCTTTGCCAGCTCGTTTAATGACTTGAGAATTATTTGTAGAAGTTAGAGATCATAGTCTTGTTGATTCTCTTTTGACTCCTCAAACATTTCAAAATAGCTTGCTTCTCTAGATAGGTAAAAGCGTTGATCTACTGATTCGGTAATGTCAATTTCAGTCACATCGTCAATATTGTTCATTTCAAGCTCTAGTATTTATGGGAATAAATCAATTTAATAGTCACTCGTATCTTTGCCTGGCGTGATTTAAGTCACATATAGAGAAATGTATTGAGCTTCAGTAGCAGGTTTTTCTGGAAAAACATTGCGCAACAGCTGGACCCGTTTAATAGATTCAATGATGTTGCAGCTGTTGTGACTGATTACTGGGGCGCTTAGACGAGAGTCATTCATTGTCGTGAGTACCTGGACTCACTGTACAG
>JASJBW010000054.1 GCA_030066315.1 Gammaproteobacteria bacterium
TTGTGGCATCAACCGCGCCATGAAGCGGCGATCCTGACAAATAGTATTCCCACACATAGGAGATTTTCTACCGGGTACGTATTGACGCAAAAACTCCAGAGTTTGTTGTTCCGCATCAAGCACCGAGAAAGGGCTGCTCTTAACTCGCTCGGTAAGGCCTGAATCACCATGATGCCGCGTATTCCATTCATCCATCCCATTAAGTACATCATCAGGCTGGTGGATGGCCAGAACCGGTCCCTCTTCGAGAACATTCAAATCCTTATCGGTCACTATAGTGGCAATTTCTATGATTTGGTCAGTCTGAGGATCCAGCCCCGTCATTTCCAAATCAACCCAGATTAAATTTGAATCATTAATGCTCATGTTGTGTCTCACCTAAAAGGGGATTGATGGTTTTTTCCATGACTCGCCCGTAGTTATTACCTATTAAATTAAAGTAGACTATACCAATCTGAATTTTTAACCAATGCCATGCAGACCTTTACTATTATTTTCGTCATTTTTTTAATCGCATCCGTGATAACCCGTTATTGGCTTTCCATGCGACAGGTTAATCATATCCTGAGGCATCGTGGATCCGTACCCCAGGCCTTTGCCGAAAAAATCTCGCTAGAAGACCATCAAAAAGCTGCCGATTACACCACCACTAAATTACGTATGGGCCGTTTTACCCTCGGCTGGGAAACCCTTTGGCTAGTGATCTGGACCCTGGGTGGTGGCATAAACTTTATCGATACCTGGTGGGATGCTTATGCATTTTCTGAATTATGGGCAGGTATCGCCGTCATTTTATCCATCTCGTTGATCATGGCGCTTCTGGATTTACCATTTTCCTTGTACTCCACCTTTGTTATCGAAGAAAAGTTTGGTTTTAATAAAATGACATTCAAACTCTGGTTAGTTGACCTCGTCAAATCAACGTTGTTGATGTTGATTATCGGCATACCATTGATTGCAGTCATTTTATGGTTGATGAACCAGGCGGGCACTTACTGGTGGATCTACGCCTGGTCGGTTTGGACAGCCTTTTCATTAGTCATGATCTGGGCTTACCCAGCTTTTATTGCACCCATCTTTAACAAATTCTCTCCCTTAAAAGATGAATCACTGAAGAACCGGATCGAATCATTACTACAACGTTGCGGATTTAAAAGTCAGGGTGTATTCGTTGTGGATGGATCCAAACGATCGGCCCATGGTAATGCCTACTTTACGGGATTTGGCAATAACAAGCGTATCGTTTTTTATGACACCTTGCTGGACACTTTATCCGAAAATGAGGTTGAAGCTGTTCTGGCCCACGAACTGGGGCATTTCAAACGGAAACATATTCGCAAATCAATGCTACTGTCGATCGTGATGACCTTTGCCGGATTTGCCCTTTTAGCCTGGTTACTGGACTCGAACTGGTTTTATAGCGCGATGAACATCCAGAATCCATCCACACATACGGCTTTAATCCTTTTTGTCATGGTGATGCCCGTCTTCATGTATTTTATCAGCCCGCTGTTTTCAGCTTTGTCGCGTAAACATGAGTTTGAAGCCGATGATTTTGCCAAACAGCAAAGTGACTACCGGGCGCTCATATCGGCCCTGGTGAACATGTATCGCGATAACGCCAGCACTTTGACTCCAGACCCCATTCATTCGATGTTTTATGATTCTCACCCACCCGCTTCAATTCGCATCGCGCACTTGGAAGCCAATTGACGAGGAATCAATGATGCTAAAGACCATGTTTAGCCTGTTGTTACTATTTTTTTCAGCGATCGCAATGGGTGCGGATTATATCCAGGGAGAGCAACTTCATATGAAAAGTTGTACCGGCTGTCACGACAGTGCACTATATACCCGTGATAACAGAAGGGTACAATCCTTGCCTAAACTGCAATCACAGGTCCGGTTTTGTAAAGATAATCTGGGAATAACATGGTTTGATGACGAGGTAGACAGCGTTACGCTCTACCTGAATAATGAATTTTATAAATTCTAATGCCGCGAAAACTGAATAGCACTGAAATTGAACTGGGTCTTAAGGATATACATCCAGACTGGCAACTGAATACGGCCTCGGATCATATCATTCGTACTTTCCATTTTCAGGACTATTACCAGACCATGGCCTTTACCAATGCGGTTGCCTGGATTGCCCACCAACAGGATCATCACCCTGAATTATTGATTGGTTATAAAACCTGCCAAGTTGACTACTCAACACACTCTGCCAATGGTTTATCCTCACTCGATTTTTATTGTGCTGCATTGATAGACCAGCTCTCTAATAAAAAATAAATGGCTAAGCGCAGGTTAAGTCTTCAACAAAAACAACGTATCAAATCAGCCCAGGCCTCCATAGACCTCGATCATGCGGATCATTTCCAAGGTACCGTCATTGCCCATCATGGGGGCGAGCTCGAGGTGGAACCAGATCATCTAAATGCCACCAGGCTGGCCTGTAAGTTTCGAACCAACCTTGGGGCGATTGTTACCGGGGATAAGGTGGTCTATCAAGTTCAAAACGATGAAGCGGCGATCATCAGTGTCATTCCTAGGTCCAATCTTCTGCAAAGACAGGATGGATTTGGTCAGATCAAAAGCGTTGCTGCCAATATCACGCAATTAATCATTTGTCTTGCCATAGAGCCCTCACCAAACCTGTATTTACTCGATCAGTACTTGGTCTCTGCAGAGCAACAAGATCTCAATGTCATTATACTTTTGAATAAAATGGACTTGCTGGAGCATCCTGACCCGGACCCCTTTTTACTTAAATCAATTTACCTATCGCTGGGGTATCAAATACTTGAAGTCAGTGTAAAAACCGGCTTGAATATTGATCAATTACAAGAGCTCTGCAAGGATCATACAAATGTAATTAGCGGAGTTTCCGGCGTGGGTAAATCTTCTATTACAAAGGCCATTCTACCCGATATTGAAATTGCTATTGGCGAAATATCCGACACCAATAAAGAAGGCCGACACACCACACGTACCAGCCATTTGTACCATCTTCCTCGTGGCGGACAGTTGATTGACACCCCGGGCATACGAGGTTTCAATCCTGTGTTAGATACTCAACAACCCTTAAGCCACGGATTTCGAGAGATTCATAATACTGCTCATGCGTGCAAATTCAGTAACTGTAAGCACCTAAACGAACCTAAATGTGCGGTTCGTGCGGCGGTAGAGATGGGTACCATAGCAGCCAGTCGATATGAAAATTATGTTAAATTACTTCAAAATCAAGACTGAACGCTTATAAGTTAATCAGCTTTCAAACTTTCTCAGTCCCTCAAGAATCATTAGCATGATGTTTTTACAAACCATGAGTTCGAAACCTTGTTAAAAGATCGTTTAAATAATATTCACATCAGTGCTGAAAAGGTATTGATAACTCCTGCAACCTTGAGGCAAGAAATTCCTGTATCCGAACATGGTTTATCCGTCATCCAAAAATCACGTCAGGACATCGCAAATATCGTAAACCATGATGATCATCGTCTGCTGGTCATCTGCGGACCGTGCTCTATTCATGACCCTCATTCAGCACTTGAGTATGCACAGCGACTAAAACGCCTTCAAACCGAACTTGCCGATACACTTTATATTGTAATGCGGGTTTATTTCGAAAAACCACGCACCACGGTCGGTTGGAAAGGTTTAATCAATGACCCCAACCTAGATGGTAGTTTTAATATCGAAGCAGGCTTACGCATAGCAAGAGACCTGTTGACGGAATTTGCAGAATTGGAATTACCCATGGGTACAGAGGCCTTGGATCCTATTAGCCCACAGTACCTGGGAGAATATTTTAGCTGGGCTGCGATTGGTGCCCGCACCACGGAATCGCAAACCCATCGCGAAATGGCCAGTGGTCTGTCCATGCCGGTTGGATTTAAAAACAGTACCAATGGTAGCCTTGATACCGCGATCGATGCACTTAAAGCAGCCGCTTCCGGTCATCGTTTTATGGGCATCAATGAACAGGGTCAGGTTTCGGTGATTAAAACAGAAGGTAATCCTTGTGGTCATATTATTCTAAGAGGTGGTAAAACCTGTAACTATGACTCAGTAAATATCGCTTTGAGTGAACAAAAACTAGCCGCAGCCGGTGCTAACCAGGCCCTAGTAGTGGATTGTAGCCATGGCAATTCCAACAAGGACTACACCCGCCAACCACTGGTCGCCAATGACGTTATGAATCAAATCCTGGAGGGGAATCGTTCAATCATCGGCATCATGCTGGAGAGTCATTTGCATGCAGGTAATCAACCTTCTTCTCTACCCCCGGAGGACATGCAATACGGCGTTTCTATCACAGACGGGTGTATCAACTGGGAAACTACAGAATCTTTACTTTACCGTTTAGCCGAACGTTTACAGGATGTTCTAAGAAATCGCCATCAACAACAAAGCCCTGAGAAACCGCTCATTTAAAATCATCGGCCTGGCAAAAGAACTCTTGCTGCTCACTAAGGCGAGTATGGTTATGTTCTACATAGACGACATCAGTGGCCGCATCGACATCCGTGTAAAGAGGGTCCAGTTCAGTGATCCCCCGAAACGCCCAATCAATAGAGGTGCCTGCTAATTCACCAATATATTGCCGGGTATCTCTCTGAGCGACCTCGATGACGCGATCATATGCATGCCGACAACTCTCGGCCCTGACCATGACAGAAACTTCCCAGGCATCGAATTGATCATGTAAATCATGGGTTTCATCCACATCGACCAGATTAAAACTGACCACATAGGTGCCTAGATACCAATTGAAAGGTGACTGGTTTTCCTCCGACATGGGAAACCCAAATTATATTTCCTTGTATAGTTTTTTTCCCTGCTCTAGATATTCCTGAGTTTTTGCCTGCATACCTGCCTCAAAAGCCGCCTCTACTTCGACGGCATTTTCAGCCGCATAATCACGGACTTCCTGGGTAATTTTCATCGAGCAAAATTTTGGGCCACACATCGAACAAAAATGCGCAACTTTGTGAGTTTGCTTGGGCATGGTTTCATCGTGGTACTCGCGCGCGCGCTCGGGATCGAGGGAGAGGTTAAACTGGTCTTCCCAACGGAATTCAAAGCGCGCTTTTGAGAGCGCATTATCCCTGATCTGGGCACCAGGAAATCCTTTAGCCAAGTCAGCTGCATGGGCCGCAAGCTTATAGGTGATGATCCCATCTCGCACATCCTGCTTATTGGGTAACCCGAGATGCTCTTTGGGTGTTACATAACATAGCATGGCGGTCCCATACCAACCTATTTGTGCGGCACCAATTGCCGAGGTGATGTGATCATAAGCGGGGGCAACATCGGTAACCAGAGGGCCTAATGTATAAAAAGGCGCCTCGAAACAATCATGCAATTCCTTATCCATATTTTCTTTTATCATCTGCATAGGGACATGACCCGGACCCTCGATCATCACCTGTACATCATGTTTCCAGGCTATTTTGGTTAATTCACCCAAGGTTTCGAGTTCTGCGAATTGAGCGCGATCATTGGCATCCGCGATACAACCGGGACGCAAACCATCCCCAAGAGAAAAAGCAACATCATAGGTTTTCATGATTTCACAAATTTCTTCGAAATGGGTATAGAGGAAACTTTCCTGATGATGCGCTAAACACCATTTGGCCATGATGGAACCGCCTCGAGAAACAATACCGGTAATCCGGTCAGCGGTGATGGGCACATAGGCAAGGCGCACACCGGCATGGATCGTAAAATAATCGACGCCCTGTTCCGCCTGTTCAATCAAGGTGTCCTTGAACAACTCCCAGGTCAGGTCTTCGGCAACGCCATTGACTTTTTCCAAGGCCTGATAAATCGGCACAGTACCAATTGGCATAGGTGCATTACGCAGAATCCATTCGCGGGTTTCATGTATGTTTTTCCCAGTGGATAAATCCATTAAAGTATCGCCGCCCCAACGCGCAGACCAGGCCATTTTTTCTACTTCTTCCGCGATGGATGACGTGACCGCTGAATTCCCAATATTAGTGTTAACCTTGACGTGGAAATTCCGTCCAATAATCATTGGTTCCAATTCTGGGTGATTAATATTGCAAGGAATGATCGCTCGCCCCGCGGCAATTTCATCGCGGACAAATTCAGGGGTAATCTGTTCCGGTAGCTTGGCACCAAATGACTGACCTGGATGTTGCTTTAGCAGTTTCTGATAATCTTCAGATTGACGAAATTCATCGAGACGCATATTTTCGCGTATCGCCACGTATTCCATTTCTGGCGTGATGATACCCTGGCGTGCATAGTGCATTTGAGTGACATTCTTACCTGCTTTTGCGCGGCGTGGTTGCCGGATATGCTCAAAACGTAAATCGGCAAGGGTTTCATCGTTTTGTCGCTGTAAGCCAAATTCAGAACTGGGGCCACTGAGCTGTTCGGTATCGCCTCGTTCATTGATCCAGATAGAACGCACGTCTGGAATTCCTTTCATTAAATCTATGTCTATTTCAGGGTCGGTAAAAGGGCCCGAGGTGTCATAAACCGTAATAGGCGGATTTTTTTCTACGCCATTATGGGTGGGTGTATCGTCACATTGTATTTCGCGCATTCCAACGCGTAAGTCTGGGCGACTACCTTTCAAATATAGTTTTTTTGAACGTGGGAAAGGTTCGGTTATTTCACTCGATAATTGATGAGTTTTTTGGATAAAATCTTCGGGGATGGCACTCATTTCGGCTCCTAGGGTTTAACACGTAGGGCCAAGTCGGTAAACCGAATAGCCTCCCTACGCAGAAAATTCTGATCAGGTTCAAAGGGTCTTTCTCAGTATAAAAACGCAGTTTTAAAGCGTTTTACAACACCCCTGGCATAGGTCATCCAAACTATAGAATCGAACACATGAATGCAAGTCTTTTCATTCGTTTTATTCCATTGATAGATTGACATACCGACAGGAATTCGTAACCTTCGGATTCACTTTTCTTATAGAACTTATATTTCATGTCTGATTTCGCCCAAGCCAAGTTTAATATGATTGAACAACAGATTCGTCCATGGGAAGTTTTAGACCCAAAAGTACTGGATGTATTTAATCGTATTGACCGAGATTTTTTTGTGCCGGAGGAACTCAGGGGCCTGGCTTATGCTGACTGTTCTTTGCCCGTATTGGAAAATGAGTCGATGTTACCTCCAACAGTCGAAGGCCGTTTGTTACAAGCGTTGCAACTGAAATCGTCTGATTGTGTGCTAGAAATTGGTACCTGTTATGGTTATCTCACCGCCTGCCTGGCCAGCATGACGGATCAAGTCACGAGCATAGACTTCAATGCCGAGGCGACACGCATTGCTGCTGAAAAAATTGCACAACTGGGCATTGATAACGTCGAATTACAAACTATGCAATCGCTGGATGATCTCACCCTTTCCGACCGCTTTGATGCCATAGCCGTCAGTGCAGGATCCCTCACTGCAGTACCTCAAAATTTAAAGGATGCCCTAGCGATGGGTGGGCGATTATTTGTCGTAACGGGACGATCTCCTGTCAAACATGCCTGCCTCATTCAGCGGGTCAAACAAAACGAATGGACCACTGAAATCCTGTTTGAAACTGATATTCCTGATTTAATGTAAGTCCTATGCGGCGCTTTAGCGCTATTCAACTAGCCGAATACCTAAAACAGCATGATCCTCGCCTGATTGACGTAAGAGAGCCGTGGGAATTCGATATTTGTCATATTACGCGTAGCGAGCTGGTGCCCATGGGGCAAGTCCCCGGCAATCTTCCCCTATTTCATGAATCCTCTGAATATGTCATCATCTGCCATCATGGTATACGTAGTATGCAAGTGATTAATTTCCTGGCCCATCATGGGATTCAAAATACGATTAATCTGGATGGTGGAGTTGATGCTTGGGCACGTGATGTTGACTATGATATGCCGGTCTATTGAATACGAAAAGTACCAAAGCTGTTTGTCGATTAATGATGATCGTGATGTGACCTCTCATAAACATTGAAATAACCTGACCAAGTATCTATATTAGAAAACTCTAATTTAACAAGGAACCTGACATGAAATTATTCAATCCCGCTATGCTCCTCAGTTTTGCTTTGTTAGCGACCAGTACAAGCAGTCAGGCTATCAATCTTGTTGAAATTTATGCAAAGGCGCAACAACAGGACGCGGAGTTGATGATCGCCTTATCCCAGCTCGAATCCAGTCGACAGGCTTTACCTCTGGCCCAATCTGCCAATCGTCCGCAGGTGAATCTCTCAGCCAATTCGACATTTCAAGATCAAGGCAACACTTTGACAGGCGATGATGAACAGACCAGCGTGGGTTATTCTCTAAACTTGCAACAAAGCCTGTATAACAGTGAGAACTGGGCGCAATCGGATGCTGCGGAAGCAACCGTCTTACAGGCCGAAGCGGATTACGAGTCAGCCATCCAGGACCTTATCGTCCGTGTTACTGAAGCCTATTTTGATATTCTTTCGGCACAGGACAATGTTGAATTCACTCAAGCTGAAAAAAATGCGATCGGGCGTCAATTGGAACAAGCTAAAAAGCGATTTGAAGTAGGATTAATTGCGATAACCGATGTTAAGGAGGCCCAAGCCAGTTATGACTTATCCCTTTCTAGTGAAATTATCGCATTGAACGGTCTGGACAATGCCAAAGAAGCTTTGCAATTGATTATCGGTGAACCACTCATTGAACCACTGGCAACTCTGGGAGAAGAAGTTGATCTAGTGATACCAGAACCTGCTAATGGTGAGGCGTGGGTTGAACAGGCGCTGCAGAATAATTTGAGTCTTGCTTCTGCGCAGGCAGGTTTAAAAGCTGCAAATGAAAATCGAAAGATTGCCCGCTCTGGACGGAAACCCACCGTTAATTTAAATGCCAGTTACCAGGATAACAGCATCGATAGTGATCAGAATGGTGATTTTGATACGGATGATTTAACTCTGAGCATCCAATTGGACTATCCTCTATATACCGGGGGCCGCACTTCTTCCGCTATTCAACAGGCAGAAGCTGACTATGCTACGGCGCAGAATAACTTGATGCTGCAGAAACGCCTGGTGGCTCAACAAACCAACAATGCATACCTTGCCGTAGTATCCGGTATTGGTCAGGTTAATGCCCTAAACCAGGCCCTGATATCGACCACTGCAGCGCTGGAGGCAACCGAAGCGGGATTTGACGTAGGTACCCGGACCTCCGTGGATGTGTTGATTTCGTTAAGAGAAACCTATCGATCAAGACGCGATTATGCATCTGCACGATACGATTACCTCATTAACACACTAAAGCTGAAACAAGCTGCAGGCGTTTTAACTGATCAGGATCT
Organism: Gammaproteobacteria bacterium; assembly: GCA_030066315.1. Taxonomy (GTDB): domain Bacteria; phylum Pseudomonadota; class Gammaproteobacteria; genus JACNJF01. The sequence goes on from JASJBW010000054.1 coordinate 9,331, forward strand.
CAGCAACATTAATCAATGGCTCAATTGATAAGTTGGCGAATTAACCATCTATAATGCATGTCAAAGCACAAATCAGACTTATTTAGAGCGCGTGACTATTTACACCCCAAATATTGGCCCATGTGGTTATTATTGGGCCTACTGCGACTGGCCACATTATTCCCGTATTTCATTCAATTGAAGCTTGGCCGCCTCCTCGGCCAAACGGTACACCACTTATCCGCAAAACACCGGAAAATCACCGATACCAATCTCAAACTGTGTTTTCCGGAGAAATCGGATTCGGAACGAGAAATAATTCGTAAGCAATGCTTTCAAAACATGGGCATTTCCATTATGGAAATGGCCATGTGTTGGTGGTGGGCTCCCGAGCGTTTAAAAAAATTGGTTGAGATTGAAGGCCTTGAGTACATCGAACAATGCCTAGATCGAAATCAAGGAGTCATTTTACTGACTGGACACTTCTCAAGCCTAGAAATAGGGGCCAGACTGCTAGCATTGTATACACCATTACAGGTGATGTATCGTACACAAAAAAACCGTTTGTTTGACAGCTATCTGTTTACTCGAAGAGATTCCTATTTTGTCGATACTATTTCACGGAAAAATACTTTACGTTTGATTAAAGGCATTAAAAATAAAGTACCTACGTGGTATGCACCAGACCAGGATTTTGGCAAGGAACGTAATGTCTTTGCCCCTTTTTTTGGCATCCCCACCGCAACCATCACCGCCAGCGCCCGATTAGCTAAATCCTCGGGAGCAGCCATGTTACCCTATTATCCCTTAAGAAAGGAAGATGGCAGTGGTTATGTGCTTAAAATCGAAGCACCCTTGGAGCGCTTCCCTTCTGGGGATGATCTCATGGATGCCACCGCCATCAATGCCTCTATTGAAAAGTTTGTGCGCTTACAGCCGGCGAGTTACATGTGGATGCATAAGCGCTTTAAAAGCAGACCAGAAGGTGAGGACAGCTTTTATTAATGCAATTTAAACCTCCTGCTCTGACCTACAGACTGCTGTCTACCGCTTTACTACCCTTCTGGTTAGTGCATGCCTTTATCCACTCCTTTAAGACTCACAATTTTAAATATTTTTGGCAGCGTCTGGGTATACATCAAATTGACAGAACCCCGAAGCTTTGGATTCATGCCTCTTCAGTGGGTGAGGTTGAAGTGATAAAACCCATCGTTAATCAGTTGACTCAAGATCATAAAATCCTGGTGACGACTTTCACTGCAACCGGATATCAACACGCTTTGACATCCATGTATGATGAAGCCGAAATTGCAGTAATTCCCATTGACTGGTGGTTAATCAGCCGACATTTTATCCGTTCACAAAAAATTAAACTGGCTTTAATTGCTGAAACAGAGTTATGGCCCGAAATTCTGTATCAGTACAAGGTAACCGAAAAACCTCTGTTGCAGATTAACGCTCGGTTAACCACAAAAACCTTACATCAACGGGCCTGGATGCGACGTATCCTAGAAAACACGTTGACTTATTTCGATCATGTTTTAACCCGCAATGAACAGGACGTTCGTGATTTTCATTCTATGGGAGTTGCCCATAACAATATACACCTTTGTGGAAATTTGAAGTTTATTCAAACAGAAGGAGCCGACGATTACCCCCGATTGATTGACCGCCCCTACCTTTTATTTGCCTCAACGCATGAACCCGAGGAATTCTTATTCGCACAAATGGCAAAATCTTTACAGTTATCCCAGCTGGTCGTGATTGCTCCGCGTCACCCAACCAGAGCCACTCAAATCATGAGTACTCTCAAGCCTTTAAATCTGAACATGAGTCAACGCAGCAAACATGAAAATATAACTGATAAAACGCAGATTTATCTGGCTGATACACTGGGTGAATTAAAAGCCCTATTGGCCCATGCCGAGATTGTGATAATGGGCGGATCATTTGCTGACTGTGGCGGACATAACGTGTTAGAACCCGCAAATCTGGGCGCAGTCATTATTACCGGTCCTAGCGATCAAGACATTGCTGCAGAAGTGGCGTTACTGCTTGAGAAAGATGCCATCATTCAAGTCAATGACTCAAATGAATTAAAACAAACGATACAAGACTTAATGTCTAAAAAATCTCGCATGAGACAATTGAGTAGCAACGCAAGAACAGTCGTTCGCGAGCAAAGGCATGTGTTGGATCGTTATCTTAATATTATTCAGGGTTATTTGTCATAACCATCTAAAAATTGCTGCCAATCATCCGATGAGAAATGAAAGCTTTTGGCTGACTCTATTCGTTTTTTCTGGATCTTTTTTAAAGATCTAAGCAATCTATTCAAGTTGGCTTTTTGCCAGCCACCCGGAACAGTTTTTATCCTTGCCTTATCAAAATCGATGAGGAAAAAATCATCATTATGATCAACTAAAATATTATTCGCATTCAAGTCTGCGTGATAAATACCGACTTGATGAAATTTACGAATCAATTGACCCAGTTTAAACCAGTTCTGTCTTGTCAGAGCCTGTTGGAATAATAGCGCTGCCAGTGTCCCCTTGTTATCCAGGTATTTACTGATAATGGCGGCGCGGTAAATGATACCGGTACGTTGTAACCAAAAAGCCATTACGGCTGCAACAGGCAGATTATTATTGATAGCATGTTGAGTAACCTTGTGTTCCAGGTAAGGTCTGGATAATGACATACCCATCCAGAAATACCGGTCTCCCAATAATCCTGACATCATACCGCCCCTTAAGTATCGGCGTAAAACACAACGATTACCTTTAACATTGATTTTATAACTGGCTCCTCGTCCCCCTGTGAGCGCTTTGGTGTCAGATCGATGCTCCCAATGATCAGGAATAAAGTCATTGGTTTGAAATAAATAATCTGATTCGGCCAGTTTGCGGATGTACTCTTTCTTAAACTTCAATATCGTGATTCATTCTGTTGATAACAATGTGTGTTAGCGTTTCTCTTGTGATTGCGTTTTTCGATCCCTAAACCAGGATTGAAGCTTTCTAATTAACATTCGCAATCGCTTTCCTGATTCACTTCCCGTGTAACGTCCTTTTTCAACATGGCGTATGCGATAAACGCCAGGTATGGGAAGAGGTTTTCCCTGGCTACGAAGCAGCCATCGAAAAGCACGATCCTCATGCGCTTTAGTCCATTTCTCTGAGGGTTTTTGATAAATCTTAATACCACGGCAATACCCCACCGCTCTGCAAACATCACCATGGGCAATCTGCAATGGTCCCGTGGCTCTGGTCATTTTCCTTGATGTAAACCGATTAACGTCAATATCAAGAATAGCCTGATTCTCTGACCCTGCTTTTAACATTGGATTATTATCTGCCAAGAGATCTGTCGTGCGTTCCTCTTCTGGAAATATCAAGGCATCCCTTCTCCCTTGCAATAAATCCGATAGCTGATCCAGGCAATTCTCCCTAAACATCAGATCACAATCAGTAAACCAAATCCAGTCAGCATCGGACTCTAGGGCAGCTAAATTTCTTCCAATCCCCCTCCTAAATAATTTTTGTTTTGGTAAAGATCGCCAATTCCAGGTTATATTTTTTACACCCTGCTGAGTAAAAAAATTCAAAAGACTGGCCGTTTTTTGATCTTCCTCCGCATAGAAGACCGTCATCTTTACATCCAAACGCTTGGGTGGATACAAAACCAATGAACTTAATTGATACACCAAGAAATGGGAATAATTCCAACAATGACTGACAATCTCCAGACTTAAACGCCCAGTTCTGGCTTGTCGTTCAGATACCATGGGTAAATCTGATTCAAACCATTTTGCGGGGATCCATCCCTTTGCCGCGAATTTATAGAAAGCCAAGTTTAAAAAATCAATCATTCATAAACTCTTTAGTTAATTTTGATCATATAGTTTTTAAAGTAAGAGGCCTATCGACTAGAAATCGAAAATTAACACCTGATCAACAACCTCTCAAGAAAAATATGGAAATGCCCTCATCCCATTAACGGGTAGAAATCTTCACTTGTTATGACCGATTAGAAACAGTATCTTAGCATTACAAAGCTCTTGAATATTAACTCAAGCGAATCAGATCGATTCATCAATCATATGAAGCAATCCGTTATCATTACGACCTATAATTCACCTGAATGGCTAGAAAAAGTTCTGTGGGGTTACAGTGTACAATCGCATAAGAACTTTGAAATTATTATTGCCGATGATGGTTCAACCGAAACGACCCATGAATTAATTGACCGTATGCGCGAGTCTACAGATATGACTATTAAACATGTCTGGCATCAAGATAAAGGTTTTCGTAAGTGCCGCATACTTAATAAGGCTATTTTACAAGTTGAATCGGATTATGTGGTTTTTACTGACGGTGATTGTATTCCCAGATTTGATTTTTTATCGATTCATGCGAGAGAAGCTAAACCAGGTTATTATTTATCCGGCGGTTATCAGAAATTGCCTATGTCCACCAGCCAAGCTATTACCAAAAAGGATATTTTAAGCGGTGATTGTTTTGACATTAAATGGCTCAGGAAACATGGTCTCAAGCGAGGCCGAAAAAACAGTAAACTAACGGCCACTCCATTCAAGGCAAAGATATATAATCGATTAACACCGACTGAATGCACTTTCAAGGGATCTAATGGTTCCGTCTGGTTAGAGGATATACTGGCTGTTAATGGCTTTGATGAACGGATGCCATGGGGTGGACTTGATCGTGAATTTGGAGTGCGATTAATTAATGCCGGAATAAAAGCTAAACATGTCCGATATAATGCAATTGTGATCCACCTTGATCATCCAAGAGGTTATAAAGACGCAGAAATAGTGAAACAAAATAAGGCATTAAGATTACAAATTGAACGCGAAAAGATTAAATGGACTGATTTTGGTATTAGACAACTCCCTCAGTTTTCATCTTCAATGCAACAACATTCATGATCAGTCTCATAAAAATTAAAGC
>JASJBW010000052.1 GCA_030066315.1 Gammaproteobacteria bacterium
CAGCCTATATGACCGCGGCTTATGCAGAAGTGCTGGCGCATGGTTTCAGTGCGGGATCAGGTCCGGCCGTGATTAGGGTCATTAATGTCATTTCCAGTCGTTTTGGGGTGATGGTAACTCAGCGTATGGCTACACAATTGATGCCAGTCATTGGTGCGGTGAGTGCGGCTGGAGTGAATGCCATTTTTATGCAGCACTTTCAGCATATGGCGCGAGCTCATTTCACCATTCGACGCCTGGAAAGAAAATACGGTAAGGAGTTTATTCGGGACCAGTACCGAGCTCTGGAGGAAGAGGATCAACTCAACCGTTCATCAAGATAATCGTTTATTTTGGTCTCGATGGTTCTCTTAAGAGGGGTGAGTGCCAGCCCCAGTTTAATTTCAACATCCACCTCGTTGTCATGAATGTCGATATGACCATTGGCGCCCGTGCGTTTGAATTCGAGCTGATTACCTTTCCATTGATATTCAGCTGAGAGTTCTTTGCTGAGTTTATCAGCCAGGTTTTGAACTTCCTTCTTTACAGTGTCAGTATCAATATTATGTTGCTTTTTGATGTGAATGGTTGGCATGTATATTTTATCCGTCTTTTATCCAGCTAACATAATCCGATTGAACCTTTTAAACAAGTCCATTATAAGTTTTTAGCGGTCATGACTGCTTCGGTCGAGAGCTGAGTAATCTGTTGCCAGCTGCCATTATGCATACTTTGCTTGGGCGCGACCCAGGAGCCTCCGACACAAAGGACATTCGGTAGCTTCAGATATTCCAGCAAGCTGGTGGGGCCGATGCCGCCCGTGGGACAGAATTTTATATCCGGCAAGGGTCCATTCATTGCTTTTAACATGGAGACTCCACCGGCCTGCGCTGCCGGGAAAAGCTTTAAAGTCTTGAATCCCAGATCACGAGCTTGCATGGCCTCGCTGGGTGTAAAAACACCCGGAAGAAATGGAATATCAATATCTCGGCTGCAATCAATCAGGGCAGGTGTAAGTCCAGGGCTCACTGCAAACTGAGCTCCCACTTGTTTGCACTCAAGTAATTGATCAGGATGAGTGACTGTACCCACGCCGACAATCGCTTCCGGTACCTCGCCAATAATCATTTTTATGGCTTCCATGGCAACCGGTGTTCGCAGGGTGATTTCGAGCACGGGCAGGCCGCCAGCAATCAAGGATCGTGCCAGTGGAACGGCATGCTCAAGGTCTTCAATAACGATTACCGGTACTACTGGCGCACGGGTTAATATTTCATTTAATGACACAAAAAACTCCTTCAAAAGCAGAGTGGGTAGTTGTGAATATGTATTCTATGCGGGAGTTTGAATAAACTCGAGCTAAACTGTTACGTCTTCAGAAATTTTTTCCGAGGGGCTCATGGGCTCTGTCAGCAAAATACTCATTGCGCCTTGTTCGGCACCTGTCGCATGCGCACGAAATCCATCGAACAATTCACGCCCGAGTCCCCACTGATTATGGGATAAATCAGGTTGCGTGATCTCACGTTGCGCAAATTCGGTGGCATCTACATTAATCTGTAAAATACCCTGACGCGCATCCAGTAAAATTTCATCACCGTTTTGAATACGTGCAATCGGTCCACCAGCAATACTTTCCGGAGTGAGGTGGATGGCAGCAGGTACCTTACCTGAAGCACCCGACATGCGACCATCGGTGACCAGTGCTACTTTGAAACCCTTGCCCTGTAATACACCCAGTGGTGGGGTCAATTTGTGCAATTCGGGCATGCCATTGGCGCGCGGCCCCTGGTTTCGTATAACTGCAACGAAATCACGTTCCAGTTCACCACGTTTAAAAGCTTCCATGACCTCTTCCTGGTCTTCGAAGACTAGGGCTGGTGCTTGTACAACCTGATGCTCTTCCTTGACGGCTGAAATTTTAATAACAGCTCGGCCAAGATTGCCCGACATAAGGTTTAAACCGCCCGATTTAGAAAATGGTGTCGAAGTCGTCTGCAAAATATCTTTATCACCGCTTTCAGAAGGGGCATCTCTCCATTTTAATTTACCATCATCCAGCCAGGGTTCCTGGCTGTAAGATTCCATAGTAGAGCCCATTACATTGTTAGCATCCGCATGCATCAATCCCCCATTAATCAATTCACGAATGAGGAATCCCATGCCGCCTGCCGCATGAAACTGGTTAACATCAGCTTGTCCATTTGGATAAATCCGGGTTAATAAAGGTACCATAGTAGAAAGATTGTTAAAATCATCCCAGGTAATCTGAATGCCGGCTGCTCGAGCGATGGCAATAAGGTGCAGGGTGTGATTGGTAGAGCCTCCAGTGGCGAGCAATCCGACGATCGCATTGACCAGGCTACGCTCATCAATCATACGTCCCACCGGTGTGTAATTGGAGCCCAGGGCGGTAATTTTCACGGCACGCTTCGCTGCAGCGGCAGTGAGTGCATCACGTAGGGGTGTATTGGGGTTAATAAAGGCCGCTCCAGGTAAATGCAATCCCATCATTTCCATGAGCATCTGGTTGCTATTGGCCGTCCCATAAAAGGTACAGGTGCCGGCACTGTGATAAGAACGTGATTCCGCTTCGAGGAGCTCTGCTCGAGAAACTTTACCTTCGGCAAATAACTGACGGATGCGTGCTTTTTCCTCGTTGGGTAGACCCGTGGTCATCGGTCCCGCCGGCACAAAGACAGCAGGTAGATGACCGAATGATAAAGCGCCAATAAGTAGGCCGGGTACAATCTTGTCGCAAACGCCCAGGTACAAGGCGGCATCAAATGTGTTATGAGAAAGTGCAATAGCGGTGGAGAGCGCAATCGTGTCTCGGCTGAACAGCGAGAGTTCCATGCCTGGTTGTCCCTGAGTCACCCCATCACACATGGCCGGAACACCACCCGCAAATTGGGCAACAGCGCCTGTTTCACGCGCTGCCTGCTTGATGATATGAGGAAAACGTTCAAATGGTTGATGTGCCGATAGCATGTCATTGTAAGCCGATACAATAGCCAGGTTGGGCTGGCGCGTTTCAATCAGTATATTTTTATCCTGTTCTGGAAAAGCGGCGTAAGCATGTGCCTGATTGGTGCAGGATAATCCACCTCTTAGAGGTTCTTTTTCAATCATTGCGTCGAGGCGACGAAGATAATTATCTCTAGAAGCGCGACTGCGTTGACGAATGTTGTGGGTAACCTGGTCTACAGTGTGATGGAGTTCAGTCATTGCGATTGTGCCTGATTTTAGTGCCTTAACGGGCCGGCCAATTTAACAAAGCTGTAGTTATATTCAATGATCGCTGAATTTTGCTGCACAATGGTGCATAACCAAGCGGGTCATTAAAAAAAAGTAGCTCATCCATGAGCCCGGGCTTAAATAAGAAGAGGAAAGGAGGTTAAAGCCCTAATACTGCTAAAACTTGTAATGGGGGACAAATTTAGCTTTCATCAATCCCATCCTTGACCGGATTGTTAAACTTTTGGTGCAGTGTGCTGCCAGGCACCACTAAATAGAGCCCATTAGGATCCATCAGTTCAATTTCTTCCAACAGCTGGTCATAATGGTGATTGGGTTCAGAGACCTGATTTTCGTGGATTGACATCACATTGCTCCTGATCATTAAAAATCATGAGCTGAATATAAATTTAGTTACGTGAATGGGTTGTCAATTCATTGTGAAGATTTTGTGAAATTTGCCGAAAAGGGCGATCCAATATGAGAGTCAGTCAATCTATGATCTGCCTGCTTTGAAAGCAATTCTGATTTTTATTGCGTATTTCGAGATGATCATGACGTACATCATTCGTTTTGTAATAGGTTTTAGTTTTAATGCTTTCATCATCATGAAGGAGTAAGCTGTCCAAAGTCACCAATCCGACAGCTGGGTTAAGGGCAAATATGAAAAACCTCTTTAATACCTATCAATCTCTGATCTACGCACTGGCGATATTTCTGCTGCTATCGCTGTGGCTTGCATCCGGTTATTTTTCCGAACAAGAGGTCGCAGTACAACCCGTCAATAATGCTCAGCGATCTCTGGTACCCAAGGTACGCGTACGTACCCCCGAATTAAAACGTGTAAGTCAGGAAATCGTCATTAACGGACGGACTGAACCTGCACGTGCAGTTACCCTAAGGGCCGAGGTGGAAGGGCGAGTAATTGAATTGGGTGCGGATGAAGGGGCTAATGTGCGTCAGGGTGATTTGATTGTGCAGCTGGACATGCGTGATCGGCAAGCACGGTTACAGGAGGCAAAGGCTTTGCTTGAACAAAGCGAACTTGAATTCGCCGGCGCCAAAAAACTCCAAAAGAATAACCTGCAATCTGAAATTGAAGTATCCAGAGTTGCCGCTCAGCTGGCAACCGCCAAGGCACTGGTGAAAAGTATAGAACTGGAGATAGAGAATACCCGCGTGGTTGCCCCGTTTGATGGCATTTTAGACCGCTTGCCAGTAGAAGTAGGTTCTTACCTGGGCGGAGGGGATGAGTTGGCGCGTTTGCTGGAGCAGGATCCTGTGATCTTTGTGGGCTATGTCGATCAACAGGAGCGTCATCGGTTGGTACTGGGAGATAGAGGGATTGCCCATATGGTCACCGGTAGGATTGCTGACGGAGAATTACGTTATATTGCTTCCGAGGCCGATCCGGTGACTCGCACCTTCAAGGTAGAATTCGAAATTCCTAATCCTGATGGTTCTCTCGTTTCAGGTATCACCGCTGCACTCAATATTCCGGTTCGTTATGTTTCTGCATTTCAATTGTCTCCGGCTCTGTTGTCATTGAGTCATTCAGATAAGTTGGGTATCAAGGTTGTCAATGAACAAAATGTAGTTGAATTTTTACCGGTGCAAGTCATCCGTTCGACCGCGGAGGGTTTGTGGATATCAGGCCTGCCAGAAGGTACCCGAATCATCACAGTGGGGCAGGGCTTCGTTCAAACCGGTGAAACAGTGGTACCGGTGGATGAAGCCAATATTACCAATGATGTAATTAAAGAATAATGGCGACTCCAATCGACATCGCGATTAACCGCTCACGCCCGGTGTTGCTGATCCTGTGCCTGATCCTCATAGCCGGTGCCGCTGCTTATATCTCTATACCTAAAGAATCTGATCCCGATATCGCGATCCCGATTATTTATGTTTCCATTCATCACGAAGGTATATCACCGGAAGATGCTGAGCGCTTGCTGATTCGTCCGATGGAGAGTGAGCTGCAGAATATTGAAGGCATTAAGGAAATGACCTCCACCGCGGTAGAAAGTCATGCCACCATTGTACTTGAATTCGATGCCGGATTTGACAGTGATACGGCATTTGATGATGTGAGCGAAAAGGTGGATATCGCGAAGTCGGAATTACCCGACGAAACCGATGAGCCCACCGTGCATGAAGTCAATGTGGCTTTATTTCCAGTACTGGTAGTAACCCTGTACGGCGATGTTACGGAAAGATTGCTGGTGGATACTGCCCGTCGACTGCGCGATCAGTTAGAGTCCTTGCCCGGTATTCTAGAAGTTGATATAGCCGGAGATCGTGAAGATTTGGTTGAAGTACTGATCGACCCGGTCAGGGCCGAAAACTATCAGCAATCGCATGAAGCCCTGATCAGTTTTGTAGCACGCAATAATGAACTCGTTGCTGCCGGTGCTCTGGATACGGGTAGTGGTCGCTATTCAATTAAGGTGCCAGGGTTATTTGAAAGCGTCGAGGATATTTTATCCTTACCGATTCTGGTAAGTGGCGATAGTCTGGTAACCTTTTCTGATGTTGCTGTAGCTAATCGTACATTCAAAGATCCCACCGGCTATGCGCGTGTCAATGGGCAACCTGCAGTGGTGCTTGAGGTAACCAAGCGTATTGGTACCAACATTATTGATACCATCGAGCAGGTTCGAACCATGGTGGCTGAAGAAAAAGCAAACTGGCCAACAAATATCGAGGTGCTTTTTACCCAGGACAAGTCCGATGATATCCGTGACATGTTGTTTGACCTGCAGAACAATGTCATAGCCGCGGTGCTTTTAGTGATGATTGTCATTGTTGCCGTATTGGGTTTAAGAACAGCGGGACTGGTCGGTTTAGCCATCCCTGGCTCTTTTCTCGCTGGAATTTTAATTATCGCCTTGATGGGACTGACGGTAAACATCGTCGTGTTGTTTTCACTCATTATGGCGGTGGGCATGTTGGTTGATGGTGCCATTGTCGTTGTGGAAATGGCTGACCGTAAAATGGCCGAGGGGCTTCCGCGCTCACAGGCTTATGCTTTTGCCAGTAATCGCATGGCCTGGCCGATTATCGCTGCTACCGCGACAACTCTGGCGGCGTTTATGCCACTTTTGTTCTGGCCAGGAATTGTCGGTGAATTCATGAAATATTTACCGATCACCCTCATTGCTACACTCACTGCCTCTCTCTTCATGGCTCTCATATTTGTACCGACTTTAGGTTCATTAGTAGGTAAACGCGCCGCTGACAGTGAACGTAATACGGCGATGCTAGTGGCTGCAGAAGAAGGTGATTTGAATTCGATACCGGGCTGGAGTGGCCGTTATATTCGTTTCTTACGTTTTGCCATCAGCCATCCCTGGCGCGTTATCATACTGGCCTTGGTGGTCCTGGTATTGGTGTATGCCGGCTATGGCACCTATGGAAAAGGTTTTGAGTTTTTTCCGGAGGTTGAACCTGAAAACGCTGTAATCCAGATTCGGGCGCGCGGAGACTTGTCGATTCAGGAGCGTGATCAACTTGTCCGTGAGGTGGAAGCACGTATCATGGATATGGAAGAGTTCAACAGCATATACGCACGGAGTGGTTCTGAGTTTCGTTCAGAAGTGAGCGAAGATACCATTGGTTTGATTCAGTTGGAGTTTATAGACTGGGAGTTACGCCGTCCGGCCAAACAGATATTGGCGGAGATTCGTCAACGCACTGAAGACCTGGCCGGAATCATCATAGAGATTCAAGAACAGGAATCAGGACCACCGGTAGGCAAGCCAGTCCAGATAGAATTAAGTTCTCGATATCCAGAACTGTTACCACCCGCAGTGGCAAAGATTCGAGGTGCACTTAATCAGATTGGTGGTTTTGTTGATGTCAATGATTCCCGCCCAATACCAGGTATCGAGTGGCAGTTAAAAGTCGATCGGGCTGAAGCCAGCCGTTATGGTGCTGATATTACTACTGTCGGTAGTGTGGTAAGGTTGGTTACGAATGGGGTCAGGGTGGGTTCTTACCGCCCCGATGATACTGATGACGAAGTTGAAATACGTGTACGTTATCCTATTGGTGACCGATCTATTGATCAGCTCGATCGTTTGCGCATTCCTTCCGAGCAGGGGGCTGTACCCATCAGTAATTTTGTTACTCGAGCAGCAAAACCTAAAGTGGGAACATTAGAACGCAGTGACGGTCGACGCGTGATGACAGTTGAAGCCAATGTAGAAGAAGGATTGCTGCCTGACGACAAGGTGCGAGATATTCGGCAATGGATGGCACAGACAGACTTTGATCCGCGTATAGAGTTTAACTTCAAAGGTGAGGATCAGGAGCAGCGTGAGGCCGAAAGCTTCCTGCTAAAAGCCTTCGGTGTTGCGCTTTTTGTCATGGCTGTGATCCTGGTTACCCAGTTCAACAGTTTTTATCAGTCCCTGCTGATTTTAAGTGCTGTGTTTTTCTCAACTATCGGTGTTCTATTAGGTTTATTGATTACTAACCAGCCGTTCGGCATCGTGATGAGTGGCGTTGGCGTCATAGCCCTGGCAGGGATCGTGGTCAATAATAATATTGTGCTAATTGATACCTATAACCGTCAACGTAGGTTAGGTCGGGATGCTATCGAAGCCGTATTGCGGACTGGGGCATTAAGGTTACGGCCCGTTCTTTTAACCACCATTACCACTATTCTTGGGTTGATGCCGATGGTACTGGGCATGAATATTAATTTCATTGGCCGTGATATTTCAATCGGTGGCCCCTCTACACAATGGTGGACACAACTGGCGACGGCGGTTGCAGGTGGACTGGCGTTTGCGACCCTGCTGACACTCGTGATGACGCCTTGTTTATTGGTGCTGGGAGAAAAAACGAAGTCATCCCAAAAATAGTTTTAGTCAGTTGATGATGAATCTGATTTATCAGAGTCCTCGGTTTTAGCTTTCTTTGATTGAGCCACTGGCCCTAGATGATCCTCAATTTCAGATCGCATTCTTGCAACGCATTGATGACCTTCTGCTATTGCTTCTTTAGCACGATACAATTCCAAAAGACTGATATCAGACAATTTGGGAGAAAGTAAAATTTCAGGTGGGTCACCAGCCATGCGGCTTCTTGTAATTCTATCCTGGGTTATTTTTACTGAATCAGCAATGGCATCCAGTAAGCTTGGAGGTTGCTGTACATCTTTTGTGTTGAAAAAAGAAATGTTGGCATATTCTTTAACCAATTCTGAAAATCTATTGGCAAGACCATTATTATTGGGCAGTTTGATTTCCTTGTTTCTGTCGAGATGTTTGCCCAGAAAATTAGCATTCAGATTGACGGCGATAACAATGTCAGCACCCAAGGCTCTGCAGACTGAAACAGGTACTGGGTTGACGAGCCCACCATCTACTAACCAGCGATTGTCATACTTGATGGCGGGGAAAAGGCCCGGAAATGACATTGAAGCCCATATGGCTTGAAGCAAAGAACCTTTGGTTAACCAAACCTCTCTTCCTGTTTCCAGATCAGTTGAAATTGCCGCAAAAACTTTGGATTTCTGTTCGATAACAGCATCGTCATTGGCTACGCAGTCATTTAGAAAAGCATGGAACCTGTCTATGTTGACAAATCCGGTCATTGAAGTATTGAACTTAAGGAACTTGGCTACATCAAGCTTGGTTACAGATAGTGCCCAATCCTCAAGCTTTGCGAGATTACCGTTCACATAAGCTCCGCCAACCATGGCACCTACTGACGTACCGCAAATGATATCTGGTTCAATGCCAAGTTGAGTCAATTCGTTAATGATCCCAATATGTGACCAGCCACGAGATGAGCCGCTACCCAGCGCTAAACCGATTTTTAGATTTTCAGTCATGATCAATATGATAAAGAAAAGCAGGTCTTATTATCTAGTTTGTACTCCTTGAAAAAAAGAGGCTGAACTTATGCATACGAACCGACACAGATATTATTTAACAGGTTCATCTGATGAATAATGTTCTGGATTATTCACCCTCTGTTAATAAGTTCTCATCGGCTCTCATGGCTCCAATACCATGTTCATCATGTTCAACGATCCAACAATCAATGGACTTTTTAAAAATACATGGTTGAGTTCGTATAATTGTTAGAACATCGCCTGTTTTGGCTTTATATTTTTCCTTACCACCCCAACGTAATGTAAAGTCATTTAATAGTATTATTTTGCGTCCCTGATAAATATCATTTTCAGATTTAGGCTGAGTCGTTTTATTGGCTTGTGAATCAAACTTCCAAACCACTTCTCCGTTGATATCATAAATCTTGCAATCTTTAGCCTTTACTTTTTCATTGCATAGACGTAGCGCAAGTTTTTGTACTTCTGATCTTCCAGCTCTATGACCTCTATATCCATCTAGGTATGCTCCGGCTGCATAATTTTCAGTTGGGCTTACCGCTAATGCCCAGGTTGCGTATCCCTCTCTTTTTTCTTCTAATTTTATTAGATATTGCTCATGATATCTCTGCTGACTTGGCGTGAGTTCAATTGGTCCCGTACCAATAATTTGTTGGGATGCGCAGGATGAAATTGTAAAAACCAGTATTGCAATGATTATCAGTTTTTCCATGTCATCATCTCCCATTACAGTTTTGTTATTAAAAGATACGACTTAATTTTGTGCTGAACTAGAAATATCAGGCAAGATATTGATTTAAGTCATCTGTAAGCAGAGATAGGTATCGGTATCTTTTATGTAAATTACTGACTTACGATGATCTTCTTCTCTGGATGTTTGAAATACCAAGTCCATTTTGATTAATTGTATCGAGTAAAAGGGCACTGAGTCACGAGTATAACTAGCCTATGTTTTCGTTACTGTACCGGTTCTCTTGCGTCAGTAAGAAAGGTCTTCATAGACTCATTTGTTTTAGCAAAGCATTACTCTCTATTCTTCTTCTATGTTGCGTGCAGACATATACACTGGCGGCGGAGATCGATAGCGTTACTTCAAGACATGTCAGGCTTCAGAATGTTGTCAGTGATATCAATTCGATCATCAATGATCGGATTGTGCAGGCCATCGAAAAGGCTAATGCTGATCGGTTCCTGGTTGAAGATATAGACGGCATAGAGATCGAAACGCGGAGGCCAGACTGCGACGTTGATGACCTCTATACATCGCTGAGACAATCGATCTTCCAGTCTTACATCGTCTCGTGGGGGCTCAAGGGCTACGATATCGATCTTCAGTTTCGTGAGTTACTAGCCGGTAAAACCTATTCGCTTCGGCTCGATGATTCGATCTATCGCGATATCGATTACCTGGAAGGCTTCTCGCTCAATCTCAAGGAACTGAGCGATGTGACAAATATCAATGGTCATGTTATCGGGCTGGACAAGCTGGGTCATTTTTTCGCTGAAGGCTGGCGTTATTTCGAAATCAGCCAGGAAGAGGGAGGTGGCTTACAGGAAGCAATGGACTGGGGTAAGGCAATGGAGGACGGCCTGTTCGGTACAACGACGACGGGTATATTCTCGTATGCCGATCTCGTCGCCAACTTCAATGGCTGGCGTTTCTGGAACCGCGTTTTGCTCCTTGAGAGCGATCCGATGAAGGGGTTGGTAGGACGGTTATACGACCGCGCCTACGTGAGTTGTGATATCCAGGTATTCGAGTCGATAAAGCAGCGTAGAGTCGTTCGCGCTTGGGCGACAAATCGACGATTCGATTTTGGTAATTATATCGATGCCGCATGGAACGAAGGCATTAACTGTAACGGTTATGCCGATCCTTTGATCGAAGAAAAGGTGAAACAACGGGTGACCGAGATCGATGCAGACTTCCATTGTCCCGTGGATGCCGCAGCATGTGTGAAGGCGAAACAAAGTTATGGCGTTTATGCCCCTGCATTGTTACATCCGCAATGTTTAATCGCCATTCCCTAAGTCGCATTTCAATAAAAGGTAAAGCAATTCAATACCCGTCTTTCAAAAATTAGTTGTCAATCGACGGGGTCGAACTGCAACAGACGTTTAAATATCCTCATTTTCCTACTGGACATATGTCTAAAATCACTATATTTCAGGCACTTGCCAGATTAAATCTTTAGTAAATCCCTCCTAAAATTCACATAGTTTCAATAGCTTAGTAACGACGAAGATGATTATGACTAAACATTTGTATACCTATCCTTTGTATATAAAGGTTCTACATGCGGGAATGGTAATTTTTGGTCTAACAGCATTTATTACAGGGGAAATTGCTGAGAATGGTGCAAGTTCCACTGGATTCTATATACATGCATATCTGGGTTTGTCTTTAACACTTTTTATTATTGTGAGATTAGGGTCTGGAATTAGCGGATCAAGCCGTATGAGTTTCCATAACTGGTCACCATTGTCATCAAGGCAA
>JASJBW010000002.1 GCA_030066315.1 Gammaproteobacteria bacterium
CTTCAGAAATGTTTCATAAGCTTGTGGAGGAAGTAGAAGAAATTGCAGAGGGCTTAATCGATGGTATTAGTGCCAAGTTCAATCAATTAAAAGAGAAAGCCGGCAAGGCTCCAACCAAGAAAAAAGCAGCTACAAAGAAAGCATCCCCGAAAAAATCAGTCGCAAAGAAAAAGTCTGTAACCAAAAAAGCGGCTGCCAAGAAAAAAGTGGCACCTAAAAAGAAAAGTGTCAAAAAAGCAGCCACAAAGAAGAAAGTGGCAGCTAAAAAGAAAACGGTTAAGAAAGCCGCTACCAAGAAAAAGGTCGCCCCAAAGAAGAAGGTGTCCAAGAAAGCTGCGGTAAAGAAAAAGGCGGCGCCTAAAAAGAAGGTCTCCAAAAAAGCCGTGGTAAAGAAAAAAGTCGCCAAAAAAGCGGTGGTCAAGAAAAAGGCCGCACCCAAAAAGAAAACCGTGAAAAAAGTGGCCGTTAAGAAAAAGGTTGCGATGAAAAAGGCGGCCCCTAAAAAGAAGACGAGAACCTGATTAACCCGTTTAGATCAGATCTGATCAGTTACATATAAGGCCATGTTTACATGGCCTTTTTTTTCGCGAGATACCTCAATTGGAATAAATTCAAATCAGGCTGCATGAGGACTGCTTAACAATTCAGAAGCCTTCTCTTGCATCTTTGAAAACATGGCATAAACACCCAAATGACGATTTGGAGATAAGTGTTCGTTTAAATTCAATTGGTTGAATATTTCATCCATATCCAATTTTTGAATTTCTTCAACTGTCAACCCATCAACTAAGTTGATCAGTAAAGCCAGTATGCCTTTGATTACAGCAGTATCACTATCACCAAGGTAATTAATCCTGTCATGATCAAGGTTGGCAACAATCCATACCCGGCTCATGCATCCTTTAATCAGGTTGTTTTCATTCTTGTAGCCATCATCCAACTCGGGCATTTTCTCGCCAAGCTCAATTAAGTATTCATATCGCTGATCCCAGTCGCCTAACAGCTCAAAAATATCAATATATTCATCCAGCTGTTCCATAGGACTTACCTCCTAAGAATGATAAGTTGTTCATTTTTTTTAAATCTTAAAAGACTCGCCACACCCACATACATCCTTAACATTAGGATTGATGAAATCAAAACCCTCGTTTAGGGCATTCATCTTCACGTAATCGACCGTGGTGCCATCAATCAATTTAAGACTATCAGCATCCACAATCACTTTTACTCCGTTGGTTTCAAACAAGTGATCATCCTGATCCACTTCATCGGCATAATCGACTTCATAGGCAAAACCAGTACATCCTGAAGGTTTGGTGCTCAGGCGCAATCCGAGTCCATGACCTCTTTTATCTAACATTTTAATGACTCTCTCGGCTGCTTTTTCTGTTAACTGAATACTCATCTTTGATTACCTTTTAAATAACAATTACATTAAACCTAATTCCAGTTTGATCTCATCTGAAAGCAATTCTGGTCGCCACGGAGGATCCCAGGTCAATGTCACAATAGCCTCATCAATTTGATCCAGAGACTTTACCGCCTCTTCCACAGACTGAGGCATAGATTCTGCAACAGGGCAATTAGGTGTCGTCAGTGTCATTTCGATATTGGCTGTTAGACCGTAAACATCGATTCTATAAATTAATCCGAGATCATAAATATTCACCGGAATTTCGGGATCATAGATTTGTCTCAATACATCGATAATCTCGTCAATCAATGGATTTTGCTGTTCTGTCAGAGTACTTGTCATCGTCATATCAATTCTCATGTTGGCAATTTAATAAAAGCAGCTTTTCAGACCAGTAGAGTTTAAGTTCATAACAGGTTACTCAGTAATCCATGGATATAGTTCTGAATGGGCTTATCTTCAATGGCTTCCAGAACTTGTTCAGCAAAGCCCAGGCATAACATTCGGTATGCCTGATCTTCTGGAATACCTCGTGCACGCAAATAGAACATGTGTTCGGGATTGATTTTTCCTACCGTGGTGCCATGACTACATTTGACATCATCAGCATAGATTTCCAGTTGGGGTTTCGTATTGATTTCAGCATCATCCACCAGTAAAAGATTCTTGTTCGATAACTGTGCATCGGTCTTTTGTGCATCCTTGGACACCAATATACGACCATCAAAAACAGCTCGACCTTTACCATGTATGATACCTCTGAATTTTTCCTGGCTGGTACAGTTGGGCTGCTGGTGTTTAACATCAATATGTATGTCGTTATATTGTTGATCTCTTACTGTATAGACGCCCTGTAAGTCGCAACTTGCCTGTTGGCCTTCAAATGCAGTCTGAATATCCATGCGACTCCAACACCCTCCCAGGGCTAGATTGACATTTTTATAGATACTGCCATTTTTCTGTTTGAGCGCGACGCGACTGAGATGGTAGGCATTATGACTTTCCTGTTGAATCCGATAGTGTTTTAGGTGCGCATTCTTTTTTAAAACAATATCGCTCGTGCCATTAAAGAAATATTCGGCCTCATCTAAACTCATGTATCGTTCAACGACCTTCGCTTGAGCATCATTCTCGAGAATGATCAGTGAACTTGGCTGCGACAATACCTGGTCATCACTTGAGTGGTTGACGTAGGCGATTTCAATGGGCTTTTCGATCCAGGTATTCTTGGGCACATGAATGTAAAAACCATCGGAAAACAGGGAACGGTTCATCTGGGCAAACGCATCGGACTCAAAACTGTTGATAGTTTGCAAGATCCTGGCGGCATCGAATTGCAGTTCTGCTGATAATTGACTAAAGGCCGATATAATAATGCGATCGGACAGACCTTCAAGAGAAGAGAGTTGTGGATTAAATCGACCATTCACCATCACCAGACGATAACTCTCCTGCTCAGGGAATATCCATTCATCCACATCAATAGCGTCGATGGTCTTCCGGTCATTGAGCTTGAACATCTTCTCGTATAAGCTGTTCAAATCGGTATAACGCCATGTTTCTTGTTTACGATTTGGCATTACCAGGTGCTTGAGTTGGTTGCGGGCTTTAGCCTGGATATTGTTAACAGCCAGCACCTTGGACTTTTCAATTTCCGGTTGATTACTCAGCAGGGTATTTTGAAACCAGTCCTGACCAATAATTGAAGAATTCATGCCGCATCCTCCTCCAGGATCCAGCCATAACCTTTCTCTTCGAGCTCAAGTGCCAGACTGTGCCCACCCGAACGCACAATGCGACCGTTGGCTAAAACATGCACCACATCAGGTTTGATGTAATCCAGTAAACGTTGATAGTGGGTAACGACAATCATAGACCGTTGTGGACTGCGCAAGGCGTTTACGCCATTGGCCACCACCCTGAGGGCATCGATATCTAATCCAGAATCGGTTTCATCAAGAATACCGAGTTTTGGTTCGAGCAGGGCCATTTGCAGGATTTCATTGCGTTTCTTTTCTCCACCTGAGAATCCACTATTAACATCTCTTTTGAGGAGTTTCTCCGGTAACTCGACCAGCGCCGCTTTTTCTTTAACCAGCTTCATGAATGCAACTGCATCCAGTTCATCTTGTCCATTAACACGGCGGATACTGTTCATCGACTCTTTGAGAAATGTCATATTATTAACCCCCGGTAACTCCACCGGGTATTGCATTGCGAGAAAAATTCCCCGTTGCGCTCGCTCCTCAACGCTGAGATCAAACAGGTCTTGATCCTGGTACAGAATTGAGCCTTTAATCAGTTCGTAACCATCACGCCCGGCAAGTATATGTGCCATAGTACTCTTTCCAGAACCATTCGGTCCCATGATGGCATGGACCTCGCCGGGTTTTACCTCGAGATTTAAACCCTTGAGAATGTCCTTGCCTTCAACGCTTACATGTAAATCTTTAATGCTTAACATTGCCATATCTCCCAATTTAGCCAACGGCACCCTCTAGGGTAACGTTTAATAATTTTCGAGCCTCGACTGCAAACTCCATCGGCAGCTCTTTCAAAACCTCTTTACAAAAACCATTCACGATCATGGAAATCGCGGCTTCTTCATCGAGCCCGCGCTGTTGACAGTAAAACAATTGGTCTTCGCTGATCTTCGATGTTGTTGCTTCATGTTCAACATCTGCCGAGGGATTCTTCACTTCTATGTACGGATAAGTATGCGCACCGCAGCGATCGCCAATCAGTAACGAGTCACATTGAGTATGGTTTCGCGCATGTTCAGCACGCCTAGCGATACGCACCAAACCCCGATAGGTATTATGAGCCTTGCCGGCAGATATACCTTTGGAAACAACCGTGCTGCGAGTATTACGACCCATGTGAATCATCTTGGTCCCAGTATCCGCTTGTTGCAGGCCTTTTGTGACGGCAACAGAGTAAAATTCACCAACAGAGTCGTTTCCTCTCAGAATACAACTTGGATATTTCCAGGTAATGGCCGAACCGGTTTCAACCTGGGTCCAGGAAATATGAGCACGATCACCACGACAATCCCCTCTTTTAGTGACAAAGTTATAGATCCCACCACGACCTTGCTCATCACCCGGATACCAATTCTGCACCGTAGAGTATTTGATGGTTGCATCGCCCAGTGCGACCAACTCCACAACCGCGGCATGTAGTTGGTTTTCATCTCGTTGTGGAGCGGTACAGCCTTCAAGGTAACTGACATAACTACCTTCATCTGCAATGATCAGGGTACGCTCGAATTGGCCTGTGTTTGACTCGTTGATACGGAAATAGGTGGATAACTCCATCGGGCAACGGACATTGGGGGGAATGTAAACAAAAGTGCCATCGCTGAACACGGCCGCATTCAGCGCGGCAAAAAAATTGTCTTTGTGCGGGACGACACTGGCAAAATATTTTCTGACCAGGTCAGGATGCTCCTGTAGGGCCTCAGACATTGAGCAAAAAATGACCCCGGCCTCAGACAATTTCTCACGAAATGTAGTCGCGACTGAGACACTGTCAAAAACTGCATCCACTGCAATACCGGCCAGGGCTTTCTGCTCTTCCAGGGGGATCCCCAGTTTGTTATAAGTATCCAGAATTTCCGGATCAATTTCATCCAGACTCTTAGGTCCATCACCTTTCTTTTTAGGTGCTGAATAATAGGAGATAGTCTGAAAATCTATGGCAGGTATTTTTAAATGCGCCCAATCTGGAGGCACCATATTCAACCAGTCTTGGTAAGCTTGTATACGCAGCTGAGTCATCCATTCGGGTTCCCTCTTTATTAAAGAAATTCTCCTGATGACATCCTCATCCAAACCGGGCTCGAATGTTTCTGCATCGATGTTCGTAACAAAACCGGCTACATAACCATGATCAATCAGCTGCTCAATAGTCTCGGTTGTTGCACTCATTAATCACGCCTCCAATAATTTCTGAGTAAATTAGTCAGGTATTTATATATCATCTGATTCTGGGTTCAACCCCTCAGTTCATAGGTCTAATTCTCGGCTCAATCTTCAAAAGTAAGATGCGAACAAAAGAGCAAACCACTTGTAACAAATTGGAATAATTGCCTTACCACTCACTTAAACCCAGTCAATTTTAGATATTCAATCAACTATCGATGGATTGCTTCACTAAATTCCAGGCAAAAACCACTCAATACACTGACCAGGGAATCAAAAAATAATTCCTTACTAAAATGGTCAAGTATTATATAATTGTTGCTGGCTGTAAAACTTTCAAGTGTGGATTGAAAGGTTGCAACCCCTAAAGATCATTCGATACTGGTTCAATTCGTAAATCCAATGAGTGCATTCCCTTGGAAATCGATCATTCGCTATTTGAAGATACTTTCTTGATAAAATACCGCCCTGAAATTAACCAAACTTTCGTGATAACCAGAATATGAAACAGATAAAATCAATTGTGGAATCCCTTTGGTTTCATAATTTTATTATTACCGTCATTGTTATAAATGGCGTTGTTTTAGGTATAGAAACCATACGGGACTTAGATCCCACTTTTTTACAAATACTGATCGCCATTGATCGTATTTGCCTGGGTATTTTTGTAATCGAACTGCTCATGAAATTGATGGTTTATCGTTTGTTCTTCTTCAAACAGGGGTGGAACATTTTTGATTTCGTTATCGTAGCGGTGGCCTTGATACCGGCTACCGGTCAGCTTTCCATACTACGAGCTTTTCGTATATTCAGGGTTTTACGATTAATCACCACGGTAGATTCCATTCGGCGTGTTGTCGCAGGTATGTTGATTGCTATACCTGGTGTGGGTTCCGTGGGAGCTCTACTCATGATCTTTTTTTATATAGGGGCAGTAATCAGCACCACCCTTTTTGGTGAACTATTCCCGGACTGGTTTGGAAATATTGGGCGTTCCATGTACAGCCTGTTTCAAATCATGACCCTGGAATCCTGGTCGATGGGTATTGTTCGACCGGTTATGGAGGAATTTCCGTATGCCTGGATTTTTTTCATTCCCTTTATCATGGTTACGACTTTCATGGTATTGAACCTGTTTATCGGTATCATCGTGGATGCCATTGCCACTGTTAAAGAACAAGATAATTCTGACCGTAATCACCAGATATCCAGCAAAGAAGATATCGATTTAATCCGTCGGGATATCGCACTGTTACAAGATAAACTGGATCACTTACTGAATGACCCCAACGCCGAGGTGCCATTAGATAAATCGAAATAATCGAAACGGATATCAGAAAAACCGAATTTATACATGGGTTGAATGTAATAAGTTATAGATTGATAACTTTAACGAGGTAGCTTCAATGCAAATCGATATACAATCACGTTCATTCAGCCTTACCCAAGCATTACAACGTTACGTAAAAAAGAAAATTCAGTCCCATCTCGATCGCAGAGCGGATCATATTATGCGGGTCAACGTGAGATTGTCTGACATCAACGGTCCGCACGGTGGCGTCGACAAACGCTGCGTTGTACACCTGGTGCTCCCCCAACAAGCTGACATCGTCATTGGGGAAACACAAAGCAATCTTTACAGCGCGATCAATGCTTGTTGTGTGCGGGCTCGATCGGTACTGAGTCGAAAATTATCCCGCCATAAACGACAAAAAATATCGTTGTATAATTCTTTGTCAGAGAACCTATACGGGAGTGCCTATTAGATAAGATTTACGCTCCCCGTCTTATTATCACGAGAGGAGCGTAGACATTGTTCAAAGTTGCCATTATTGGTGCGGGTATGGCCGGGTTATCTGCTGCAGGTCAATTACATCAGCAGGCCGATGTTCACATCTTTGAAAAATCATGGCGTGCCGGTGGTCGACTCACGACACGTCACAAGGACTACATTTTTGATCACGGTGCCCAGCATTTTTATGTTAAGACTAAAGCCTTTGAAGCATTTTTAGCACCGTACATGAAGCAGGGTATCGTCCAACGTTGGGATGCTCGCTTTGTAGAGTTTGATGGTGACCATATAATCGCCCGGCGACGGTGGAATGAAGCATTTCCTCACTACGTGGCAGTGCCTGGCATGGAAGCTTTAGGACACACCGTCGCACGAAATTACAACATTCAATATCAAACCCGTATTACCCAAATTGTGAGACAAGACCAGCATTGGGCATTGTTTTCCGATGACATTGCTCTGGGCCTGTTTGATTGGGTTGTTTTGGCTATCCCCGCACCCCAAGCCGCTGCATTAATGCCGGTCAATTTTGTCCACCTGGACCAAATAAAAGTTAAGAAAATGCAGGCCTGTTATAGCCTCATGCTGGGATATAAAAATCCTCTAAGACTGGATTTTGATGCGGCCCTCATTAAAAACCGCGATATCAGCTGGATTTCGGTTAATAGCAGCAAACCGGGCAGGCACAAGACCTTTACCTTACTGGCGCATTCGACCAATCATTGGGCGGATCAACATACAGACCTGAACCGCGAGTCAGCGATTGAGCATCTGGTAAACGAAGTTGAAAATGTGATACAGCAAAATGTGTCATCTGCAGACCATATTGATCTTCACCGCTGGCTTTATGCCAATATAGGACGGCAATCGGGGCAAGCGAACCTGGTTGATTATGAAAACAGATTGGCCGCGATTGGCGACTGGTGTATTTCAGGTCGAGTGGAATCCGCTTTTACCAGTGGTCATACACTTAAGATCTCACCCATGTAAACGTGAATAGAATTAATCCCAAAAAGCTGGCCTTATCCAAATGGACTGCTGTGCATCCGCAATACCAACAGAAACATTTTATCGTAACCCAATTGTTTTATGCAGAAGACGACAAGATCGTCGCGTGTGAAATTGAGGCGGTCATAAACCAACAAACTTACACCATTGACTGGCACGAACTACAGGATTCGGGGCGCTGGCTCATGGGATGGCAATAATAGATCTTCGAATCATGCCATTCGTAAAAAATTGTAAAAGCACGAGTTAACGCTTCCCTGAGACGACATAAATCAGTACATTGCTCATCCATTTATTGATTAGGTATCACAAATGAGGTGGCGCGGCAGTCGGCAAAGCAGCAATATTGAAGACCGTAGAGGTATGCGCGTCTCGGGAATGGGGGGACTCGGAGGTGGTAATGGGCTACTGAGGTTATTACCGCTGGCTTTTCGATTTCTGGGTTTCAAAGGTACGCTTCTGGCCGTTATAGGACTGGTCGGTTACGGCTACTTTACCGGTAACCTCAATAATATTTTGGGCGGGTTTAATCTTCAATCCGGTCCAATAACCACACAACAACCCGTAAAACAAAGTGCAGCCGAGAAAGAGCTGGTCCAATTTATTTCAGTGGTATTAGCAGATACCGAGGATACCTGGCATGCCCTGTTCAATGCACAGGGTAAACAATACCAGGAACCTAAACTGGTGTTGTTTCGTAAGGCGGTAAAATCTGGCTGCGGTCTAGGCTCTGCTCAAATGGGACCTTTTTACTGCTCCGCTGATAATAAAGTGTATATCGATCTCAGTTTTTATGACGATCTGAAGAACCGTTATGGCGCACCCGGTGATTTTGCCCAGGCCTATGTCATCGCACATGAGATCGGCCATCATGTGCAAACCATCAGTGGCATCTCCAGTAAGGTGCATCATGCAAAAAAAAGTGTCGGTAAGGTTGAAGCCAACCAGTTATCTGTCAAGCAGGAGCTGCAAGCCGATTGCTATGCCGGTATCTGGGCGCATCATGCTAATCGCTCAAGACAGATTCTGGAGTCCGGAGATATCGAGGAAGGTCTGACTGCTGCCAGCGCTATTGGAGACGATCGTTTACAAAAGCAGGCCCAGGGTTATGTGACGCCTGATTCTTTTACCCATGGTAGTTCTGCTCAACGGGTGAAGTGGTTCAAGATCGGTTTCGAACAAGGCACGCTCAAAGCCTGTGATACATTTTCCGCCAAATCTCTTTAATATCAGAATCTATCTTTTTTTCACTGATTGATTTATGGGTAAACGAGCTAAAATGCAACGACTGTTCGTATACGGAACTCTGGCACCGGGTAGAGCTAACCATAAAATCTTGCAGGATATCCTTGGCTCATGGGAACCCGCGACAACCCGGGGTACGTTACTAGAAAAAGGCTGGGGGGCGGCTTTAGGCTATCCCGCGATGATTCCTTCAGCAAGCGGTGATGAGATTCAAGGCTACCTGTTTTCTTCAGAAGACTTAGCAGAAAACTGGCCCATGCTGGACGATTTCGAAGGAGAGGGTTACGAACGCGTCACAGTGACCGTCAGTGTTGAGGGCAATAATAATGTGGAAGCCTATGTATATGCACTCAAGCGTGACACTGAATGAATACCAAAGAGCTGACTAATTCTTATTGATGGCTTGACTCTTCCTTAAAACCATAAAAAACTTTTTCCTTTTGGGTCAAACACTCGCAATCTGTTCTCAGTCTCATTACCTTGGGTGCCAACAAGTAATTTAAACTGAGTTTTGGCACCTCTTAATCACTGCTTTAGTTCGGTTATCTTTTGCTTGGAGAAGCGTTATAGAGTGATAGAATCAAAAACCGAAATTGAGTCGATCCTATAAGTGACTTTTTTCTATTCTTGTTAGTAGACGTCTGAGCTTCATTTTATGTTGTATGAATTTTCCTTCTGATCATACTCCCGGTTCAAGCGATGTTTGGTTTCTACCACTCGGTGGTACCGGTGAAATTGGTATGAATATGAATCTGTATGGCCACAAGGGTCAGTGGTTGATGGTTGATTGTGGCGTGATGTTTGATAAAAACAGATTACAACCTGATGGTAGTAACAGTGTAGTCTCGGCAGATCCACATTTTATCGCCCTTCGACGACAACGCCTTGTTGGCCTGGTTATCACCCATGCTCATGAAGATCATATTGGTGCTGTCCCTTACCTTTGGAAAGAACTGAAATGCCCTGTCTACACAACCCCTTTCACCGCTGAAATATTGCGTCGCAAATTGTCCAATCTTGGATTACTCGATAGTGTTCCGATCATCGAAGTTGATACCGGTGAGGTACAACAGATAGGTCATTTCGGGATCGAGTGGCTAGCCATCACTCACTCTCTACCAGAACCACATGCTTTGTTGTTGTGTGTAGGTAATATCAGAATATTTCACACTGCTGATTGGAAAATGGATCCCGACCCAGTGCTGGGTGAGGCTTTTAACGCAAAACCATTCAAGCACATGGCATCCAAGAACATCACCGCCATGGTATGTGACTCCACCAACGCGATAGTACCAGGGCACAGTGTTTCCGAAGGGCAATGTTTCGATGGTTTGCTGAGTTTGATAGGCCAAGCAAAAGGCCGTGTGATCGTGGCTTGTTTTGGCAGTAACGTAGCACGGCTCATTACCCTGTCCAGAATCGCAAATTTTACAAACCGTTACATGGCTCTATATGGGCGATCACTACGTAATATGGTGAGTGCCGCACGGCGGACTGATCATTGGCCGGATGATGCACGTGTAGCTGATGGTCGCCACTTGGGGTATTTACCGCGCCATGAAGTATTAGGGGTAGCTACTGGTAGCCAGGGTGAGCCGAAAGCGGCGCTCAAACGCATGGCAATGGGTAACTTTCGAGATCTGGAATTGGATCCCGGTGACACGGTGATTTTTAGTTCAAAGGTAATTCCTGGCAATGAGGAGGCTGTGGCAGTGTTGATAACGCAACTGCGTCAGCGCGACGTTATTGTCATTGAGGCCGCTGATTCCGAGTTACCGATTCATGCTTCGGGACATCCCTGCCAGGATGAGTTGAGGCAACTCTACCGCTGGGTGCAACCAAAAGTTGCGATACCTGTGCACGGTACGCTTGAACATATCAATGCTAATGCATCGATTGCCAGAGAGGTTGGTATACCTACACAATTAAGGGGTGAAAACGGTGACCTGTATCGTCTGGCGCCAGTTGTTGGTATTCAGCGTAAAGCGATCAAGACCGGACGACTGTATCATGATCTTAGATAATCTAAATCTGATGTCATCATTATATATGAAGAAAATCTCAAATACCCAAGAGACACTGCGAGCGAGACATGGATCATGGTCAATCGTTTTATTTATACAAAGTATAGACAAAAGTCACACTCGATAATAATCTGAGAAATTTATTCGAAATTGAAATATTCAATAGATAACAACAATTTATAATGGTTTTATCAATTGAAAGAATTAATGGGGAATCTATTTGAATTATCCACGCTTAACTATATCTAAGTCTTGTCTATTACATTTAATACTGACAGGAAAGATTATTGTGAGCGACTCAAAAATCATCATGGGTTGAACAGATCCTTCCACAGTTTTAGTTTTTAATCCAAACAGGCAGAACGCGGGTAACCAAACATTACTGACCTTCACCTGCGTCTCCCCTGTCTAAACATATACAATTGGAGACCTATATGAAAAACAAAAAAACCGATCAAACACGCCGCTCGTTCCTTAAAGGCATGGCTGCGATCCCTCTCGTAACTTTCGCAGGTTACCAAACAGCTGCTCAAGCTGGTGCCCACGGGATCATGCTATCCGTGGATGATCCTACCGCCAAAGCATTAGGTTATGTAGAAACCAGTGCGGTAGCGGGAAAGAACTGCGCAAACTGCAATCTGTATACCGGCACTGAAGGTGAAACTTCAGGACCTTGCGCCATTTTTCCTGGCAAGGCTGTCACAGCCGCCGGATATTGCAATTCTTGGATTCCAAAGATGTAATCAACACGTTAAAACCGGATTGACGATCTCACGATCTCAATCCGGGCTCTCTTTTTTACCTCCCTTATTAATCATTTTAAATGATATTCACCGAATCCCATCAATCTAGAATCATTGAAATGGCGTGGGAAGATAGGACGCCATTTGAAGCCATCCAAACTCAGTATGGCTTGAGTGAGCAACAAGTGACTCAATTGATGCGCCGCTCTTTGAAATCGAATAGTTTCAAGTTGTGGCGACAACGAGTAACAGGGCGGACCACCAAACATTTCAAGCTTCGCAGTAAAGGAGTCAGCAGAGGTTATTGCCCATCACAATATAAACATCGATGATCCTGTTTTAAGCGCATAGAATTGAAAGAATCTTGTACTCAACCTGAAATGCTTATTATTTTTTTCAAAAACATCCAGGCTAAAAGGCTTAGGAATATGTTATGACCCAACTCTTACTGGTATCTTTAACCGCTTTTACATTGTTTATGGCAAAGCCTGTTTACGCCAATATTGAGATCGTTTTTATTGAAAGCGCGCCAAAAGATCGATTTGTAATTAAGAATACAGGCAAATGCGTTTTACAAAATATTCTTGTGAAAATCGATCTCTCTCAAAGCTCAGGAAGCCTGATTTTTGATACAACAGCGACTGGCGCAGGGGTAGAAGTGTTTCAGCCATTTGAAGTAACTGCTGGAGCCATTGAACTTATTTCCTCAGCAGTTGTTGAAGATGGAGACACCCATTTAACTATAAATATAGAAACATTACAGCCAGGAAAAGGTGCCAGCTTCACTATTGATGTAGACGACACCTTACCCGTCAGTGAACTGGGAAAAACTCGTATAGCGGGCTCTGAGATCAGTGGAGGTTTGGTTAAAGTTCGTTTAGAAGATCAAAAACCTATAATTGCTTTATTTGATACTGATAGCAAAGCCAAGGTCTCTTTAACACTTTGCCCATAGTTTTGCGTCTCAACGCAATCAATATATTTACTTTCAGTCTATAGCTGATATGCAGCTTTTCAATTTAAATATGAACTTCCAATTGAGCAACCATTTACTTTGCCAGACTTGAGACATAATAACTCACTAATATCGGGATTCACTCACGCCATCAGTAAATAAACCCTGTATAAATTACAGAATGTTTAAAATCGATAACATATCTCTAGGATCTCCCTGGATAGCCTTCAATGGAACGGTAAAAAGATAATCTATTTTTCTATTACAACTCGATACATATAATTTTAGAGGATCATAAAATGCATCACGACCTGGAAGCCAATAAACTAAATGCCATTGCTTTTTATCGTACCGCATACCTGGGCAACCCATCCAAGGCGGTAGAAGATTATGTGGGTCAGGAATACATACAACATAATCCACTGGTCGGTGACGGCAAACAGCCTTTCATCGACTATTTTGAAGCCATGGCCCGGGATTATCCTGAGAAATCCATCGAATTTGTGCGGGCCGTCGCTGAGGGGGATCTAGTGGCCGTGCACACTCATCAGACCTGGCCCGGTAACGAGGAATATGTGACGATGGATTTTTTCAGGTTTGATAATGAGGGTAAAATTGTAGAACACTGGGATTCAATCCAAATGATCCCCAATGAATCAAAACATGATAATCCCATGTATTGAATTTGAAAATGTTAATCGCTTCGTCATTGTTGTCAAACGATGAAACTAGGTTTCGAAAATACGCATGTCTTTACTCATCGGCGTGATGGTGGCATCTTTTTCTTTTGCCTTGACGTTGGATTCCTGAGGTGCATTGCGTCGTAATCGGGCTTCCACGCGAATGGCCGACATTCGGCGTTGATCATTCACCTCGGGATACAGGGGGAAATATTGATCGACCTCGATGGCATATTCTTTAGCCGCTAATTCCAATCGCTCCCGATCATTTTTTGCTAACCCTTGGAGCATCAGCAAGCGAGGGGCATTACGCATCAGATAACGATGGCACAAATCATGGTCTGCTTCGTGATGCCAATCTTCATTCACCATTAAACAGGGGAAAGCATCCGTTTCAGAATCACTTCTTACAAACCAGGCAGCTTGCGGATTGTTTCCAGCCCGCCTGGACACCAGGCTTTGAAAGCGATGATTCACAGGAGCTTCATTGCGCGCCTGTTCTCCCGCCGTATTCTCAATCTTTAATTTCGAATGCGGAATCGCGGTCCAAGAGGATTGCGATGGGAAAGAGGTCATTTGTGATTCTTCGCAACAGGAGAATATCAATGCCAATGGAGACTCATCCTTGCCATCTAACAGCCAGTATTCAAAGCTATCCGCCATGGGAAAAGGCAATTGTGCAGTCTGCAGAAACTCTGACAATTCGTTGATACAGTCTTCAATTTCAGCAGCGTCCAGAATAGCGGGCAACACATAAGGTGTCAGTTGATGATTATGCAGTTTCGCAACCTTGAAATAACTTCGGTCAAGACCATAGCCTTGTTTGCGCTGGTGATCATTACCTTGATCATTACCGGGTAGATATTGGATTTCCCAGCTGATGCCATCAAAACTTTGAGCCCGTGCACGCTCAGACTCAGCAATTTGCACACAACCGGAATAGAGCGGCAATATACGTTGTGAATAGGCACGAATCATCGGTTAATAATGCTGCCTTTTCCCTGTATATTAACCTGAATAGCCATGGGTTTATTCTTATAGAAAAAAGTATTCTATTTAAACCAATAATTTAATATTATTCAGGACTGGACACAATCCAGCACAGGTTGAATACTCAAACACCTGACTGTTACCACGAATCACTGATCAAATCATTAACCCTGACTTTTTTAGGGATACCAGTTTGCGCAATTATTTATACTCAAAAGTTCGTTTTCATTCGTAACAATCTTCGACAGCTATTGATTCTTTGCAACAGTCGTTTCTAACACTTAAGGAGGGAGTCATTGAAAAAACTAGAAAAAATAATTTGGACCGAGGAATTCAGCGTAGGTCACAAACAATTAAACGATCAACATCTTAAAATCGTATCGTTTATCAATGAATTGATAGAATCCCCGATTAATGACCAGGTCGATGCATTAAAATGCATCAGCAGGATGTTGGAATATTCCAAGGAACATCTTGAGTATGAAGAAGGACTACTCGAGCGTCATAATTATCCCGAAGCCTCATCCCATTCTATTATCCATCAATTCTATGTTAGAAAAGTGGAGAATTTTTTAAAGATGTCCTTTCATGAACCCCATATTTTCAGAACTGAAGTACTGAGTTTTCTGAAAGAATGGTGGACTTACCATATTCTGGAAGAGGATATGAAATATCGCCCCTTTCTTGAGGAAAAAGGAATAGCCTAAATATTCAATACGGCCGCCAAGTCGTCTTAACGGAATATCAGTAATCAACGCTGAATAGGCATTAGATTATTTTCAAAAGCCAGCCACCCAAAAAGATGCCCTAGCTACCACTTTGCAAGAAATTATATTAATGCATTGCGGATAAACTTTTATCCCCTTTTGGAGTGATAAAAATTTTCATGATCTGTGCTGACATCTCGCCATCAGCTGTAACTGCTGCAGTCCATTTAGGTAAAGCTTGTGCCAGCCAAATCATAAAAACTATCAAGATAAACTTTTGACTCGTTGTTAACCCACTGTAACGAGACCTCATTTTTGGCTTGATTGTCAGCGCTGAAGTGCTTGTGCGTATCATCTTAACTCTTACAAAATAAAAACAAGTAGCCAATCATATGAACGTCTCAGCAAAATACACCGACTGCATATTACTGAACTAGCGAAAGAAAAAATTTTGATTAAGATAAAGATACTGATGTGAAATATATGTCAAATGAACGTGAATTTTTTCTAAACACCCTTCACACCTATTTAAAGCAGCCCGCAAGTTCTTGTATCGATCATAATCACTGTTAACAATTCAAGCATCAGAAATCTACATTCAGTTTTAAATACTTGGCTCATTTAGTTTGTTGGTAGTGGCTTGCACCAGCCATCGACATAGCCTTTCAAACCTTGATAAGTTTTAAAAAAATGTTCCATAGTTAATTTATGATTTAAAAAATAAGCCTAGGGTTCATCAATCACAATATCAAGTCCGGTAATAAGATTAATGATTATCATCATGAAACGCGAACTAATCCTGACTATTTTAGTCAGTTATTATGAATATTTTAATTTTTGGAGATAGATATGAATAATCTGATTAATGACTTTCCTTACAATGGCGTCATTACGGTCAATCGGGTCATTCTAAAACCTGAGTATACTGTAGACGACCTTCAGGAACGTGTGGCCCTGTTATGCGAGAACGTCAAAACTTACCATTCAGACACTGGTTTTGTAGGTGGATTTGTCGCTCTTAACAGCGGCGATATTTCAAACGAAGGATCGACCATAGGACAACCTGTTACAAGTGCTCTGAAAGAAAGAGAAGCTCTCATTATTACATTCTGGAATAGCTTGGAAGAACATGAGGCCTCTCATCGAAGTGATACCTTTCAGCCTCTCTTTCGACAAGTTCTTGAGTTGTGTGAAAATGGAAACGAGGAGATAGCCTACGATATGCTTTGGTCAGGTAAAGCTTATTCCCCAGAAGACGCTAAAGCAGCTCGCCTGGCAAAAGCTATAGCGGCATAACCGTTCTTCTCACAAAACCAGCTTCTGCGGAAGCTGGTTTTTTATTTATATTTATTGAGATAAAATCTGTTTTTGGCAGCTTTACATCCAGTATAAAAATACCAAAAGATAATATTCCCTCCGCTATACCTCTTAAGCCAAATAAATCGTTACAGTTATTAATAACAACATTTGCATGGCGTTGATCATGACACTCGCTTTGTGCAACCGCTCAAATTGGCTTTTTGCAGTAACATTACCCTCCTTAGCCAAATCACGTGAGCGATTGATGGCAGGCATAAGCAACTGGCGCGCAATAACAAAAAGAACAAAAACGAGCAGTGACGACATCAATAGCCAGATTGAAATAAATACCGAGATAACTACCATCACCAGCGAAATAATCATGCCCCATAGGTAATAACGCGGGAACAAACCCCGTAAAAACAGACCTGCCTCTCTTTCTGAAACAAACCGGAATACACTCGGCGCTACTACAGCGGCGAAAAAAAGCATACTACCGAGTAATACACAATGAACAATCAACAAGGCTGAGTGCAGAATCACGACTCCCTCCTAATTTGGACAATTATTGGACAATATTAACGAATATTTATGGAAGAAGTATACATTACTAGCTAAAAAAAAGTCATATATATATTAACTCATTAGAATTATTAACTAATTTGATAATTTATCGCCTTTGCTATTGAATTTAATTGATGCAATTATATCTAACTATTGTCTATGTCAATTATTGGTATATTATGAAAATTTTAATCGCTACTCTCGTTACAACCGCTATCATTTTGCCCGGAACGGCCTCTGCGGGACATTGCATGTCAAAGGGCTACAACAAGCACAAGGATTATGGCTTGCACGGCAGTTATCATCCTTATGCAAACCAGCACGGTAAATACATGATGAAAAGGCACTATCGCGGCCATTACCCCCATGGCCAAAATATGTCGCAGAAAAGTCAGTACGGTCACCATGGCTACAAGCCCCATTCACCCCATCATGCAGGAGCAAACATGTATCTTCACTTACCCAAAGACAACCATTCAGCGACTCAATCTGAACCCCCGAAACCTGTGACATCGCCCATACCGAACGCTGCTGAAGCTGACAACAATCAGCTCACAGATTTACTGTCGACGGCAGGTAGCGCAGGGCAATTTAATACTCTCATAGAGGCGGTTAAATCAGCGGGGCTTGAGTCGACACTCACCGGCGAAGGTCCTTTCACAGTGTTTGCACCAACCGACGAGGCTTTCTCACGTTTACCGGAAAGTATTCTAAAGGCACTGACTGAAGATACCCAAGCGCTCACCGACCTGTTGACCACTCATATCATTTCAGGGGAAGTCAAGGCCGCTGACGTAGCCGGTTTAGAAAGCGCCCAGAGTGTACAGGGATCAACCCTGGCTATCACTACCAGCGACAGTGTCAGAATAAATGGTGCCAAAGTTATTTCTACTGATATTCAAGCCAGTAATGGCATCATTCATGTGATCGATAGCGTCATATTTCCACAGTCTTAATCCATTACCTTTTTAGGAAACCCTTTTTTAATTCTGACCCGGTTGATTCCGGGTCAATTTTTTCAACTCGGAGAAAATCATGTTACGAAAATCAATCATTAATAAAAGTAAAACTCTTGGTCTGACGTTTGCTACCATTTTATTCAGTGCACCGATACACGCATATCAACAGGGTTACGGCGGCACTTACGGTGATAGCGGTGGTGACAGTAGTAGCGGAATGGGCATGGGCATGGGATCCGGTTCAGGATCTTATACTGGTTCGGGCTATAATTACCAGCGCCCACCCCGTCCACCGATGCGTCCTTTTGATTATCAGCGATCTCCAATGCCACCGATGCGTCCTTATGGTTATCAGCGCCCCCCGATGCCACCCATGCGACCTTATGGTTATCAACGCCCACCGATGACACCCATGCCTTCTTACGGCTATCGCTCAGCACCCATGACGCCACCCGCTTCATCAGCAGCCCCTTCAGCGCCAGCAGAACAGGCTGGTGATTCAATAACAGCGAAAATCCAGGGCATGGCATTTCAGCCCTTGAACCTGACGGTTAAAGCTGGAGCAACAGTAACATGGGTTAATAATGACAATGCACCTCATACCGTGACGGGAACCAATACAGGTCTGCTTGCATCCGGCACCCTGAATCGTGGTGACCGTTACAGCATCACTTTTGATCAGCCCGGAACTTATAACTATTACTGCAAGTTTCACCCCAATATGCGGGCATCCATTACTGTCGAGTAAATATTAAACCGGGATACCCAGTATCCCGGTTTTTTATTTGTGATAAAAAACATCTGTTTGTCCCTGAAATAACTTTTAGCAAACCTCAAAACGTTAATTCAATTGACTCAAATATATTTCAGCCTGTGTAATGTGAGCGTTTTGCTTTACAGGATCCATATTATCAAAAGTACGTACCAGCATCGCCAGTCGTGGATTTTGCAAGAAAAAGTCGCGATGGGTATGCATGAAACGCCAAAATAAGCCATCCCAGGTTTCCTGCCATTCACCCTTCGTATAATCACTCATTTTTCTTAAATAATTTGATCCGCTGATGTAAGGCTTGGTTGCAAACAGACCGCCATCCGCGAACTGGCTCATTCCATAAACATTCGGCACCATGACCCAATCATAGGCATCAATAAATAATTCCATGAACCACCGATAAACTTCGTTTGGATCAAACTCACATAGCAGCATAAAGTTACCCAACACCATCAGGCGCTCAATATGATGGCAGTAACCTGTTTTTAGCACCTTTTGAATGGTGATATCCACCGGCTCTATACCCGTTTCTGCCGTGTAAAATGAAGCAGGAATCGGACGCTTAAAACCCCAAAAATTTTGACTTCTTGAATATGTCCCCTTTATTTCATACATACCCCGAATAAACTCACGCCAACCGATCAGCTGCCGCACAAAGCCCTCCAGCGAGTTAATCGGCACACCCTCTTTTTCAGCATAAGACAATGCAAGATCCAGTACATCGCGGGGTTGAATAAGCCCCACGTTGAGCATTGGACTTAATACACTATGATGTAAAAACGATTCATCCTGGACTATGGCATCTTCATAATCACCAAAATGAATAAAGCGATGATGCAGAAAGTCTCCCAACCAGTCATCACTACCTTTATGCGTAACAGGATAGATTGGTGAATCCGATAAGGCTCCAGGATTATGTGTAAAATGATGCTGAACATAATCAAGGGCCTCCTGCCAATAGTGGCTATTAAGCGGCGGGTCAATCACAGGCGGTGTCTTTGCCTTCGGATATTTTTTCCGATTCTCACTATCAAAACTCCATTGACCTCCTAATGGTTGATTTTCATCATCAAGCAGAATGTGATTTTTTTTTCGTTGCTGTTTATAAAATATCGTTTGAAAAAAAGACTGTTTGTCCGGCTTGAAAAAATCCTCTAAATCTTTGCGGCTATTGATAAACAGCGGATTCTCAAATTCCTTAAGTTGAATGGATAAGCGCCTGGCCATTGATTGAATCCGTTGCTCTAACCAGTTATCCGTGGGGTTGATATAAGCTATTTCATCTATGCCTGACTCATACACATTTTCAAAAAGTTTTCGAATATCCGACCGGGGATCCGCGCTCTCAATATAATGAACCTCGGCACCTTGGTTCACCAGGTAGTCCTGGTAGTACTTCATCGATGCCCGGTGAAATGCCAGCTTCATCTTGTGGAAAGCGAATTCTTTGAAAAACAGCGTTTCCTCGATCAGGTAAATGGCTTGCCCATTGTCGAGCATAGGATGCTTGAGGAATAGCTGGTGAGGAAAAATAAGGTTCACTGCATTCATCGAATTCACCGGTTACGGCGACAGCGTTCGCTACAATATCTTACGGCATCCCAATCTTTACGCCATTTTTTTCGCCAGGCGAAAGGTCGTTGGCACACCGGGCAAACCTTAACAGGCAAATGCTGTTTTTTCACATGGGTCCTCTGAGTCGATGAATAAAAACCCAAGGGGACGATAATGGCTTAATATCAGAGATCATTTTTTTAGCAAGTGCTTAACTGAATCTGACGGTATGTTCCGGGTATGGGTTGCCAGTATTCTCTCACGTTCAGCCTTAACCAGGTCATTTTTTCTGTGACTCCAGATTTTTGATCTCGCCTGACGAGCACATTCAATATGATCGATGATAGGCAAGGGATAATCTGTACCGAGAGTGATTCCACAACAAGTCTGGTCAAATTCACTCATCAACCAGGGTTCATGAATAAATTCCGTATTGACCGGCTCCAGTTCAGGTACCCACTTCTTGATAAAGAGGCCCTCTGGGTCATGATCCTTGGATTGTTTGACCGGATTATATATGCGTAGCGTATTGATTCCTGTAGCCCCGGCCTGCATTTGAAACTGGGGGTAGTGAATACCCGGCTCATAATCCAGAAATAGACTAGCCAGATGGTAAACACCTGCACGCCAGTCCTGGTCTAAATGATGACATAAAAAAGAGGCCAGCATGGCCCGCATGCGAAAGTTGATCCAACCCGTCGATTGGAGACAACGCATACAGGCATCGACTAATGGAAATCCTGTATGACCGGTTTGCCAGGCATCAACATAGTTCCGATTGGCCTCATGCTCCAATTCTTCATAACCGCGGTTAATACAAACAGTTTCATAATCACATTCAACTTCAAATTTTTGCATGAAGTGACAATGCCATTTCAACCGAGTATTGATGGCACTATATGCCCGTTTATTTTGAGCATAAGTAGGATGAAACTTGATATGCTGATAAGCCTGTTTAACACTCAAGTTGCCCCATGAAAGGTAAGGAGAAAGTCGTCCACAGGAAGTACGACTTTTTTCAGGTTTTGAAATATTCAGATGATACTCACTTCCACGTCCCTGGGTAAATGAGTTTAAATATTTCCAGGCATTACTCTCTCCAGCCGGCTGGAATTGGTCAGGATACTGTTCCAGGCGCTCAAATAGAGACGATTCTAACGGGTATGGATTATCTAATGGGGACAGAGTATTTATAGAGAAATGATTTTCAAGCAACGGTTTTCGCATGGTTTTAAACCAGCGCGCGTCCCAACCATCACGGTGCGTAATTCCACGTTCCACACCATCACGCTGATATTGATTCCATTCAATGGCATGATCTTGAAATAGCTGATTTAATTTTTTATCTCGGTTCCAGGTCAACTGGACACCAGTTTCCTGGTAGGAAAAAATATTATTTACCCGATAGCGCTGGAGTAGATGTGCAAACACGTCCTCTGCATCTTTGTGGAATATTTGAACCTGCCGGTCAAAGGGTTTGAGCACCCTGTTCATATCAAGAATGGATTGATAAATAAATTGCAGGTGACGGATCGAGGTATCCGCATGAGCCATCAAGGCTGGTTCAAACAAATAGATAATGATATAGGATAGACCATGATTCTCGGCAGCCTGCAAGGCTGCGTGATCCTGGGTTCTAAGATCACGCTTCAACCAGACAATGTTTATTGGCACACCATCCTGTTGATGTGTTTTACAATTCGTAGTCATGACCCACTACTTTCAATGTATGGTGATCCCTGAGCATTTTTTGTCTTAAATAAACGTAGTCAGTTCGCCACTACCCGTGCACAATAACACGACCCGTACAAAAACGGGCCAACCTAACAGCTGCAGCCAAAGTTTCAAAATGATCAACTACAGCCTGAGTTGAGTCCATCGCAGCCTTAAGGACCGGGCCTGCCTGCCCTACCAGATCTGCACCTAGTGCCAATGCCTTGGCTGCATCAAGACCATGCCGGATACCACCCGACGCGACGAGAGGCAACTCAGGAAACTCAGACCGTATGGCCATTATTGCCTTGGGCGTGGAAATCCCCCATTGACCAAAAAGTTTACCAAGAGCCTGTAATTTTTGATCATTGGTACGCTGACTTTCTACTCGATTAAAACTGGTTCCGCCTCTACCGGCCACATCGATGGCTGCAACACCAGCATTGATCAGTCGACGTGCAACATTCGTAGATATACCCATACCCACTTCTTTGGCTATAACGGGTATGGATAAACAAGAACTGATCTCCTCAACACGATTGAGAATATGTCGCCAGTCAGTATCACCATGATCCTGTAAAGCTTCCTGGAGAGGGTTAAAGTGAATGATTAATCCATTAGCCTCAATCATTTCAATGGCATGGCGTATTTCATTAATACCGAAATCCTGACGCAGCTGGGCAGCACCAATATTTGAGAATAAAACAATATCGGGTGCATATTGTCGTAATCTCTTGTTTAAACCACTTTGTGAAGAT
The DNA here is from genome assembly GCA_030066315.1 of Gammaproteobacteria bacterium. Taxonomy (GTDB): domain Bacteria; phylum Pseudomonadota; class Gammaproteobacteria; genus JACNJF01. The sequence continues at coordinate 23,101 of JASJBW010000002.1, forward strand.
GATTGCAGTGCTACACGCTGTGAGCCTACACCCATGGCAATGCCCAGATGTTGTGCCGCCTCCGTCAAGTGAATATTAATTAATTCCGCTCGTCTCGGCCCACCGGTCATCGAACTGATCAAAAAAGGGAGTTTTAACTCGTACCCTAAAAAGCAGGTTGAGAGTTTGATATCAGTCAGTTTCTCTTCAGGTAAAGCATTATGTTCAAGCTCTACTTTATCAAAGCCGTTAGGGGGAGGTGTATCCTGTTGTTGCGCCAGAACGAGCTCTATGTGATCGACTTTTCGCTGGAGGATGTCTTTCATGACGTAATCTCAACCGGATTAAGACGTTGTGTCAGCTCAATCAGTATCATGTGGGGTACAGTGAGGATCATTAAACCGATAAAAACAGTGCGTAATAAATCCTGGTGCCAGTCCTGCTCCGGCATTAACAGAAAGGCCATAAATCCCAGGATGACGGTCAGTACACTGAATACTATTGCGGTTGATATTACGGCCTCTAGTTTTTCACGCTTTGCAATGGCCAATAAATGCCGAGGGCTATGTTGTAAACAAAAATAAAGGACGAAAAAAATAAGAGGGGGTAATAATATCGCTGTGATAATTATAAGAACTATTTCTACTGCCGAATAAATATCAACTTTCAGCGATTGCCATAAGCTAGTCAACAACAACACGGCCACCATTGGCCACAGTTGGCTTGAAATAATTACCAGCTGTCTTGCTCCTTCCGTTGATATCAGGAGACCGTAGATATTCAAAACCTCAGTCGAATGGAACAAGCTGGGAATAACGATCAAGGCCAAGCCCATTCCTATGCGATTTAATTGACTTAACTTGAAGCGCCAATCATTGGAAAAATGCCAGGCTGAAAGTAACAAAAACAAAGCGAAAGTTAAGTTACTCAACCATACCCAGAGCCCGAAAGTGATAGCAGCAACCAACAAGTAAATGAGAATAAAATGAAATAAGTCACTGCCTGTCTTCCACAAGCCATAGCGACGAGCCACAATCGGGTCAAGTGCTCCATGGGGTAATCCCAATAAAATGACCAGAGCGGTTAATAAGATTATTTGCCACTGCAAAGATACATTCACTTCGAACATTACCAACGCAACAGTTGCAACAGACGCTGTAAAAAAAAACCACTGCTGCAAACGATCAGCTGAATTATCCACGGTGGAGACTGCCCTTTTGATCTTCGCCATGGCGTATTAAATTTGTGCTGAGCTGTTTAATAAATGGGCCGGCCGGGAGAGCAAAAATGACGGACCAAAGATCTCGCGAGGTGGGTTGATCACTCAGAAATCTAACCAGAGCTGTTGGCTCAACCTTTTGCGCCAGAGATAGAAATAAATCAGGGGCTAAACCGGGATGATTTCTGATAACTTTAAGGAATAATTGATCCATCAAAGATTGTGATGTGGGATCTTGCGGATGCGGAAGGATCTTTTTGTGTTTCAATAATGCTCTGGCACAAAGACGAGACCAATTTTGGATCCTTTTATAGGCATAACCTGTTGAAGCTCGAATAGCCCCTCCGCCACTGCCAACCCTAACCCAGTTAGGCAGAAGCGCTTGCCTAACAGGATCCAGTCCCATTGGAATGATTCCTCTCTCTCGCCGTAGCACCCTGTATTGACCCGAGGGGAAATATCGTCGTAATGCAAGATCCAGATCATTGGTCAATTGCTTGATTGCTGATTGATCCGGACAAAACCGAGTACTTTCCACTAATACCCGGTTCTTCTGGAAAGGGATTATGTAATTAAATTTAAATCCAAATTGATCAGCGGCCATGTCTTGCATTAAGCCGACTTGATCTGCTTGATTTAATTTTTGATCCGTTTCTATTTCGGCTCCTTCAAATACCTGCAACAGGATCGCCTGCTCGTTATCAGCAGAGGATGATGGGCGTGTATCAATGACTTTATTAGCCAATAAATCTCCATTGGAGGTATTGATTAGAAAGTCTTTGTTATATGCCTGAATCCTTTCAACTCGTGTATCTTTTTTTAGAGTGGCCTGGTCATTTTGTGAAATGATATCGATAGCATCACGGTAAAAATTAATGGCCGGAATACAACAGTATGACCAGCTTTCCTCTGCGGTATGAACAATGCTCTTATCGCCAGCAGAGAATGTCCATTGTTGCCAATGATTACTAACCAAATGTTGATTATTGTCATTATTCTGCGCCCAGAAACACCAGGTCCGATCATTCACATACTCATTCCTAGGTTCGATGATTATAGTTCTTGGCACATTGAACTGAGTTCCTGCACCTTTGATTAAATCACGTGCAAGTGAGAGGCCTGCACAACCTCCACCAATAATCGCCAAATCATAACGTTTAGTCATTTAATCACTACTTATTGCCGTAACTGCCAGGAACCCCCTGGATCGGTTGATGCAAAACTGGATTATGTTGGGCAGTTTTCAAATGGAAACGGGTACGAGTGATAAAATCAAAGCAAGCTTTCACAGTAATCATAATTTTACCCCTGGTGGTCACCTGTGCACGACCTAACCATGTCGCATATTTTTTACGTGCTAATTGTCTGCCAATACCTCGATAGACCCTGGCTGCAATTAAAATCGCCAAACGCACACGCCATGGCAGGTAAGCCATTCCCCTTTCTGCAGATTCATAGAAATACTCGGCATCATCGAGAAGTATTTTTACCGCTGTTTTGAGATTATCACGATGCCATACATCGGCATTGGCTATTTGCAATGGATTAAGATTACCGACCAAACTTTTAGGCAGATAACGTCGGTTATTTCTGGCATCCTCAGCGACATCGCGGGCGATATTCGTTAATTGCATCGCAATACCTAAATCGATAGCGTGCTTGTGAGCTTGGGTATCCTCAACACCCAGCACATCACACATTAACAAACCAACGGTTCCAGCAACCCGGTAACAATAAAGCTTCAGCTGGGCATCATCCTCGAAAAGTACACTATCCAAATCCGACAACAATCCCTGAATCAACTGCCTAACGGGCTCATGATTGATTTGATATTCCCTGGATAACATCAGAAAGTCACTGATCACCGGATCAAAACTCATACCGGAATCAAGTTCGTTTGCAATTTGAATCAGTTTTTTTAGTGCGTCGGGCTTCTGCAAAGACGCATCTACTACGTCATCTAAATATCGGCAAAAACTGTACAGTCGCGCACAAGCCTTAAATTGTTTTAAAGGTAAAAATCTTCCCGCAAAATAAAAACTTTTACCATGTTTTGAAAGCACATCTGTAGCCTGAAAGGCTGGCGAATGATGATCGGATTTTGGATCAAAGGAAATGGCCAGGGTCATGCTGCTGCCTCCTGTAAGGATCGACTTGAGGGTAAAAGATTTTCGAGTACTTTTGCTGATGATAAAACGCCCGGTACACCCGCACCAGGATGTGTTCCCGCACCCACCAGGAACAGGTTTTCCGGCCCCTCTGCCCGATTGTGAAAACGAAACCAAGCTGACTGCCTAAACAGAGGCGCTACTGAAAATCCCGCCCCATGCTCGCTTAGATAATCGTTAGCGAAATCTTGCGGGGTCATAAAAAAATCTGCGGTTATACAATTATCAAGTCCCGGTAGCAGAGTTTCCGATAATGCATTGACAATTCTCTGCTTGAGTAACGGACCTTCCATAGACCAATCAATGCTGGCTTTCAGATTAGGAACTGGCGCCAGCACATAAAAAGAATCACAACCTGGCGGTGCAAATGAAGGATCGGTGGCTGTGGGTCGATGAAGATACAATGAAAAATCCTCAGGTAGTGCGTCACCGTGGAAGATGTCCCTTAACAATTCACGATAGCGTTGGCCCATCCAGATCGTGTGATGAGCAACCTCCGGATATTGCCGCGTGGTGCCAAAGTAGAGCACGAATAATCCCATGGAGAATTGTGAGTGTTTTTGTTTCAGCCCCACAAGGCCACGTTGATATTTCTTATCAAGCATATGGCGATAGAGATAAGCTGGATCGACATTAGAAACGACTGTATGCGTTTCTATTTTTTCACCACTATCGAGTTGAATACCACTAACGCGGTCGTTTTCAACCAACAAACGAGAGACGGACTGATTTAAATGGATATCGATACCCTGGCTCCTCATCAGTTGCTCTAATGCATCAACAATCGCACCAGTCCCGCCCATAGCGAAATGAATTCCCCACTCTCTTTCCAGGTAATGAATCAAGCCGTAGATGCTGGTCGTATCAAAAGGATTGCCCCCAACAAGTAATGGTTGAATAGAAAAGGCCTGGCGTAAGTGAGGATCCTGTAAATGACTACTGACCAAATCCCAGACTGTTTGCTGGCAGTTAAGACGTAACAGGTTAGGTACCTGTTTTATCATGGTCATGACTGAGTGAAAGGGTTGATCAGAGAGCTGGTTGAAGCCCACTTCAAAAATTTGTTTGGATTGATGCAATAGATTTTTATATCCGTTTACATCAGCTGCATTGAATTGACCAATTTGTGCCAACGTATCTTCGATTGTCCCTCCGTAGTCGAAAGTTTTGCCATCACTAAACCAGAACCGGTACCAGGGAGAAAGGGGAACAAAATCAACAAAGTCTTCACGTTTTTTTTCGAAGAGCGCGAACAATTCATCAAATAAAAATGGCGCCGTAATTACGGTGGGTCCTGCGTCATGGCGAAATCCATCTTGCTCAAATACTTGTGCACGTCCGCCTAGGCGTTCACACCGATCATAAATCGCCACATCATACCCTCTTGCCCGCAAACGCAAAGCTGAGGCAATACCGCCAAAACCTCCACCTACGACTATGGCTTCAGGCATGATTCTTCCTTTCCAGTTTATGTAAGAGCTGTTCTGCTAAATCTTCAAGCAAAAAACCACACTGGTTAGGTAATTCCTTGCCTAATGCAGTTGCTGACTCAAGATGGTCTTGGGCCATGTCCATAGCCGCCTCGAGAGCATTGGATGCACCGACTTCCAGTTCCAACGCGAAAAGCACATTGGCTATGGACCCTTGCTGACGATCCTCATCACGATCAAAGATATCATCAATAATTTGATAACCGGTTCCGAATGTTCTGGCGGCTCGCCTGGCATGGGCTACAGAATCTTGATAACCTGCGACAATGAGGGGTAATTCCAACCCCAGCGAAAATAAGGGGCCTGATTTTGCTTCAGCCACTTGCAGGCATAATCCAGAACCCAACTGATTAACGTTATGGTGAACCACATCGTAAGATTGACCATGAATGGTGTTGGCAACAGCATCATGAAGATGCTGGATCAGATAAGGCAATTTATCGACTTTACTGATTTGAGCGATAGCAGCAAAGGACGCGGTAATCATCAAATCTGTTAAGCCCAAGGCAGTGTTGATGCCATAGCTTTTCCAGACGGTTAGCTGACCTCTCCGGATTTCCGCAGCATCTTGCAGATCGTCCTGTACCAGGGAAGCGTTGTGAAGCAACTCCACACTGGTAGCCAGAACTATGGCATCGTGCTGACTCAGACCCAATGAATAGGCAGCAGTCAAGGCGAGTTTACTGCGAGTTCTGCCACCGCCCGAAGTCAAGTGATGCCTCAATGCGCGTAATATTTGCTTGTTTTGAGCTGGCCGCGCACAAATGGTGTACATGCGCTGTTCGACTAATTCGATATCTTGTTGCCACCCACTAAGCTTTGCTTGCAAAAAAGGGCCAGAGTTCAACTCATCAACGGGTGTCGCTATATGGAAGTTAATCTGTTTCATAGTTATCGGGCCGGCTGATCTTCATAATCAGCCGGCCGTATCCCTCAGGCTTTTTCCTGGGCCGCGTCGGCTTCAGATTTACGTACCGCAATCATGTATATGAGTACACCAAAGACCGCCTTGGCGACGATATCAGCAATGGTGTAACCCACCTGAACTGCTGTTTCAGCAGCACCGCCTACCAAACCAATCATTGGGAATACGAACACAACTGGGTAGAATGACCATGACAAAACGGTCAACCAGCGCGCCTTGTTGACTAAGCCACGAACATTTTCGGGCTGAGCGGCAATCGAATCGCGAAGACCCACGAAAAGTTCGTACACGATCCATATAAATGGAATCATTGCGAGCACCCACCAGATCCAGCGAGTGCCGGCATCATCAGATATTTCTCCTGGATAACCCAACACAATCATGATCGCCGCCAGTAAACCCAGACGTAGCGATTTGCTGTAGGTCTCTTCTTTCGAAAGACGCATTACCAGGATTAGTTCAATCAACAGTAGTGGTACTGTCAGTAACCAATCCACGTAACGATAGGCATCGTTAAAGGCAATACCCGTTTGAGTGAGCACACCATTGACGACATCATAAGCAGCGTCCCAGCTCTCGTAGATGCGGACATAGTGATAGAGCGCAATGAATGTTACGAGCCCGGTTATGGTGAGAGCTGTTTTGTAATAGTTTGACACCTGACTGCGACCCAGCCAGAAAAAAATGGTTGCTGCGGCCATCGTAGCTATTGAGAAGGAAAAAAAGTTTGCAACTAATTCATATTGAAAGACGGTTATGGTCATACCGTAATACCTCTTGAGTAAAATGTTTGTTCAGTTTTCGAATGCCTGTTCAAAGCATCGGGGTTATCCATGCACTAATCAGCGATGGTTAGACAAACCTTGTACAATCCGAAAGGAAGAAGAGATAAATGCACTATTTAAACCCAGAAATATCGATTTGTCCTGCACAAGTTATGGACATAGTGCCACATATCAACCCAAAAGTTCAAATATTTATTATTTTAATACTGGTCAAAACATGGACAAGATTGATTTGGATAGTTTTGTTATTGGGAAAATTTGAAAACACAAATAGCTCAGAGAAGAGCGTTTCATCTGGTAAATTTCTATCAATGTAAATTGATCTTGAACATCAGAAACGCTCTGATGACTGGTAAAGAATATGACTCAATGGGTTCTTGCGCAGACTGACAGCGCTGGACAGGACTACACGATTCCACTCATTTAAAAGTCAATCGCAGATTTTTACATTATTTTCACGGCAACTTAACGGGGATTTCACATCTCAGCCCGTATGTTCCTTGAAAATAATAGTAACTGGTGTTTATCTAACGCCCGTTTCTTAAAATGCATATTTTTTTATCAAAGTTCTGGGATTTGCCAAGCGATGAATAACGAACCAATTCTGGTAACAGGTGTTGCCAAACGTGTAGGTTTACACCTTGCCAATACCTTTTTGGAAAGGGGTATCCCGGTAATCGGTACCTATCGCACACAGCGATCAAGCCTTGCCACTCTGCAGCAAAAAGGTGCTGAACTTTATCAATGTAACTTTGACAATGATTCAGAAATTGATGAACTGATCAATTCGGTGAAACAAAACCATACATGCCTGCGAGCCATCATACATAATGCTTCTGACTGGCTTCCAGATAATGCCGACCAGCCCTCTTCAGATATTTTACGTCGTATGATGCAAGTCCATGTCAATGCACCTTATCAAATCAATCTTGCACTGGCTTCATTACTCAATGCCAGCACTGAAAGTCACGCAGATATCATCCACGTTGGGGACTATGTGAGCAGTCGCGGTAGTAAAAAACATATCGCCTATGCCGCGAGCAAGGCCGCTCAAGACAATCTCACTCTATCTTTTGCGGCAAAACTGGCGCCTAAGGTAAAAGTCAACAGCCTGGCTCCGGCGCTCGTGATATTTAATCCCGAAGATGATGAAGACTACCGTCGCAAAGCGCTTGAAAAGAGTTTGATTCAGCATGAAGCGGGGCTTGATGAATTTCAGCATGCAATCGACTATCTGATGCAGAGTAATTATGTTACCGGCCGAGTTTTACCGATGGATGGAGGCCGCCACCTGAGGTAAATGCTAAAGGATCTTATCTGGTACTCTTAATAACACGAATGAATTCCACTAGATGAAAATTATGTCAGCAGTATTATTGGTAATCAGATCACTACTGTTGATGAATAAGTTTTTACTGTGATTTTTTAGTGCTTCAGTAAAGTATCTTTGGCCAGGTTAATTTTGGCTGCGAGGTAGGCGGAACCACCACGATCCGGATGCAGTTTTTGGATCAAACGGCGATGTGCCTCGATGATTTCCTCTTCGCTGGGATCTGGCTCCAGGCCGAGGATCTGCAATGCTTCAGCACGTGACATCTCACCCGGCGTGCTTGCTTCATGCCGTTGCGACTGTTCACCGGCGCGTTCCTGCCAGGTGTCTGCATAGACACGATCCAGATAAGCATGCAGCAGTGCTACTGACTCTTCATCATGCCGGCATTCAGTCAACAATCGTAGTAACGCGTCAAGATCGAGTTGATCAAGCATTTTTCCGGCAAACTGCCCTGCCAGTACTTCACCATTGATATCACCAGAATCGTGGTTCAGAGTCATGCGGATATACTGGCTTTGAACGGTTGAAGTCTGCCCGCTACTGGGTCTTTGTGGCTTTGCGCCACCTCCCATACCTGCCAGCAAGCGACGGATCAATGGCCAATTGCCTGCCAAAGTAAGCAGACCCCGTAAAAAAGGGAGCAAAGCGGCAAATACCGCGGCCACCCAGTGTGCACGTCCAGTTAAGACCAACGCCAGCAGTACCAATGCTGCCGTAACCGCGAGTAACTGCCAGCGTACCCGTGCAGGTTGGCGGCTAATCCAACGGAAGAGAAAATAGGACCCTGCCGCGATAATAAGCAGCAGTAACAACCGTGCCATATCAGTTCTCGTCCAACTGACGGGTGAGTCTCCGTACGACCTCGCCACGATCTTTACCAAAGTCCCTTAAGGCTTTGTGCCCACCGGCAGCATAGACTGCCACGGCGCTTAACAGATCCCTCAGTTGAGCTGCGCTGTTGCTATCGAAACTATAATAGGCCCCACGGGTCAGTCGGGCCATCTCCTTAAAGGTGTTTTGCGCCATGGGCTCGTCACCCTCATGAAAAATGAAAGCGGGCACACCGAGCATACCGAGCTCGCCCGCAAGATGGCACAAATGATCAACGTCTTCCTCCATACAATCCCCGACAAAAACAAGCGCCTGTATTTTTTTCTGCTTGGTCTGTTCGATAGCCTGGCGCAGTACTTTTTCGATCTGAGTATAGCCACCACGGCAGGACACGCTCGTCATTCTCTGTAGCAGGGCACTGGCAGACGATAACCAGGGGCTAGCATCAAATTCATCATACCCACGGTAATAACATAACTGGATCTCGAGGCCTCCCAGTGCTGCAGTGGTACTGAACATATCGCCCTGGATTTTACAGGCCCGGTCCCAGCTAGGTTCCCGGCTGGCGGTTGCGTCCATGGCAAATATCAATCGTCCACGTTCAGTACTGGGTTTAGTTGCTGGCATCGATCGAACCTGTTTGACAAAAGCATCAATGGTTGCCTTGCCTGAAGTTCGTGTAATGTTCTTGTCAGAATTTGCCATGTGATTTTTTGCTACTTATCTGCATGACAGTATACCTATAGACCTTCTTTTTAGGCCAATGGTCTCTCCCTTAAAAGGATCAAAATTTCATTTTTTACTGGGTGGCAGCAGACGAAACCGTTTATCGATCAGGTCTGCATCATCGAAATGCCTCCTACCCACAAAAGCCGTCGCTTGTGTACCCGCCTGTCGCATTGCGCCGGCATTCTTGATACCCATCGGCCAGAACAAAAAACGCTCTCGCCGTTCGCTTCCAGCCACCAGGCCATCTGGCCCGAACATGCTGCGAGTGGCTCCATCAGGATGTGGCAGGACACGCAGGTCATCGTAGTCAGCGAGACGGTAATGAACCCCTTCCCCAGCATCACTTGGCGAGACATTACGCAAGTAATGAGTACGGGTTTGTAAGCTCAAGGTAAGACGCTCACCTGGCATGATTCGGGGCAAATCTAATGGTGTAAATGCCCACTCCTCTTTGGGATTCGGTGCTGGAATGGGCTTTACTCGCGGTGTGGTAAAAAACATGTGATAACAACCGCAAGGATGAATACTGTCATAAAGAATGGGTTCCCCATCAGGAGCAAGCGTCACGCGCCAGACAAACCCATCCAAGTGTCCGCCGAGTAGATCAAAAGCGCTCTCCCGCGGACGTTCGGGCATCCACACCACGTAGACCAACTGTAACAAGGTTCGTTGTTGCACGCGGGTATATTCCAGTCGTGTATAAACGGTAGGTTGAGAGGTATCCAACTGGGGTGATGGTTTATCTGCCCAATTAATTGTGCCAATGCGGTCAAATTCACCGGTTGTTTCGACTTGATAAACCGGGGCAAAAGTCTGAAAAAGCTTTTGTTTTTCAGGCTTGCTTAATTTGATCATGCCGAGAGGATTCTTCTCTGCCTGGGCTAAAATATCGCGAACCTCTTGTTGACTGAATACACCCTCATCAGGCGGTAAGTAATACTGAACAGGCTGACTTGCCAGCTTGCCACTTCTTGCCAGTTTAATCGTCTCTACTGAACGCTCCTGCCAGTCCTCAATACCCAGATAAAAGGGATAACGGGTCATTGCATAGAGTCCAAGCACTCGTTTGGGGGTGCTGTAATCATCCTTTACCTTTACCCGTTGAGCCATCAATGTGATCGCTTCTGCATGATTAACATCCTGTAACAACAATAGCGCCCCACATTCCTGAAAACGAGCAATCAGAAGATCCTTATCCTCATACCCGAATTCATTCAGAACCTCTGCTGGTAAATTGGAAATTTCAATAGCTCGACCTTTTATATCAAGCTCACGTAATTGTCCCATCCAGGCTTCGCGGAGCGCAGCATCATGAACGGCTTGTTTACCAAACGATGCCAGGAAACGGTTAACCCGCAAATACGGATAGCCTTCAACCTGCCGTGCCCCCTTATCACGCACCTTGGCCTGGACCGTGACAGCATCCATTTTCTGGTAAAGTAGTGCGCAAGACTGAGTTTCGATTTCGGTGGATTTAAGATGGCCCAAATGGGGCTGCTTAATACTGGCACATCCCATTAATGCCAAGATGAAACCGGTCACACAAAGGGTCTTGCTGACAACCATGAGTGATTTTTTAGACATAACCGCTATTAACCCTAATTCGCTATCACAAAGGTAGCATTGAAAAACGACAACTTGGACTCAAGGATAATGCTATCCACTATATGAGTTATTCATTACCTTTCATCTACTGAGTCATTTTCTATTAAAAAGTTGTGGTTTCTTTAATCATAAACTCACTGATAACATCACCCACTTTCAGAAGTGATGATGGAATGCGGGTTGAAACCCTCAAAATGACCCCAATTGTATACCTACGATTGCGAAACCTATTTGAGCTGACATCATTATGGCCACACATCACCCCACAGAAATAAAACTCCATCAACAATCTCACCTATTGGAGATCAGCTATAATGATGGCGCCCAGTTTAATTTGAGATGTGAATACCTGCGTGTTTTTTCTCCATCAGCAGATGTGAGAGGACATTTTGGGGACTTTGCTAACCTGGTGACTGGTAAGGAAAAGGTCAATATCAAGAATATAGTGCCCGTTGGACAATACGCGATCAAGATTTTCTTTGATGATGGCTATAAGTCAGGGTTATACGACTGGGACTACCTGTATGATTTAGGCTTGAATTATGAAGAATATTGGAACGATTATCTCACCCGTTGCCACGAATCTGGAGTTTCAACCACCGCAACGCATGCTGTTAAAGAAAACAGCAGTGATTAACTTCACCCACTGATTACGGGTTAACAGGTTCCAGTGAAAACCCGTCACTGATTGCTTCTAATGGGTTTGTTTCGAAGATAATCTTAAAACGAGGTAACCCGCCAGACCGGAGAGCAAGGATCCCGCCAATATGCCAATTCTATCGTTAACAGCATAGTCGGGCCCTCCTTGTTCAAATGCCAGGGAACCTACAAAAAGACTCATGGTGAAACCAATACCACATAGGAGTGCAACACCGTACAACTGGGCCCATGAAGCTTTATCCGGCAGTTTTGCAAGACCGGATTTTATCGCCAGGAAACATAACCCGAATATACCTACCTGGTTACCCAGAAAGAGCCCTAACGCAATACCCAGGGGAACAGGCTGCAGCAAAGCATTAAAAGTTAATCCTTCAAAAGTGACTCCTGCATTGGCAAACGCAAAGATCGGTAAAATGCCAAATACAACCGTGGGATGGAGGTCATGCTCCAGTTTTTCGAGTTGAGTATTCGATTCACCGGGCAACTTTTTATAGGGTATAAACAAGGCTGTAACCACGCCCGCAAGAGTGGCATGGACACCGGACTTTAAAACCGCCGCCCAGAGCACTATACCCACGATGATGTAAGGAGTCAGCCCCATGACTTGCCTACGATTCAATATCCATAGAATGCTTATTCCAACGAGCGCGGCAATGAGTGAAGTAATGGACAGTTCACTGGTATAAAAAAGTGCGATGATGATGATGGCACCCAAATCATCGGCGATGGCCAAGGTCATTAAAAAGATTTTTAGTGACTGAGGGATTCTTGATCCCAGCAAGGCCAGCACACCGAGAGCAAAAGCTATATCGGTTGCCGAAGGTATAGCCCATCCTTTCATGGCCACAGGATCACCATAATTGATCACCGTGTAGATAATCGCTGGAAGCGCCATACCGCCTACCGCACCGATAAGCGGTAAGGCCACTTGTGATGGATTGGATAATTCTCCGGCGATCACTTCCCTTTTGATTTCCAGGCCGATGAGGAAGAAAAAAATTGCCATCAAGCCATCGTTGATCCAAAGCAAAAGCGGTTTAGCGATTTCCAATTGCCCAATTCGGATCTCTACCGGAACACTCAGTAGCGAATCGTACAGGGGCTTCAAGGGTGAATTTTCAGCAACCATGGCAAGTACCATGGCTATTACGAGCAAAAACCCGCCCGCAGCTTCCAGTTGTAGGAATTCTTTAATTCTATTGATCATGTTTTATCTTATTGAAAATCAACCATGCGATCATTGCACCGCTTTTTGCGCCCATTAACTGCTCAATTTTCCGTTGTCATAACCTGACAACATATCAACGTATGGCATTTTCATCAATGCCAATAATGTTAATTTAATTCTGACTAGGAACGAATACTTACCATTTTTAAAATGGTAAAACTATAAGATCATTAGTGGCACGACCACCAATTAGTTTTTTTATTGTCGTAATAATTTTGTTTTTTCACCACAAAGGGATTATGTATGGTTTCAATTTTGAAAACACACAAATGGTGGCGCTATTAATTTTCAGATTATGATGATTTGTCTCTTGAAACTTGCAGCCCTTGAAGGGCTGCAAGTACCTGGACAGGGTATTACCTGGACGCCATAAACAAAACTAAGCTGGTCGTGAGCAATCCTGAAATCAGGGTCAGAATCCACTTTATTTTCTCCATCGCTTTATAACTCAAGCGGCCCAATACTGTTTTTTTCATCATAGAACTCCGGTTAATTAATATTATTCAATCTGAAAAATATGCAATATCTCAAGCGAACACATTAAATGGATTCCATAAGCCTTTTTATTTAAGCAGCTTGTTTAAATCCGCAACTCATGTTTGCAGGCAAGGCTTCAGCAATCTTTGCGGGTGGATCCAATACCAACGCGTTCATTTGCTCAATATATTGTTCCCTGGTGTGGACCTGCAATCGAGGATTGTAAACCCGCTCTTCAATGATGCTGCTGCTCGTTCTACCCTGGTAGTCATGCGCCGGGTAAACCAACATGTTATCGGGCAAGGTTAATAGACGACCAAAGATACTGTCATACTGAGCCCCGGCATCTCCATTTTGGAAATCAGTTCTACCTGTACCCCTGATTAGCAAGGTATCACCCGTAAACACTCGATCCTTCATTACAAAAGAATAAGAATCATCGGTATGGCCCGGTGTGTACCAAGCACGTAATACCAATTTACCCACAACCAGAGCATCGTTATCCTTGAAGTGATGTGACACACATTCGGCACGGGTTTGTTCACCCATGGCATACATGCATTTGCTAACCTCACGCAAATGGCCTGCCCCGGTAATATGATCGGCATGGATATGCGTGTCTACGGCCATGACCAGTTTTAAATCCAGTTCGCGCACTAATTGCGAGTAGTAGGAAACATTCTCCAGTACCGGATCAATAATTAATGCTTCACCACCATGACGATCAGCCAGAAGGTAAGTAAAAGTTGAGGATACGGGATCAAACAATTGTCTAAATATCATAAATATCTCCAATTAAGTTGTAATGTTTACTTGTGCCTTCCAATTCAGGCCGGATGGTTTGGGCTTATCTGATTCCAAGGCATCTTTGCCAACAATGCACTGAGCGTACATTTAGCAGTAACACCCGCGGTAATCAGGCCGATACCCATAAAAGCGATCAGCGCATAAAAAAACGGATGAATCAGCAGCCCCTTGGCAAGCATGAGTAATAACAATCCGCCAATCGCTATTTGGGTTTGACGCTCTAAGGAAGGTAACCTTGAGGTACGTTTAATGGGTAAACCCTGGTTGCGCCAGGCCCGGGTGCCGCCTCCTACGATTACCAGATTATTCAGATTCTGTTCCTGCAAAAGCTCAACTGCCTGAAGAGCACGATCACCCGACTCACAGATGAAATACAAGGTATTATTTTCAACAACTTCAGGGCCCAGATTCTCTTCCAGATGTTCCCGGCTCAGCTGATTGAGAGGCACTGACTTTGCGCCCTTTGCATGACCATCTCTGAATTCGACCTGGCTTCTAACATCCACTAACTGAATGGGGGCATAGCTTTTCATCATGTGATGAACCATTTCTGGTTGTTCATAACGATATTGTTTCATTAATTTCTCCAACTAAAAAAATTTGATGGAGTTAAATTAATGCTGTTTGACCAAATTTTAAACATCGATTGATTCGAAAGAATACTAAAAACACATCGTATTTTTCGAACATTAACCAAAATATCCTGAAAAACTTTACGTTTCGAAAAAATCGAAATATTTCATGACCTATTCCGACTTTTTTATTGTTATTCCTCCAACATAATTATCACAACGAAAAAACTCATAGGCAAAATTATGAATAGTCAAATAACAGATTCGATAATCAGCAACCATGCATTGGAGGAGAAGCTTGTAGAGTTGAAATCATTTGGTGATCCCAACAGCTTGGTCATTAGCTGCTATCTGGATATGTTGTCAGGTAAAAATGCTTGCGAATCTTTTATAACCGAAAATTTGCGACAATTACTGGATCATGCTCCATCTCTGGATAATGATACTCGACAAACACTCGTAGAGAGTTTCATAGAAAAGTTACACCAACATTGGCATCCGCAAGCCAAGGGATTGACGATATTCTGCGAAAACTTCGATCGTATTCCTGAGTTCATATGTTTTGCTTTGCCTCAGAACATGGGCAATCAATTCTCGGTTTACACCAAGGCGAACATTCTTCCGTTGTTGACACTTAAAGATGAACGCTTGAATGGTTCCGTTTTAGCTTACACGGATGAAGTCATACAAATCTACGACATTAATCTGGGGCAGATAAGACCCATGGCCTGGGCGACGGCTCCGCGACTTTCCAAGACCAGGCATATTACCGTGTCTCAAGATGAACCCCGGGAATTTGACAAACGTTTACAGAGAGTGTGTTTATCTCTGCTCAGATCTCAGGCTAAGCCCATGCTCGTGGCTGCTAATGCTGAAAACCTGGAACATATAAAACAGTGGCTACCACGCAAAATTGCCTGGAAAATTACAGACACTATCGAATTGCCTTACGAACTGGGTCATAGTGCTTTCAGTGAATTTTTACAAGCGTATTTTCAGCAACAAAAGCAGATCGATACACGACGTATCGATGAAAATATTAAAAACTCTCTGCATGTCAAAGGCGCTACTGTTCTCGGACCCGTTTCCACCCTTGAAGCTTTACGTAATCAACAGGTTGATCGATTGTTGATCAGCCCGACTGAAAATCAAAGAGTCAATACCCACTGCCTTCATTGCAACTCTTTACTCGTTAAACCCATGAGTCAGACCTGTAACCATTGTGGTCTTTCGATACAAGAACCCTGGGACCCTATGATTGAAGCCAGCTGGATGGCCGAGGCTCAGCAAGTACCGGTTATCGAGATCAAATCCGATGAACTGTCTTACCTGGGTGGCATGGCTTGCTTTATCAAACAAAAACGAGAGGCAGATTTAATTCCAATCAAACCAGCACCCTCAAAAGGTCTGGACCTTGTGGCTTAATTAGGTCGTTTATCATGCTTTTAGAAATAAACAGTAAACATATTGATAGTGCACGTGTGGAGCAAATCCTTAAATTTTATCTGGGTAGATTAGAAAATCAGATCATGAAGCTTTCAATCGATCTCAATGATCGGGAACAGAATAACGAGACACAATTTATGGTTCGACTTCAAACCACATTAAACAATGGTTCCACAATTGAATTTATGGAGATTCAGAAAGACTTACTGATCGCTACACAACGCGTGCTTGATCGTCTGGTCCGCCATCTTCAACTACAACGTAAACGACAACGTTTTATGAGGCAATTATAAATATGGGATGATCAAAGCATTTTAAATTTTTAATTCACATAGGAGCATAACACCATGAGTCTAAATAACTTACTGAACCAATTCTTAGGATCTTCAAACCCGGGAGCCACTGACAGCCAGGGCCAGGGACTTGGACAAACCGTATCGAACCTGGCCAAAGGTATTCCTGGAGGGCTTGCCGGCGGTGCCGCCGCGGGTGGTATCGTGGCATTACTGATGAGCAATAAATCAGCGCGTAAATATGCCGGCAAGGCTGCTAAATATGGCGGAGCTGCGATGCTGGGTGGTCTGGCCTTCAAGGCCTACCAAAACTGGAGTAATAATAACAGCGCACCTGCTCAGGCCCAGAATAACAGCATTTCACCTGCCTTGAGCGAAACCAATTTTCATCAACATGCTATTGAATCCTCAGTGGACAGCCAGGATG
The DNA here is from genome assembly GCA_030066315.1 of Gammaproteobacteria bacterium. Lineage (GTDB taxonomy): Bacteria > Pseudomonadota > Gammaproteobacteria > JACNJF01. The sequence goes on from JASJBW010000002.1 coordinate 40,075, forward strand.
ACTTTGAATTAACGGTGGTGAAGGCCATGATCGCTGCCGCCAAGTCTGATGGTCATATCGACGCCGAAGAGCAACAACGCATATTCCAGGCAGTTGATAATATGGAACTGACTGCCGAAGAAAAGGGCATCGTTTTCGACAGCCTGCAAAAGGATATCCCCATCAGTGAGATTGCCGGTAATGTCAGAAGCTTGGAGCTAAAATCAGAAATTTATCTGGCTTCATGCCTGGTGACCAAGGCTGATCATCCGGGAGAGCGTGAATACCTGGATAAGCTAGGCTTAGCCTTGGCATTACCTAAAGAGTTATTGCAGCAACTTGAGTGGCAGGCCCAGCAGGCATACGCCGAAGCGGCCTAATTCCTCCCCCAACGCCACTTTTGCACGGGTTCCTTACCTGGACCCGTGCTTTTTTGGTTTTTTTAAACCCGCTATTTTAACCCTCTTAGCCGATCGAAAGGCTATGCGTGGCTATTCTTAATGATAAGCCCCAAATCCACGCCCAATTGTACAACCCATCCCTGAATAACTTAAGGTATTCACCACACCTCTAATACTTCGTATAATTCGAACTATAGATGATTATAATTCGAATTTTATTATTTTTACTGAGCCTCATCATATAAACCTATGGTGTAAAACTATTCAAATCTCTTCAGGAGTTAAAGATGATTAAGCTTTTCTGTAATGCCCTGTATCGAGCCAGGTCGTATATTTGGGGGACTATTGAGTCAATGGCGCTCTTAAATCTGATGCGAGACAAATCACTGCATTATAAACCCGTTCCAATCCGTATCACTTACCGGAGCCCCTTACGACGCAAGCTTGATAGAACACCATGAAGAAAAATGCCAACTGGGTTTTCTGGGGCCTCGTACTCGCATCAATCTGGTTGTTATTAAGCCAGGGTGACATCGCTTCATGGGTTATCGGTTTACCCTTTATACTTATCGCCATGGCTTTACGTCCAAGCGGGCAGCAAAGCCAAAATAAAGAGAGCACATTCAACCTGACGGGCTTGCTTCGATTTTCATACTTTTTCTTCATTGAGTCTTTCCGCGGGGCCATCGATATCAGTCGTCGTGTATTGACGACTGACCTCAAGCTTGACCCCTATTTTTATGAGTATTCAATCCGCTTGCGACATCCAGTGGCCCGACAACTTTTTGTTAACACCATTAGTTTAGTCCCGGGCACACTGAGTGCCGATTGGTTCAATGAAAACGCCCGTATTCATAGCCTGGATAAACAGCCTCAATTGAAGCAGGGAGTCATTCAACTGGAAAACCGAATCGCATCCATTTTTGGAGAACAGCTTGATGGCCACTGAATCACTGTCGTCGACGATACAAGTGAGCCTCATGTTTGCACTGTTTCTGTTGATGGTGAGCCTGGTAATTGGATTAATCCGTGCCTGGAAGGGGCCCAGCATTGAAGATCGCTTCAGCTCCTTACTTCTGATCAGCAGCACAGGTGTTGCCATCATGTTTATACTGGGCCTAATTCTGCAATTACCAGCACTCTATGATTCTGCACTGGTTCTCGCTTTACTTGCAGCCGTCATTAGTATTGCCCTGACGCGCCTGGAGTCACACCATGATTGATATCCTGGCATTGACGATAATACTGGGCGGTGTTTTTTTCTACATGACCGGTAGCATTGGCCTCATCAGGCTACCTGATCTTTTTTCTCGTCTACATGCCCTGTCAAAAGCCGATAACACCGGCCTGGCATTGATAACCCTGGGAATTGCCATGCTGGAACCGGACAAAATACTGATTTTTAAATTGATTTTGGTCTGGTTATTAATGCTCGCTGCAAGCGCTATATCCTCGCATCTAATTGCCAAACATGCTTTATCAGGGGGTAAACAAGATGACTGAATGGTTATGGTTATTCCTTGATCTGACTCTGATACTTTTATTGTTGACCTTGGCCTGGCTTACTTGTGCAACCCACAACAATCAGAAAGGCGTCACTTATTTCATTGCCTTTGGTTTACTGCTCGCCCTGGCCTGGGCACGTCTTAAGGCTCCTGATCTGGCACTTGCAGAAGCCGTTATTGGTGCTGGAATCTCGGGAGCTTTACTGCTGGCCGCTATAAAACATGACGATGATGCTCAGTCTGTTAACAAACTGCCGTCAATAAAGCTTTGGATGGTTAATCTATTGACAGTGGCATTGGCTACTCTCATGGGCTGGGGTGTATGGCATGGTCTGGAATTATCTGATGGTAACCGCCTGGCGGACCAGGTCCTGGCTCAGGTACCAGAGAGTGGCGTCACCAATCCAGTCACAGCGGTATTGTTAAACTTCAGGGCTTACGACACCCTTCTGGAACTGGCGGTGGTTTTAACCGCGGTTTTAGCCGTGCTGACCTTGAATCCAATGCGTAAAACTTACGTGCCGGCAGAACCGATATTGCAAACTATGTTGTCATGGCTGGTGCCATTACTGGTAGTGACATCAGGCTACCTGTTATGGGTGGGTGCGCATGCACCTGGTGGCGCTTTCCAGGCAGGTGCCTTACTGGCTTCGGCTTTGATACTTTTACAGTTGGCCCAACCGACCGCTTACCAGGCCATAAATCTCAACTGGATGCGATTTTTACTGATTGTTGGAATCGCTGTCTTCGTGAGTGTTGGACTTCTCATGATGTTTTTAAACACTGCCTTTCTCGGTTATTCCAGTAGCTGGTCCGGTATCCTGATTTTAGTAATCGAAACCGCGGCAACCTTCTCGATTGCCAGTGCTCTGGCCATTGCTTATATGGGGGGACGGCCAGATGGCTGGGAGACATTTGAGACCTCAACTTCGTCAGGACATCAGGGAGGCAAGCATTCATGATCAGTGAACAATTGTTATTTGCCCTATGCGGGATTGGTATATTCAGTATTGGTTTGCGCGCCACTCTAATCCATCAACAGTTGTTATCTCGCCTGTTGGCTCTTAATGTCTGCGGTGCGGGCGTGTTCCTTATATTCATTGCAATCGCTTACCGCGGAGAGACACAGATAGCGGATCCTGTTCCTCATGCACTCGTTTTAACGGGCATCGTGGTTGCCGTCAGCGCGATGGCCATGGCTCTGGCACTGCGACATAAACTGAAGGATCTAAACGATGAATAATCCAATGGTCTGGGTCATTATGCTGCCGTTACTGGCCAGCCTGATCACGTTGGCCTGGCCCAGGCGTGCACACTGGATCGGCTTACTATTCAGCGTGATTACACTGGCCTTCAGTATGGTATTGGTATACCAAGTTTTTAATGGGGGACCTCAAACCCATGAATTGGGCAATTGGAATGCCGGGTTGGGCATTGCATTGCGTGCTGACGCCTTGTCTGCATCACTGCTGGTCATGGCCATGTTGGTATTCACCGCGACCACTTTCTATGCGGACGCATATTTTTCTGATGTAAATAAGCGCATGCGGTTTTGGCCATTATGGTTGATGCTCTCGACCGCGATCAATGCCTTGTTACTTTCGGGTGACCTGTTTAATCTCTACGTGACCCTTGAATTACTGGGTTTATCGGCCGTTGCCCTCACCGCATTAAGTGATAATCGGGCAGCGTTACAGGCATCCATTCGATATTTGAGTATTGGACTCCTGGGCTCTCTGGTGTTTCTAGCCGGTGTGGCTTTAATTTACACCGGTTATGGAATTCTCGATCTTGAATTACTCGCTCAGCGCATTCAGGCAGAGCCCCTGGCCCAGGTCGCCTTAACCTTGATGAGCGCCGGCTTGATTATAAAATCAGCGCTGTTTCCCATGCATTTCTGGTTACCCGCAGCTCATGCCAGCGCACCGGCACCCGTCAGTGCTGCACTTTCCGCATTGGTGGTAAAAGTTTCACTTTATATCATTTTACGCCTCTGGATTGATGTCTTCGATGTGGTAATCACTCCTGCATCAGCCTTGTTGATAGGGATTCTGGGCGCAGCTGCGGTCATCTGGGGATCCTGGCAAGCACTAAGGGCAGAACGATTAAAATTACTGGCCGCTTATTCGACTGTGGCACAGTTAGGTTATCTATTCATATTTATACCACTGATCACAGGACTGCCTGAAGGACAGTTGCGTGAGACTGCATTTACGGCCCTGGTACTTCTGGCGCTGACTCATGGCTTTGCCAAGAGTGCCTTATTTTTAAGCGCCGGCGTGGTTCAACACCGTGCGGGACATGATCGAATTGCGGATCTAGCAGGCACTTCCAGAGCCTTGCCATTAACCACCTTTATCATTGCTTTATCCGGTGTGGCTCTGATCGGGCTCCCCCCGAGTGGCAGTTTTATTGCCAAATGGCAACTTTTAGCGGCATCTATTCATAGTGCCCAGTGGTGGTGGATACCGGTAGTAGCGACCGGCTCAATATTAGCTGCCGCGTATACATTCCGTGTACTGGGACACGCCTTTGGCCCTGGTGACAGCGCGGGTAAGGTGTTGAACTGGGGACGTGAAGAGATCCCCGCATTGACTCTGGCTCTATTTGCCACGGTTGTGCTGGGATTAGGCTCCGCCGGGCTCTGGGATTTCATCAGTAACAACAGTCAATTTATAGGCGGCTAAAATGAATCTATTCAACAGCTTACCGCTACTGATTCTACTCAGCTCGTTGTTGCCAGGGCTTGCGATCTTCTTGCTAAAAGAAGAGAGCCATGGATTGCGCACCTTGTTAAACCTGCTGGGTGCCGTCACCAAATTATTATTCGTCGCGATCATGATTTGGGGAGTTTTTCATGAAAGAGATATTGAAATGCGCTGGGCACTGGGCCCAGGTCTGGAACTTGTTTTACAGGCAGATGCGCTCTCAGTCCTATTTGTCACCCTATCCACCATACTGTGGTTAGTCACGACCATCTATGCGATTGGTTACCTGGAAAATACTCCACATCGCAGCCGTTTTTTTGGTTTCTTCAGCCTTTGTGTCACCGCGACCGTGGGGCTCGCACTGTCAGGCAACTTGTTCACTTTTGTTATTTTTTACGAATTACTGACCCTGGCCACCTATCCTCTGGTCGCGCACAAAGGTTCCCCCATGGCCGTCAGGGGAGCTCGCATCTACCTGGCATATACCCTGGGCGGTGGAATACTGTTATTAATTGGCGCGGTTTGGCTACATACAATCGCTGGCCCTATTGAGTTTACTCAGGGTGGCTTGCTTTCACAATTACCCCATCTTGATCCCAATGCACTACGCTGGATATTCTTGCTGTTAATCATTGGTCTGGGGGTCAAGGCTGCCCTCTTCCCGCTACATGGCTGGTTACCCCAGGCAATGGTGGCACCCGCGCCGGTTAGTGCCCTGTTACATGCGGTTGCCGTGGTCAAAGCGGGGGCATTTGGCATCGTACGCGTAGTCTACGATGTGTATGGAGTTGAATTTTCCGCCTCACTTAATCTGCTACCTTTTCTTGGCGCCATGGCAGCCTTTACGATCATTTATGGTTCAGTGAAGGCCTTGTCGCAAGACCATTTGAAACGACGATTAGCCTATTCAACCATCAGCCAGGTTTCCTATATTGCACTCGGAACCGCGATTGTCGGTCCACTAGCCACCATCGGTGGCGTTGTGCACCTGGTCCATCAAGGTGTGATGAAAATTACCCTGTTTTTTGCTGCCGGTAATTATGCAGAAAATTTAGGCGTACACCGGGTCAGTGAAATGGATGGTATCGGCAAACGCATGCCGGCGACGACATTGGCCTTCAGCATCGCCGTACTTGGCATGATTGGAATACCACCCGTCGCCGGATTTATCAGTAAATGGTATCTCGGTCTGGGTGCACTCCAAACCGGTGATGGTATCTGGGTGATTCCGGTATTATTGATCAGCAGCCTCCTCAATGCCGCCTATTTCCTGCCCATATTATATCGCGCCTGGTTTAAACGAGCGGTTACCGCATGGCCAGAGGAAAAACCCAAAACCGGTCGCTGGGAAATGCCTGGTGCATTAATGTGGCCTCCCGTAATTACTGCCTCACTGGCTTTGATTATCGGCCTGTTTGCCGCAGCACCTTATAGCCCGCTGGAATGGGCTTCACTGATTGCGGAACGGGAGTACTGACATGCAAGCACTTCTTTTGACCAGTATTCCTCTAATACCCATGCTAATGGCCTTCATTTGTTTATCTGACCATTGGCGCCGATTGCTACCTTTACCCGCCTTGTTTGCGTTAATGATGGCCTTTTACGTACCCATCGGTACAGAAGTGACCATTCCCTGGTTATTAATGGGCGTCAGTTGGCAACTTGATGCTGTTGGACAAACTTTTCTGTTGTTCAGTGCTGTTATCTGGCTGATCGCCGGGATTTATGTAGCATGGCACCACGATCAGAATATTAATCGGCCTATCTATCGGTGCCTGTTCCTACTCGCTATGTGCGGAAATCTGTTGCTGATCATTGCGGCCGACCTGTCCAGTTTTTACCTGGGTTTTGCCTTGATGGGATTATCCAGTTACGGCCTGATTATCAAATCTTCCCAGCTTTCGCGTCGCGCATCACGCGTTTACCTGGCCTTTACCCTGGTGGGTGAACTGGCTCTTTTCGTGGCCATGTTATTGATTTTTTCGAGTAACGGATCTTTATTATTCAGTGATATCCATGCTCAAAATTTTTCTCAAACTGCTGCCGGGCTGCTCTTGCTGGGATTCGGGATCAAACTCGCTTTACCAGGCCTGCACCCCTGGCTACCGCTAACCTATACCGCAGCACCCTTAATCAGTGTAGCCGTATTAAGTGGACCCATGATGAAAGCCGGTTTACTGGGCTGGTTACGCTTTTTACCCGGAGGAAACGCTGGGCTGGAAAACTGGGGCATCTTACTGATGGTTTTAGGCTTTATTGGGCTTGTGTTTGGAAGTCTTTGGGCACTGTTGCAAAAAAGACCCGCTGCAGTGCTGGCTTATTCGAGTGTTGCTAAAATGGGACTGATAAGTGCTCTATTTGGTTATGGATTAGCCCATCCCGAACACTATGCAGCGGTTACGGCAGCACTGATTTTGTTTGCCATGCATCATCTGGTGGTAAAAGCTTCGCTTTTTCTTGCCCTGGAAAATATGCGCCTACAACCAGGGCAACTCCGCTGGTTAATGGGAGCAATCGTCGTTGCCTTCAGTCTGATAGGCTTGCCGTTTTCAGCGGGTTTAGCTGCCAAGCTGGAATTACAGGAAGTTGTAACCGGCGATTTTAACAAGATACTGCTGGTCTCAGGCCTCACCGGTATTTTGATGATGGGGCATTTCATCATCCTGATTCATCGACAATGGTCAAAGACCCGACCTCAAACCGCGAATGTGGATACATTCATCCCTGTTCTTCCCATTTGGTGGTTGTTAGTACCAGTTGCCTGGTTTGCACCTTTTCTACCCTGGGCTATGAACTTCGATACAAAAAGTTTGCTCATTATTATCGTGGGTATCTTCATTCTGGTCGGGCTTCAATCATTCTTATCTCGTGGTACGCGAACGTCAGGCTTATTTAGGCCCGGGGATGTTTTTCATTTGATAACACGTTTACGTCTGACCTACCCATTGCACTGGAAGGATTTAAACCCATTATTACCCTCACTGATATCACCCATCGCAAAACAGGATAACAAGACGGATAGCGTCAGCACTTCGATGTTACAACCTGGATTAGTATGGTTGGTATTGTTGGGATTATTACTGACCAGTTTTCTGTATTTAAATTTTTAAATGAACATAAGGAGGCCTCATGCAACGTTTTAAAAATATCCTTTTTTTCGCACATGGTGCGGATTCGGTATCCAGCTCTTTATTACGAGCAGCAAGGCTGGCTGAATCCAATCAGGCAAGGTTAACCCTGGTGGATGTTATTGAACCGGTAGAAACACCCGCTGAAATCATGTCCAACTTTAATGTTGAATTAATTGATTTACTCAAAGACCAAAGACAGCAGGTTTTAGAACAACTGGTTGAATCCATTAACACTGATCATTCGATCATCTATACCAAGGTTCTACAGGGTTTACCTTTCGCTGAGGTGATTAAATTTGTTCAAAAAGGTGATTATGATTTACTGATCAAGGAGGCAGAACCTCCCCCAGGTATCGGCGAAAAACTATTTGGCAGCCTGGATTTGCACTTGCTACGTAAATGCCCGTGCCCGGTACTGATTGATCGTGCTGAAGTGAATGAACACTATCAGCATATTATTGGAGCGGTCGATACCGATCATGATCAGGAGTTTGCACAACAAATAATTCAGCTGGCCACCTCATTAGCTCAAAGAGAAAATGCCAGTGTTGATATCATCAGTGCCTGGCACCTGCCAGGAGAGAGCATGTTTCGTGGTGGCCGTTTTCGCCTTCCCAGTGTAGAGTTAGAATCCATGCTGAGACACCAAGAACAGACCCATCAGAACAAACTGGATAAGATACTTGAGCCTTTCTCACTCTCCGTTGATGACAATAATGTTCAACTGGTTAAAGGTAGACCGATTGATGCCATTAATGAAACCGCGCAAAAAACCTCAGCCGATATAATCGTAATGGGCACGGTGGGTCGCGTGGGTATACCGGGACTTCTCATTGGTAATACCGCAGAGGAGGTTCTCCAAACTGCATCATGCTCAGTACTGGCCATCAAACCGGCTGGCTTCGACACCCCGGTGAAATGAATTCATGTTTACCTTCTATTCCCCCAATAACTGGATACTCGTTTTATGCAAAACTTGAAACTCAACTTAAAACATTTACGTTATTTCTGGTCGGTAGCCAGTCATGGGTCAATTACTAAAGCGTCAGAAGCACTTTACCTGACACCTCAAACGATCAGTGGCCAGTTGCGCGACCTGGAGGAAAGTATTGGAGAAAAACTCTTTGAGCGCGAAGGCCGTAATCTGGTATTGAGCGAAACGGGGCGTATGGTGTTTTCTTATGCTGACGAAATGTTCCAACTTGGGCTTGAATTACAGGATGTTCTGGAGGGCCAGACTCCTGGCACTTCCATCACGGTTAAAGTGGGCGTCGCCATGATTGTTCCCAAACTACTGGCTTACCGGGTGTTGGAACCCGTATTACAGATGAGTGAGTCGATTAACCTGATCTGCCATGAAGCACCACTGGTAGATTTACTGGCTGATATGTCTGTCCATAAACTGGATGCAGTATTATCTGACAGTCCGTTGAATCCATCTTTGAACATCCGTGCCTATAATCACTCACTGGGTGAATCAGGCATTACTTTTTTCGCCATACCCAGACAAGCGAAAAAGCTGGAAAAGAACTTTCCAGAAAACCTGAATGATTTTCCATTCCTGATGCCCAGCAAAAGCAGCACACTGCGCAGAAACCTGGAAAACTGGTTTGAACAGCAGGGCATTAAACCCAGGGTGGTTGCCGAATTTGAAGACCGGGCACTGATGAAGGCTTTTGGAGAACGCGGCACCGGAGTCTTTACTTCCCCACAAACCATGGAAAAGGATGTATTAGAAAAATATGGTGTCAGAGTGATTGGGCGAACCGAAGAGGTTCGTGAACATTACTATATCATTTCGCCTGAAAGACGTATTAAAAACCCAGCTGTTACTGCAATTACTGAAGCTGCTCGAAATTATTTATTCTAAAATAGAGGTCGTTAATTTAAGAATCTTGCATTTGCTAAAATTGATTCGGT